>DATAUH010000094.1:0-6177 GCA_036268375.1 Bryobacteraceae bacterium | reverse complement strand
TCTGGCGATGGATCCAAAGAATCCGAAAATTCTTTATGCGGCAATGTGGCGGCGTAACCTGCGGGCGGCCGGCGAGCCGGTTCCGGTTCCCCCTGTGGCGCCGGCGGACAACGGGCAGGGAGGGATTTACAAGACAACGGATGGCGGCAAATCGTGGCAGAAGTGTACCGTGGGTCTGCCGGAAAAGCGCATGGGACGGATTGGATTGGCGATGTACGCCAGAGATCCATCGATTGTTTACGCGATCCTGGACAATCAGAATCCCAGGGCCGGCGAGCCGGCAGAGACTGAAACGGCGCCAGGCCGCGGCGGTTCGAATCAGAACGGCGCCTCCGGCGCGCGGAGGCCGCGCGCAACAGGCACGGAAATTTACCGAACCTCCGATGCTGCGAAAACGTGGCGGCGCATGAATACCGGCGACATGGCCGAGATTTCGAAAGCGCCCAATACGTTCACAATGATGCGCGTGGATACTGAAAATCCGGACCGCATTTATGCGCTGACCGACAACCTTTATTACTCGGAGGACGGCGGCAAGACGTGGCCGGGATTTCAGCGGGCGCGCAATCCGGAGCAGAACGATGAGGCGGCAGCGGTGGGACAGCGGCGCAATCGTCCAGGAGTTCTTCTGGCGCGCAATTTCGGAGACTTTCGGACGCTCTGGATCGATCCTTCGAATGCGAAGCGTTTTCTGATCGGATCGGACGGCGGCGTGTTCGCCAGTTACGACGGCGGACAGACGTCGGAACACTTCCCGGATCTTCCGCTGGGAGAAATCAACAGCATTGCGGTGGATTACGACAATCCGTACCACATCTACGTTGGGGAGCAGGATCATGAGCACTGGAAAGGTCCGGTGAATAGCTGGTCGGGCGGAGTCGGACCGGAAGAATGGATCACGGTGGGAAACGGCGATGGCGAGAACGATCAGGTTGATCCCGCTGACAGCCGCTGGCTCTATACGACTAGTGAAAACGGCCAACACTGGCGCGTCGATCAGAAAAATTATACGCGCAAGAATATTTTGCCGGTGCGCGAACCGGGAAAGGGCGTACCCTACCGCTTCAATTGGACCGCGCCGATCCGCCTATCGCCGAACGATCCGGCAATTCTTTACACCGGCGCCCAAATGCTGCTGCGCTCGATGGACCGTGGGGATCATTGGCAGGAGATCAGCGGAGATCTGACCTTGTCTCCGCAACAGAATGCCGCCCCGGCAACGACGACTTCCGGCGGCGTCATAGTGGGCGCCGCGGCGCCTGGTGGCGCGGGCCGCGGAGGCACAATTACCACATTGGGCGAATCGCCGGCCAAAGCCGGAGTGATCTGGGTAGGTTCGCAAAATGGACGGGTGCATGTGACGGGTGACGCGGGAGCAACATGGACGGACGTGACGTCAAAAATCGCGGCGGCGGGCGGTCCGGAGGACGCATACGTGACACGCGTGGAGCCTTCGCGATTCGACGCGGGAACGGCGTACGTATCGAAGTCGCTTTACAGCCGCGACGATCCGCGTCCATTCATCTTCAAGACAACGGACTTCGGACAGACATGGGAGAACATTTCCGCCGACCTGCCGCAGCGCTCGGTGAACGCGGTGATGGAAGACGCGGTGAATCCGAAGCTTCTGTTTGCGGCGACAGATGGCGGGGCATATGCGACGATCGACGGCGGTCAGCGCTGGGTGTCTATTCGTGGAAACATGCCGCAGGTGGCGGTGATGGATTTGGTCGAACAGACGCGCGAGGCAGACCTCGTACTGGGAAGCTACGGCCGCGGCATCTGGATCACCAACATTGCGTTTCTGCGCCACTTGAAGGAGGATATGCTGGCCGAGAATGCGTATTTCTTTCCGGTGAAACCGGAAGGGGCGAGAGTCACCCGCGCAATGGGCAACTTCCGGTTCTATGGAGACAGGAGCGTGATTACGCCGAACGAGCCGAGCGGGCTGAAGGCGGTTTTCTACCTGAAAGACGCGCCGAAGGAGCCTGTCATTCTGACCGTAACCGACGCGAGCGGAAAGGAGCTGCGGCATTTGACGGCGCAGGGCAAGCAGGGGCTGAACGAACTGGTGTGGGATCTGCGGGAGCCAGGCAGCGCGGGACGCGCAGCAGGGCGCGGTGGCGCCGCGTTTACGCAAGCGAGTCCGGGCGAATACGTGATGACGCTGCAAGTTGAGGACAAGAAACTGACCCAGCCTGCGAGAGTGCTGGAGCCGGTTTTGATGACGCCAGGGAAGTGATGGGCGATGGGACGGCGCTGAGCGCGCCGCGCCGCGCCGCGGACATTTGGTGCAGAGTTTCCGATTCGCTGGGTTTCACGGCAATTCAATTGCAGTGGCTTTTTCGTTGTATTGCGCGTCCGCTCAACCTGCGGCTCCGCGCCACATGTTCTGAAGAAGATCCTGCAATGCCTGATGGGAAAAAGCAGCAACGCAAAACGTCCGCTGCCCTGCTCCTGATCGACGTCATTAATCACTTCGAGTTCCCTGACGGCGCCAGTATATTGCGCCGCGCCGCAGCGATCGGTGGAAATCTCTGCCGCTTAAAGAAACGCGTTCACGCCGCAGGGATTCCAATCATCTACGTAAACGACAATTTTGGACAATGGCGGTCCGACGCCAATAAACTGCTCGCCCACTGTGTCCGACCAGAAGCGCGTGGACGTAATTTTGTGACGAACATCAAGCCCGAGGCAGACGACTACTTCGTCTTGAAGCCAATGCACTCCGCGTTTTATCAGACGCCGCTCGATGTCCTGCTGCGGCAACTGGGAGCGTCGTCGGTCATTCTGGCGGGTCTTACAACTAACAGTTGCATTCTCTGTTCGGCGCACGATGCGAATATGCGGGACTACAAGATCATCGTTCCGCCGGATTGCTGCGCGGCCCGCACCGCGCGCGAACATGACCAGGCGATCGAAATTATTGGCGCTATGGCAGATGCGAAAGTAATTTCATCATCTGCGCTTCGGCTCGGCCAGTTCGTCGAGAAGGGTCGATCGTGAATGCTTCAGACAAGACCGGATCAATTGCGCCTGCGGCGATGAGCAACGCCGAGATTGCAGACCGGTTGGCCAGTCTGGCTCAATTGATGGCGGCCGGAAAAGAGAATCCTTACAAAATCAAAGCCTATCAGCGAGCTGCCGCCCGGATCAGGACGTTCTCCGAAAGTATCGATGAACTGGTTCATGACAATGCCGACCTGACCGTGTTTGCAGGGATTGGTGAAGGAATAGCGGCGGGCATACGCGAGATCGTTCTGACGGGTACGCTTGCGAAACTGGAAAAGCTCCGCTCCAGCGCGAACACGGAACTGGCCAGCATCAGCCAGTATTCACGCCTCGATCCCAAGCGCGTCTTGCGTGTGTATAAGAAGCTGGGCATCGGATCGATTGAGGCACTGAAAGAGAGATTGGAAGCGGGAGAAATCGAAAAAGCGCTGGGCGCGCGCATGGCCCAACACGTTCGGCAGGGCCTTACCGAAACGCATGCGATGCTGCTTTATCGCGCGGACGATCTTCGGAAATCGATCGAGGAATTTCTGCTGGAGAAGTGCGGTGCTCGACGTGTGCAGGTGACGGGTGATTACCGGCGGCGCGTGGAAGTCATCGACGAGATTTCATTCGTGGTCGAGACCGAAGATTTTGCCGCGATGGCGCGCAAATTGGAACGCTTCGGCGGGAGAACGCCGCGAATCGGCGGTGGCAAAGACGAAGCACTGTTCGCCCTCTCCGCAGGTATTCTGTTGCGGGTGCGCGCTGCGTCGAAAGAGGAATGGGGTCTCGAATCGATTATCTGCACGGGGTCGGTACGTCACCTGAAAAGACTCGCCCGCGTGACAGGTTCATTGAAGGCATTGAAGGCGCAAGCTCCGTGGCCGAGCGAGGCAGATTTTTATGGACACTTCGGTTTGGCTTTTATACAGCCGGAACTCAGAGAAGGACTGAAGGAGGTTGAACAGGCGGCTACGAACACGCTGCCGGCGCTGGTCTCTGCCGCGGATATCCGGGGCGAGTTGCACGCGCACTCCACATCCAGCGACGGCGCGCATTCTATCGAGCAGATGGCCAGGGCCGCGCAGGAGTTGGGCTACGAATATATCGGTATCACGGATCATTCGCAGAGTTTGAAAATCGCGCGCGGGGTACCCGTCGAAGAGCTGTGGAACCAGATCCGATTGATCGACCGGCTGAACGAACGGCTCTCCGGCATTCGAGTTTTAAAGTCGGCCGAAGTAGATATTCTGGCGGACGGTGAGCTGGATTATCCCGACGATCTGCTGCGTGAGCTTGATTACACCGTATGCTCGATCCACTCGCGTTTTGCGTTCGATAAACAGCAACAGACCGAACGCGTCCTGCGCGCGATGGACAATCGATATTTTAATATCCTCGGCCATGCGACTGGCCGTCTGCTTCTTAAACGCCCCGGATATGAGCTTGACATGCCGCGCGTGATCGAACGGGCACGGCAGAACGGCTGCTTTTTCGAGATCAATTCCAGTCCGGACCGCCTGGATTTGTCCGCTGAAAATGCACGCGCCGCGGTGGAAGCAGGGGTCAAGATTGCGATATCGACAGACGCGCACAGCACCCGCGAATTTGGCCTCGTCCGTTACGGAATGGACCAGGCGCGGAGAGCGGGGTTGACCAAGGGCGATGTTCTGAACTGCCTGCCGCTGGACGAATTGCTCCGGCTCTGGAAGCGCTGATCACGGCCGCGAGTTTACTCGGGCCGCCGGAATGGGCGACAGCGCATCCTGCTCTATTGCTTTACTGCCGTATACAACGTCTGCGATCCCTGGGCGCCGCCTAAGTTAAGGCTCAGCGGCACAGCGTCGTTGGTGGTGTTCGGGCGCGCACCGGGTGATGCCTGGCCATTACGCTTGACGTAATGCGTAACGGAACACTATTCTGGTGGATGATCCTCGGTTACCGGGACAAGCGGACGAGAGACTTTGCCGGTGGAAAGCGAGTAAAGGCGTTTTCTGGAATCGAGCGAGCGGCGAGGATGAAACTTGATCGACTGGAGGCCGCTACCGGATTGACCGACCTCGCCGCCTTGCCCGGGAATCGATTGGAAGCGCTGGTTCGAGACCGAAAGGGGCAGTACAGTATTCGGATCAACGATCAATGGCGGATCTGTTTCGAATGGCCGGGCGGCGCGCCAGGTCCTTCGAACGTGGAAATTGTGGATTATCACTAGGTGCAAAAATGGACGCGACAGCAATTCATCCAGGCGAACACCTGGCGGAGGAACTACGGGAACTCGGGATGAGCGCAGCCGAACTGGCGCGCAGGTTAGATGTGCCAACAAACCGGATCACTAGTATCTTAAATGGGCAACGCGCGATCACTGGCGATACTGCATTGCGTTTGGGGCACTTTTTTGGGATGAATCCTCAGTTCTGGTTGAACCTGCAGAGTATTTACGACCTACGCCTTGCCCAAAAGAAAGCTGGAAAATCGATCGGCGCACTGCCACGGCTGAAGCGTCCAGAGCGCATACCTGCCTAACCGTTTCGAATACCCGTCGTCGCGGCGCTGATGCGATTAGCGCGTTCCTTAGTAGCTCAAGATTAACTTAGTCGACTTACGGCAGGAGTTACTACGGCCGGAAGCCGACGCTTTGCCATAAGGCAGCGGTGTTGTACATGCGGCCTGAGGTGATCACTTGCGTGACTTTGCGAATGTCGTGGATGTCGGAAGCGGGGTTGCCGTCGGTGAGGATGAGGTCGGCGCGTTTGCCGGGTTCGACTGTGCCGAGATCGTGGTCGAGTTTCATGGCGCGGGCGGAGACGATGGTGGCGGATTGGATGGCTTGTAGCGGCGTCATGCCGGACTCGACGTAGATTTCGAGTTCGCGCTGTAGGCCGTAGCCGACCAGGCCAGTGTCGCTGCCCGGGACGATGGTGACGCCGCCTTTGAAGAGAGCGCCGATTACGGCTTCGGATTGCTGCAGGCGAGTGCGCATTTGATCGGCGGAGGTGTTGCCGCCCATGCCACGGAATTTGATGTCGAGGATGAAGGGGGCTTTGAGAATGCCGGGTTCGAAGCTGGCGACGTCGACGGATTTGGAGTGGCCAGCCATCTCGCCCCAGCCGGCGGTGGGGTCGATGACGGTGTGGTGGTCGACGAAGAAGGCGATGGCTTTCTTGGCAGTGTCGGAGTTGACGT
>DATAUH010000093.1:0-2682 GCA_036268375.1 Bryobacteraceae bacterium | reverse complement strand
TGAGGCGGCGGAATTGTGCAATCAGTGTGATGGGTCCCGGTCTCAATAATTCAGCTTGTGTTTTCTCAAAGGCGGCGCTAGGAGGAAGCGCCATCGGAAGGCTCCGTGCCAGCGAAAAACTCGTCGCGGTTAACGCCGGCAGCGCTCAGGAATTCGGCGAGCTGCCACATGAGGTCCGCTCCGTCGTCATAGAGAACCTCGAACTGGCCGGGCCCGTTGGGCGCAGCCCGACGCCAGGTGCTTCTGGACGAGGTTCGCCGCCAGAACGTGGCGATCGAGAACATAGCCATGGCCCCGATCGTCGCCTGCTTCCTGGAATACGTTGGTGGCGCGACCCAGCGCAATCTGAACCTCGATATCGAGTGGCTGCACATGGCCGCCACCCTGATCCACTGGAAGTCGCGATCACTGCTGCCCCGCGAGGTCAGCGAAGATCCGCAGAAAGACCCGGTCCGGGACGACCTGATTCAGCAGCTTCTCGCCCACCGCAAGCAGGCAGCCGACGAGCTTGCGCGCCGGCGAAGCATCGAGGAAACCCGATTTACACGGAGCGCCGCCGAAGACGGCACCCGCGCCTCGGAGGTGGAAGAGTTGGACGAGCTGGGATTTGTGAGTGTGTGGGATCTGATCCAGCAGGCGCGGGACTTGGCTCGCTGGGCAGAGCAACATCGCGATGACCGGGGCCGCTGGCGCGAGTCCTTCGGCGCCGAGCAGGACGATACGACCGTCGCCGAGATGATGGATTACCTCCGCGAGCAGCTTGCGGCCGGAGATGGCAGGTTCGATGGAGTGGGCCTGCTGGAGAGCCAGGCCACGGCTTCCCGCCGGTCCTGCCTATTCCTCGGAATGCTGGAGATGGCCCGCGATCATCAGATCGAACTTCAGCAGAATGAGTTATTTGGGCCAATTTTACTTTGGATAATCCAATCCCGGTGTTAAGTTAAGACCGGCTTCTAAAGGTTTATTAGCCCTGTAGGGTCTTGATTACGCTAACAACAACCCTACCATCGGCATGTCTGCCAAGGTCCTCGGAAAGCATAATAGCCTCAGGACGGACGTTGACGTGTTACGGGTTCTTGCCTGGAGAATTTCCCATCTCTCAGCGCTTGTAAATATCTGAAGGTAATACCGCCTAGATGAGCGTTCTGTTGAAGGTTAGCCAATGCTGAAATCGTCCATTTTGTACTTCCAGCGAAAGATCACGGGGTCGGCATTCATCTCCCTGAAATAGAGGTGGATGCGATCAATCAACTCCTGCTTGCTGGCAACCCGTATGCCCCGCAGCATGGTTCGCGCCATTTTGCTGAACATGGTTTCCACTATGTTCAGCCACGAACCGTGCTTGGGCGTGAAGACGAACTCGAACCGTTGCGGGTGAAGACCGAGATACGTTTGGGTTTCTTTTGATATGTGAGCCGAGTGGTTGTCGAGCAGGACGCGAATCTTGGCTTGGGCCGGATACTCGGCGTCAAGTTTCCTCAACAGAGCGATGAAGTCCGCGCTGGCATGGCGATCACTGACGATCTCCGTAACCCGGCCCGTATGCAGATCCAGGCCAGCCAATAATGACACGGTACCCAGTCGTTTATACTCGCCGTCCCGTAAATGGCTCGGGTATTGATTGGGCGCCGGTGGCCGGTCGGGCGAAGTTGTCGCCAGCGCCTGAATGCCGGGCTTCTCATCATAAGAAATCGTCACCGTGGACGGTTCCTTCAAAGCGCCTTCCACTAACTCAGCGTTGACGATTTCCACGTCCTTGTAGACGTGCAAAACTTCAATCATCTTTCTCTCAAACTCCGGATCCCGCCGCTCCACGTAATAGCGGATCTTATGCGGCCTGAGTTCGCCCTGCGTCAGCATGCGATGCAATTTAGACCGGCTCAGTTCAAGCAAACTGGGATGGTTGGCGGCCAAGCAGTGTTTCCGCAGGTGGCTCTGCAGTAGAGCGTACGTCCAGAGTTCGTAGGAGTAGCCGAGATCCTTTGGCTTCTGGCAGGCACAATGCAACACCCAGGCGACCGCATCATCCGGGATGCGGCGGCTCTTACCAGGCCGCGGCAACTCACCCAGGGCGGCATCGATTCCGAACTGAAGGAACTTACGAACACACAACGCAACGGTATGACGATTCACGCCGTTGGCGACAGCGACCGCATTGTCACTCACGCCATTGGCGGACTCCAAGAGAATGGCCGCATGAAGCACTTGCCGCTTCTCCGCGCTACGAGACCGCCGAAGATCTTCCAGCCTCTTCCGGTCCGCGGCCGACAGGATCAAGGGTTGTCGCTTTGTGACAAATGGCATAAACCATTCTGCCACGAAAATGTTTTTATTGGATAGCTTTCAACAGAACGATCATCTAGTTTGATTAATCAGTCTTAATGGAAACGGCCGAACGGCCAATCCGACAATAAGTCGCTGAGTCGGCTTCGGCCGCGCAGTCTGCTTCACGAGAGTCCAAGCAACCGCGCCGCGTTCCCGCCAAAGATCGCCGCACGCTCGTCTTCCGTCACATCCAGGGCGCGAATTGTTTCGATCATCTTCGGGATGCTGCCGATCTGGTGCGGGTAATCGCTGCCTGCCAATATGTGATCCGCGCCCGCGAAGTCGATCGCGAAACGCACCGCCTGCGGATTGAAGTTCACCGTGTCGTAATAAAACTTCTTCAGATACTCCGTCGGA
>DATAUH010000092.1:0-4833 GCA_036268375.1 Bryobacteraceae bacterium | reverse complement strand
CTGGCGGAAACACGACCACCGCAAATTCACCGAACTTCGGCAGAATTCTCGGGGTGCTGAATAACTCATACCAGCAGGCGGAACTGTCGGCCCGATTCGTGTTCTAGCACGGATTGACCAATCGAGTAGCGGGTGCTCCGTTAACGCGGAGGCAAGGGCGACGGAGTTCATGGCGATGGACATATCCGTGTTGAATCGCTAACCATCTGAGCGGTTCGCTTTGTCGAATGGTCCGGCAAACCGCAGATATTCGCTCGAAGATACGCAGCGCCGTTGGCCGGAATTGGCTGAGTGTCGGTAGCCTGCCGCCCACGGTAGTGCGGAACAGGCCTGGAGCGCTCCAGACGCCTCTATCCCTCGGCGCGCACAGTCCCAAGGCGCCAGACCGGGGCCGGCATCCGATCAGTTGCAGCTTTCTTCACGTGGCCGCCTCAGACACCTGATTCGGAGCTGAAACTTCTCGTCAGCGCGGCAAAGCAGCCCAGCGCGGGCGTGCTCATCCTCGCTCGTGATCGCCAACCTTTGTTTCGCCCCGGCACGGTTTATCTTGATGAAACCGAACAGTTTGTGGAAAATCGCCAGCCCAGAGCGGCTTCACTCCGATGGTGTTCACCTTCGGCCCGGAACAGTATTCCGTTTCCGGAATGCTGTTCAGCGTCGCCGGAATTCCCAAAAGTTCGCGAAAAAAACATAAAGTTGCCAGACGATTTGCTCGATAAGTAATTCGTGAGCCGGTGCCGTCTAGGATATTACGTGGCTGTCGTAGCCTGTGTTGCCCAGTTCGGGGAACTCGGGCGGGCAGCTCAAATCCATGGCGAAGTGGTAATCCAGCGAAAGCTGACCAGGCGCACCGTCACGGCGTCGGCAGGAGCGTATAGCCGCGGGCCGGCGGTCGGGTTATCGGCAGATCTGGACGAAGATCCGCTCGCATTCGAACGCAGACATGTCGTTATCTATGTTGAGGGAAACGGGAGTGGTTCCAAGATCGAGGCGAAGATTGAACAGCAAAATCGCCGTTTTTTGCCCGATCTGGTTGTCGTTTCTGCAGGTTCCTCAGTGACGTTTCCGAATGAGGACGTGATCTTCCACAACATCTTCTCGCTCTCGAAAGCGAAGTCATTTGATCTTGGGAACTACTCAAAAGGTCAAACGCGGACCGTGATCTTTCCCCACCCGGGGATCGTCTACGTCAATTGCCACCTGCATCCGAATATGAGCGCCACGATCTTTGTGACGCCGAACGGCTGGGCAACTACGGCCGATCCGACGGGGCACTTTAGCCTCGACCTGCCGCCCGGCCGCTATACCGTCGTCGCCTGGCACAAGGCCGCAGGATTCTTTAAAAAAGTTATCGACGTCAGGGGTGAATCGGCTTCGAACGTAGTATTTTTGATCGCCGTTGCCGATGACGGTATCGGCCAGAGCGCGACGAACAGGTGATGCGATGCGGCTTGGCGTAAGAACATTCCTGTGCTCCGTGGTACCGCTAAGTGTGATGCTGCTGCTGGCATTCTGGAGTATCGAGCGGGTAGTCACTTCGACAGTTCAAGGCGTTTTGCGATCGACGCTTCGGGAGGGGCAACTCACCCTGGCGTCTGTCAGCTCGCGAATTGAAGACCAGAATCGGCGGTATCTTCGAACGATTGGAGAGAACGCTACCCTGAAGGCGGGCCTACAGCTTCTCGCCGAACAACATTCAGGCGCCGATGCTCGCGTCACGCTTGAGGACCAATTGCGTGAACTGTGCGGGACCGCAGATCTGGACATGCTGCTGGTTTCAACTCCGGATGGAGTATCGATTGCCGGTGTGTTTCGGAATTCCGAAGGCGTTCAGTCACTGGAGCTTACTAACGTCCGTCCGCCGCTGAATGGCTTTTTCGTACACGGTGATGAGATTTACCAGATGACTTCCGTTCCGGTCAATCAGGGAGATGAGAGTCTGGCCGTCCTCTCAGTTGGCCAGAAGCTCAGATTTGCAGATCTCAGGATACCGGTGGTTTTGACGCGTGGAAACGAGCTGATCCGTTCAAGCGTTCCCGGTCTGGATAAAGAGGAACTGCAACGTGCATTAAGCCGCTGCGGGGCGAAGGCGGAGTGCGATCTGAAACTTGCAGGATCAACGTTTCTGTCGTTTGCGAACCGCAACACCAGGTTCCCCGACGAGTACGGGATGCGTACGCTTGTCAATCTCGATGCGGCGCAACGGCCAGTGCAAACGACAATCCGCAGAGTTTTTGTGGGCACGACCGGGCTGGCAATCGCGATAGCAATCTTAGTGACAATGCTGACGAGCGGATCGGTTGTGAAGCCGATAGCCCGCGTTGTTCAACGTCTGCATCAAAGTGAACAGACCGGCAAGCTTCAGGAGTTCGATCCGGACTTCTCAACTGTCCGAGAGATCCGCGAATTGATCGAAGGCTTCAATCGCGCCGCGGTTGCGGTTCGTGAAAGCGAAGAAAGTCTTCACAGGGCATACATTGAATTCGTGGGCGCATTGGCGAATGCCCTCGATGCTCGCGACACGTATACGGCTGGCCACAGCAGTCGAGTCTCAGCGCTAAGTTGTCTGATCGGTCGAGAGCTGGAAATGGGGCCCAAGGAGATGAATGATCTCCGGATCGGCGCCTGGTTGCACGATATCGGCAAGATTGGCGTCCCGGATCGGGTACTTCAAAAACCTGGCCGCCTGGACCCGGAAGAATTCGATCAAATACGGCAACATCCTCAGATTGGCCGGCGAATCCTCGAGGGGGTCGAGGGCTTTGCTCCTTTTCTCGACTCAGTTGAACTTCACCACGAGAACTGGGACGGCAGCGGGTATCCGCACGGACTGGCTGGGAAGCAGGTACCTTTGGCCGCACGAATCATTCACGTTGCAGACGCATACGACGCCATGACATCGGACCGCCCATACCGTCGCGGCATGGCGCACGATGTTGCTACCGATATCCTGCAGCAGAACTCCGGCACTCAGTTCGATCCGGAGATCGCCAAGGCGTTTGTTGCTGTTACTCAGAGTCAAGATGGCAGCCGGCGTGACCTTGCCCAGTTACTTACCGCGATCAATAATTTCGGCGAGCAGGTCACACCGACGCCGGTTCAGGTGGAAAGTCGTATCTCATGACAAGATTCGTCATAGGTCTGGGATTGCTCATTGCGGGCGTTTCTTCCGCTCAGGAGGCGCGGTCCGGCTTCGACCTGGAAGTGAACCTGACCGCTGAGGCGGTGTTTTCACCGCAATTAACATCGGCGCCACGCTTCGGCAGCGGAGCCGCTGCGGGTTTTCGCGCGATGCTTTATCCCACATGGAAACTAAGCAGCCATTGGAGCTTCGTGGGGAGCGTGCAGGTTCTTACGCGTCCATACCTTCTGGAGCAGTTCAATACTCAGGGTTCAGGCGTACGTGCCGATATCCTTCAGGGCCACCTCGACTATTCGTTGATTGGTAAGAACAGTTCGATTGTGGTTCGAGCGGGGCAACTCTCTTCTGCGTTCGGATCCTTTCTGCTGCGTTATGACGACACAGTAAATCCGCTAACGGACATGCCGCTATCCTACGGCTACTACTATAAGCCGGTGACGACTTATGGTTTGGCTGGAGCTCAGGTGGACGTAACACACCGCAGGCTCGATGCTCGCATCCAATGGGTGAATTCGTCGCCCGCGAATCGGCGGAGTTTGGCCGACAAAGACCAATACGGGAACTGGGCAGGTGGAGTGGGACTCACGATCGCGCAGGGTCTGAGAGTCGGTGCGTCAGGTTTTTACGGGCCGTACCTTGACCGGCAGTATCCCTACTATTTTCCAGGCGAGGCCAGACCGCGCGATCTGCCGGCATCAGGCGTGGGCATCGAGGGCGGATGGGCAAAGGGGCACTGGAATACGATGGGCGAGCTTCAATGGTTCACAAGGGACTACCGCGCAATACCGACGTTTACTCAGCGCGCAGGTTACATAGAGAGTCGTCGCACATTTGGCCCGCGTTGGTTTGCGGCGGCACGGGTCAGTTTCTTAACCGAAACCGAATCAGCTCCGACGAGATTGTATGAGATTGCGATCGGTTTCCGACCGAATACGAAGCAACTGCTGAAGGTTGAATACCAGTTGCCCATAGAGTCGGAGCCGACCAAAGGTTCAGGTTCGGGTCTAGTGATCCAATTTGTGACGTCTCTGCACCCCATTTCTTTAGCTCGCGACTGAGTGGTATCGATGAAGCTTCAACTGCCCTCGCTGGCGATGCGCGTATACGCGATTCGCAGTCGCATGTAGTGCCTCCCGCACGTGGGCTGTGAGAACGGAGTTGCCTTTCCTCTGTAACATCTCGCAGAGCTGGTTGCATAACGACGTTCTTGCTACTCCCCCAATGGATTCGACTTCGAGCGTGAGACGCCGTGGCGCGCCAGATCCATGCTAGAGGGTAGCAGTTCGCAACTTTTGGCTGCCCGACAGGATCGAGGCTCGACGTCTGAGACGGTCAGTTCGTGCTGGTGGGCCGTGGAGCCCCATTAGCAACGACCGACTGACCCACAATCTGGAATCAGCAGCAGTTGGCCAGCGGAATACGCCGGCCAACGAGTCCCCTCGAGACCGCAACAGCATTCTGCAATGGTCCTGGTTCGCACAACGGTATCTGTAACGCATTGTCGAATGGCAGCGTGGCGCCGTGAGTACCCTCTATTTGATTCTCGCCATTTTCGGCTTTATTTCAGCGCTGCTGATCCTGCTCCTGGCGCTGTTCGAACCGGGGCTGCCGTACCGTACGCCGGAATCAATTGATGTTGCATCAGATTCCGCCGACTTCACGCACCTGCTGGCGGTAGTATCCGACTCACA
>DATAUH010000091.1:0-5045 GCA_036268375.1 Bryobacteraceae bacterium | reverse complement strand
CGGTCGACCAGTAGCGATTGCAACATGCGCCGCAACATCGGATCGTCGATGTTGAACAGCGTGTATCGAATGCTGTGG
This sequence comes from Bryobacteraceae bacterium, assembly GCA_036268375.1. Classification (GTDB taxonomy): domain Bacteria; phylum Acidobacteriota; class Terriglobia; order Bryobacterales; family Bryobacteraceae; genus PALSA-243. The sequence continues at coordinate 4,967 of DATAUH010000091.1, read as the reverse complement.
ATTTGGGATCGAAGCGCCTCGGGCGGCTGCGCGGTTACGGCATATTGTTCGCTCGACATCCACTCCTCTCCAGCGGAAAGTTGCCACCAGCCCAGATCGAACGCGGCGAGGATGAGAGTCTTCAGAGGGAATCCGGAGATTACGACGCGTCCTCCCGGATAGACGTGCACTCCCATCGTATGCGGAGCTTTCGGGTCGACTAGTTTGATACTGGCGACCTCGAAGCGAGGCGTATCGCTCGACGCGTTTGATTCCTGCGCTGCCGTAGAACACGCGAACGAGAGACCAAGTGCGAATGCCAGGAATCTTTGTCGAGCGCCGTGAGTCATTTGCTTGGCGTAGGTACTGCCAGAACTCTGCAATTACTCTACACCGGCAAGCAATGCGAAACAAGTGGAAGGCTACGCGGCGCCACATCCAATCCTTCGTGAGATGAAAGCTTCAGGAACTCCAACCGGGATCCAAGCTGTACGTTGGTTAACTTTCACTGAACTCTGTTGACAAGTAAGTAAGCACTTACTTACAATAACTTCTGTGAGTTCCTCCACACTCGGACACGCCCGGATGCCGGCTTCAGATCGCCGCGCGCAGCTCCTCGATGCAGCGTTAACTCTTTTTTCATTGAGGGGTTACGACCGCACTACGACGAAAGAAATTGCCGCTACCGCTGGCGTCACCGAGGCCATCGTCTTCCGCCACTTTCCCAGTAAGCAGGCTCTTTATCAGGCCGTGCTCGACCAGCATTCCGATCAGCCCCGCTTCCGCAGTTGGATGGACTGCATCCGCGAGCATATCGACCGCAACAATGACGAAGGTCTGATGCGCGCCATCGCCGAGGCGGTTCTCGAGCCTTACCGCTGCGATCCGCGCATGCAACGCGTCATGCTCTTCGCCGCGCTCGAAGGGCAGGAAATCGCGCTCAACCATTTCCGTAGCGTCACCACGCCGATCTACGAATTCCTTCGTGAGTATATTCTGCGCCGTCAACGTGAAGGCGCAATCATCCCGATCCATCCGGCTGCGATCCTTACCGCGATCGCCGGGATGGCCCAATATCACGCGCATTCCACACGGCTGTTCGGCTATGAATCCGAATTCTCCGACGAACAGGCCGTCGAAAACTTCACACGAATTTTGATGGGCGGAATCACGCCCGGAGTTGCCCGATGAAGACTCGCTTGATGAAAACATTTCAGCTCGCCGCACTAGCCGCCGCCGTCCTGACGCTTGCTTCCTGCTCGAAGCCCGCAAAGGTGGTTGACGCCGCCGCGCCCGAACGGCCTGCACGCATCTCCGTCTCCGTCGCTCCGGCGCAGACACGCGTAGTACCGGCGGCTTTCGACGCCACCGGCACCTTCATCGCCGACGAAAGTTCCGATGTCGCTCCGCTTGCCGCCGGACGGGTGGTAGCCACGCCCGTGAATGCCGGCGATTTCGTTCGCACCGGCCAGGTGCTCTGCGAACTCGATTCGCGCGACGCGCAGATTCGCGTGCAACAGGCTCGCGCCCAAGTCAACGAAGCCATGGCAAATCTGCGGCAGAATCAATCGCGGATCGGCCTTACGAGCGATGGGACATTCGACGCCAACCGCGTCCCCGAAGTCGCAGGCGCGCGCGCCAATTACGAATCGGCCCAGGCATCCGCCAAACAGGCCGCGGCCGACGCGCAGCGCTACTCCAACCTGGTGGCCAGCGGCGACGTTTCGCGCTCGGCCTACGAAAAAGCGCACACCCAGCAGGAGACCGCCGAAGCGCAGGCCAACGCCGCGCGACAGCAGTATGAAGGCGCCCTGAACGTTGCGCGCCAGGGCCGCGACGCTATCGAAACTTCGCAAGCCGCGCTGGAGGCCGTGCGCGCGCAACTCGCACAGGCGGAAAAGGCCGTGGCCGATAGCACCATTCGCGCGCCCTTCGATGGTTACGTCAGCTCACGTCCCGTCGCCGCCGGCGCTTACGTCGCCACCAGCAGCAAAATCGCTACCGTCGTAAAGGTCGGCGTCCTGAAGCTTCAGTTGCAGGTGCCGGAGCAGCGGGCCGCCCAAGTGAAGCTGGGCATGCAAGTGAAGGCCCACGTCTCCGCCTGGCCCAATCGCGAATTCACCGGCAAAGTCACGGCGATCAACCCTTCGGTCGATCCCAATTCGCGCGCCTTCATCCTCGAAGCGCAATTCGCCAACCCCGCCACGGAGCTTCGCGCGGGCATGTTCGCTACGGCAAAGGTGCTGCTGCCCGGCGGTGAAAACGCGGTATTCGTCCCGCGCTCCGCGGTGCTGCGCGACCCCACTACCGATTCGTATCAGGTCTTCACGGTCGAAAACGGCGCGGCGCATCTGAAAGTCGTCGTACCCGGCGAGTCTGACGCAGCCACCACGCGCATCGCAACCGGCCTTTCCGGCAGCGAAACCGTCGCCACCGGGCGCCTGAATCAACTTTTCGATGGCGCGCCCGTCGATGCCAGCAGCCGCTAAGGAAAATCAACATGCATAAACTCGCGCAGCTCTGTGTCCGGCGGCCTGTCTTCGCGACGATGCTCATTCTCGCGCTCGTCGTGGTCGGCATATTCTCTTACTTCAGCCTCGGCGTCGATCTCTTCCCCAAGGTCGACATCCCGACGGTCTCAGTCGTCATCTCCAACCCTGGCGCATCGCCCGAAGAGGTGGAAGCCGAGATCACAAAGAAGGTGGAAGACGCCGTTAACACCATCAGCTTAATCGATGAGGTCCGCTCTACGTCTTCGGAGGGCCAGGCGCTTGTCATCATTACGTTCGAGCTTTCGAAAAACGGTGACATCGCGGCGCAGGAGGTGCAAAACAAGGTCAACCTGATCGTCCCCGACCTGCCGCAGACCGCGAAACAGCCCGTCGTCCAGAAATTCGATCCCGATGCCGCGCCCGTGCTGCAAATCGCCGTCTCCGCTCCGCGTTCGCTACGCGACGTGACGCTGATCGCGGATAAACAGATCAAGCAGAAGCTTGAGAATGCGAAGGGCGTAGGCGAAATCACGATCCTGGGTGGAGCGCGCCGCGAGATTCACGTGATGGTGAATCCGGAGCGGCTGCGCGCGTACAACCTGACCATCACCGATGTCTTCAACGCCCTGCGCGCCGAAAATCTGGAGCTTCCCGGCGGAAACCTGAACGCCGGCGCGCGTGAATTCACGGTGCGCACCACGGGCCGCGTCATCGACGCCGCGCAGTTCAGTCATATCGCCATCGCCAATCGCGATGGATACGTGGTGAAGGTCTCCGACATTGGCTACGCCGAAGATAGCTACGAGGAACCACGCACGGCGGCGCGGCTGGATGGCGTTCCGGCCGTCACTCTGGTGGTCGCCAAACAATCGGGTGAAAACACCGTGGCCACCGCCGCCGAAGTGAAGCAGCGCCTCAAAGAGATCGCCGCCGCGCTGCCGCGCGACGTCAAAACGCAGGTCATCAGCGATCAATCGGTCTTCATTCAGGCCGCGGTGGAAAACATCAAGCGCCACCTGGTCGAGGGCAGCCTGTTCGCCGCCATCATCATTTTTTTCTTCCTGGCTAATATCCGCACGACGCTGATCGCGGCGGTCGCAATTCCGACTTCGATCATCTCCACCTTTGCGCTAATGGCGGCGCTGGGCTTCACGCTCAACCAGATCACGATGCTGGCGCTGACGCTGATGGTCGGAATCGTGATCGACGACGCCATCATCGTCCTCGAAAATATTTACCGGTTCATGGAAGAGAAGAACATGAGCCCGTTTGAGGCCGCGATTCACGGCACCAAAGAGATCGGACTCGCGGTGATGGCCACGACGCTCTCGCTACTGGCAGTGTTCCTGCCGGTCGGTTTCATGGGCGGCATCGTGGGCCGGTTCATGAGCTCCTTCGGCTTTACTTCGGCCTTCGCGATCGCGGTTTCGCTGCTGGTTTCATTCACGCTCACACCGATGCTGACGTCGCGCTTCGTGAAGCGGCCGCAGCACGCGGCCAAAGAGCACGCGTCGAAAGATGCGTTCGTCTTCCGCCATCTGGATCGCGTCTACACGCGCATGCTGCATTGGTCGATGTTGCACCGCAAATCCGTGGTCGCGCTCAGCATGGCAGTGGTGTTCAGCATCGTGCCGCTGTTTATGTTCGTAGGCAAAAACTTCCTGCCGCAGGACGATCAATCCCAGTTCAACGTTCTGGTGCGCACGCCTGAAGGCAGTTCGCTCGCCGCCACTACCAGCGTCACCGAAGGCATCGCGGCTCAGATTCGCCACATGCCCGGCGTGATACACACGCTCGCCACCGTCGGCGGCGGGGCCGATAAGTCGGTGAACAATTCATCCATCTACGTGAAGCTTAGCGACGTCGACCAACGCAGCCTCAGCCAGCAGCAACTGATGCAGCGCTCGCGCGATCTGCTCAAATCGCTGCCGCCCGAGATTCACAGCGGCGTCGAACTGGTCAGCTCCATCGGCGGCAACCAAAGCAACGCCGACCTGCAGTATTTCCTGCAGGGTCCCGACCTGCAGAAGCTGTCCAAGTACTCGGATCAGCTGCTGGCTAAGATGAAAACCATTCCGTACCTGGCCGACGCGGACTCTACCCTGCGCAGCGGCAAGCCCGAAGTTCGTCTGGAAATCGACCGGCCGCGCGCCGCCGATCTCGGCGTATCCGTCGTCAATATCGAGCAGGCTCTGAACACGCTGGTCGCCGGACAAGTCGCATCGACATTCAACGCCGGCGACGATCAGTATGACGTTCGCGTGCGCGCGCAGGAAAGTTTCCGCGGCGGAACCGAAGGCCTCGCCAAAATGAGCGTGCCGTCCACCAAATCCGGAGCGGTCACGCTGGATCAAGTGGTCCACATCGCCGCCGGCACTGGTCCATCGTCCGTCAACCGGCTCAATCGCCAGCGCCAGGTGACGCTCACCGGCAACGTGCTGCCGGGCGGTTCGCAGGCCGCCATCCTGCAAGAGATGAATAAGCTTTCGGATCAAC
>DATAUH010000090.1:0-10258 GCA_036268375.1 Bryobacteraceae bacterium | reverse complement strand
ATGCTAGTGTAGTCCGTCATAAATAGGATCAGTTATATCTGGGTGTTCATCTCATACGATGGGGTGAGCGGATATGCGTGTAGCACCGGCAATTGAATTGAGTTCCGAAGGGCGGCTTGCATTGGAGAAATTGTCGCGTCGGCGCACTACGCCGGTTCGCGTGGTCCAGCGGAGCCGGATTATTCTGCTGGCCGCCGCGGGGATGCAAAACAAGGAGATTGCGGAGCGATTGGGGGTTGCTCCACGCATGGCCGCGCTTTGGCGAGACCGGTTTCGCGAACTGGGCATCGAGGGATTGATGAAAGACGCGCCGAGACCGGGCCGGGCACCTCTTATCTCGGCCGAGGTCGCTGCCCAGGTGGTTGCCAAGACGACGCAGTTGAAACCTGCCGGAGCCACGCATTGGTCGCGGAGCACGATGGCCCGCGAAATTGGTATCTCCGAATCCAGCGTGGGCCGCATCTGGCGCACGCATGGACTGAAGCCGCATCGCGTCGAGAGCTTCAAGGTTAGCAACGATCCTCAGTTTGCTGAGAAACTGGAGGCTATCGTCGGGCTGTATCTCAACCCACCGGAACACGCGCTGGTCCTTTCCATCGACGAGAAGAGCCAGATTCAAGCGTTGGATCGCACACAGCCCGGTTTGCCTCTGAAGAAGGGCCGTGGCGCGACCATGACGCACGATTACAAGCGCAATGGCACAACCACCCTGTTCGCCGCCCTCGATACCGCGACCGGCGAAGTCTATGGGCTCTGCCAGCAGCGGCATCGCCATCAAGAATGGCTCCGTTTCCTGCGCCTGATCGACGAAACGATACCGGAAGAGAAGCAAATCTATCTCATCTGCGACAACTACGCGACCCACAAGCATCCGCGCGTGCAGCGCTGGTTCACCAGACATAGGCGTTTCCACGTGCGCTTTACGCCCACCTCCGCCTCTTGGCTCAACATGATCGAGCGGTTCTTTCGCGATCTGACCGCGAACCAGATCCGCCGCGGAGTCTTCCAGGATCTCGAACAATTGATCAACGCCATCGGCCATTACATCGACCTGCACAACGAGAATCCAAAGCCCTTTATCTGGACAGCAAAGGCTTCCGACATCCTCGGAAAAGTCACCCGCGCTCGCACCGCTCTTCATAAATGACCATCTGTGTGGCGGACTACACTAGTTTGCGGGCGGCGGTGGTGGCGGGCCACCTGGACCCGATCGCGGTGGACCCGGCGCTTTGTCTACCAGTTCCACATCCAGTTGGATTGCGATCTGGTCCCCGACCATGGGTGCATCGTAATTCATTCCATAGTCCGCCCGGCTAATCGTGGTCGTAGCAGAAACGCCGCGGCGCAAGCTTCCTCTCGGATCTTTCACTGGAGGCGTGGGGCCATCCACATCCAGAACGGCTTCCTTGGTGACGCCATGCATCGTCAGATCGCCGGTGATCTTCAACTTCCCAGCACCGGCTGATTCCACTTTTTTCGATTGAAAGGTGATCGTCGGATACTTCGCGACATCGAAGAAGTGGTCGCTGCGCAGGTCCTTGTCACGCATTTCCACGCGAGTATCTATGGAACTGGCATCGATGGTCACATTCACAGAAGCCTTGCCCAGGTCCGGAGAATCCACGACCACGCCGCCTATTTTGGTAAAGGCTCCTCTGACGGTGGAGATTCCCATGTGGCGCACTGCAAACTGCGCCGCCGAATGGTTCGGGTCGAGGTACCAGCTTTGCGTTTGCGCTCTAGCGCTTGCGCCAGCCAGAAGAGCCAGCAAAACAATAGCGGCCAAGTGAGTTGTGATGACAACGTGTGGTTTTCCCGTCATGACGGACTCTTATCTCCACCTTCTCTAAATTGATCCCGATGAGTTGTAGCACCCGGCACGAACTTAGTCCCGCTGGACCGGCAACGTTCCACGTGAATTACAGATGTTGCTTTTCCCTTGAGTTGACAAGTGTATGTCCGCAAGATGGAGAGGGTCAAATCTTGGTTGGTCGTTCCTGGGGAGGTTCGCGTATTCGCGCTTTTGCTGGCCTGTACCCGAAGGAAGTTGTGGGCCTGATTTTCGTCGATCCCACCTGCTTCAACGGTAATGACAACGGCCCGGCACTTCTCCCGCGTTTCGAGCGAAGATAGACGTGGATATGCACTTCGCGGCCGGGAATTCTCATGACGGGACCCGCGGCTAGGGCCTCGTCGTTGCGAATTTCTTGGAAAACTGGATTTTTGCCAATTCCGGAAGGTCTGAATCGGCGTGGCTGCAGTTCGTGAGCAGCATGCGGTAATGCCGCTCCGCGGCGGCCCGCAGTCCTGCTTCCTGGGCGGAAACAGCGGCGCCGTATTCTGCCCTGAGGCGTCCAGGGGTGGATTTCAAGGCCGATTCATAGGCCGTCAACGCGAGCTTCGGCTGCTTTGCCAAAAGCAACATATCGCCCAGCATCTCCCGCGCGGGAGCGATGGAGCCTGGACTGACCGGCGATTTTTCGGTTGCGTCTTCCATTTCTGCGGCGATTTTCATCTCTTGCACGGCCGCATTGTGATCACCGTCTACCCACTTGAGCCAGGCACCCACAATCTTCAATTGAACATTCACCTGATCCGCATCGCCGTCGCCGCTCTGCACGAGCGCGTCACGCAACGACAGCAGCGGTTGCATTGCTGCCTGCGCCGTCTTAATGTCCCCGAGTCTCGATGCCCCCAGCGCGCGGGCGAAATAAAGAGTTGCCTGAGTCGACGCATATGCGTCCCGCGGGGAGGTTTGTGGAGGCAAGGGAAGGGCTGCGGCAGCGGCCCACTGCTGACGCTCTATCCAATACCGCGCTGGTATCGCAGCGGTCGCGTATCGCCCGGCATAGCGGGCCGCATCGCCCGGTTCGACAACCGGAAGTTGTTGAGTCAGTTCGTGGGCTTCCGTTATGCGCCCCGTTTGCAGATACGCATAGAGTAAGTAATCCAGAGCGTGTAACTCGTCGCCGGCCAGCTTCTGTTTGCGAGCGCTCGCGGCCGAAGCAAGGTTTGAGGCGATGGAGTCGTCCCATAAACCGAGCCTGGTAAAAATGTGAGAGGGCATATGCAGGGCGTGAGGCGAGTCAGGAGCAATCTGGGAATAGTGCTTCGCCGCATCCAAAGCCAGCTGAGCCAGCACCGGATTATCGTCGGCATGGATGATGTAGTGCGCGACCCCCGGCTGTCGCGGCTGCTGCAGGAGGATCGGTTCGAGAATTTGGGTCGCCTTCTTCTGATTCGCGTAAGTCTTGTCATTGAGCGGAGCATTTGCGATCAAAGACAAGGCATAAAAGATGGCAGCTTCGCTGTCCTGCGGATACCGGCCGTACAGCGACTCCATCGAAGTCTCATACCGTTTGGCGCGGATTCTGTGACTTTCTGAGCCTGCATTCTGATAGAAAACCTGGATAGCGCCCAAATAGTCGCGTTCCCTTTGAGTCTTCGGTCCCATCGACAAACCTTCTTGAGCGGCTTCCAGGCCGATCCTTAAATCGTCTTTTGTCGGCGGATCCCACAATTGGCGGTAGTGGCTCATCGCAATGCCCCACTCTGCCATGCTGCAACTGGGATCTTTGCTCAATACGTCAGCAAATAACTCCGCTGACTTCCGGTAGCCAAAGGAATGTAAAGTCGCCACCGCCAGGTCGAATTCGTCGCGCACCTCAGGACTGCATGACGTGTCGAAGTGGACTGTTCCCATCCGCTCCGGTTGGTCCGATGCATGATTATGCTGCTGCGCACCCTCTACCCGGGCGGGTGTGAATACCAAGAAGGCCAGGAACCATGCGAAAACAAAGTGCAGCATACCCCTTGTCTCCTCAATCCATGGATCATAGTAGCTGGTCTCGCGCGTTTTGCACCGGCGACTTTCAGGCATTGGAACTCAATGAGAGTTCAATCGGACCCTTTTCAGCAGGAGTCTAGGCCATAGCCGACGACTTGGACCCACACTCCCGACTGACGATCTAAAGCTCGTATATCGAAGTGCCTGAAAACGGGGCGGTGGGTAAATTGCCGCTTGTATGATGCCTCGTCACTGCACCGATATCAATCTCAGTGAACAGTAAATCAGTGCGCTACAATCCGTGGTCCCCTTGCTTCTTTAACAATGAGCTCATCTAATGATATTGTTACTGTTACTAATACAGGGCGGCAACGCGCTTGTGCTCGCCTTTTAAACAGAAACTTCCTCCAGTGGATAAACTAAGCGGGATCCTCCTCACGGGATTCATCCCGGTCTCCCCGGAGCCACCCCGGAATGCCCGTCCAGTCGATGGGAGGTCACCGGGAAGTCGTTTTTTCAATAAGTTCTTGGGTTGCGCTGATGGATGCGGGATAATCACACTTGTGCCCACTACTCCGAGCTCTAACCAAGCAATACCCACGTCCGGTTCCGCAGAGCTTCTCAATCGGCGCAAGTTCCTGGCTGCGGCAGCAACCGTTGCGGCGGGTTTAACGCTGGAAGCCAAGGGGCTGGATGGGATAGCGACACTACCCGACGCTGTTCTGGTCCCCAACTTCCATCCCGCAAGCTGCGGGTGGTTGACCACGTTCAGCCGCGAGCGCGTCTATTGCGCCAACAGCTATCTGGACCATCTCGATCGTGTACGGGATGACCCGAACTATGCCTTTGTGCTCTCTGAAGTCAATAACATCGTCGCCATCATGAATTTCAAGCCGGAGCGCATCCCGGAGCTCAAACAGAGAATCGCCGAGAAGCGCGTTGAACTCGTGAATGGGTTCTATCTGGAGTCGACGGTGAACCTATCGGGCGGCGAGGCTCTGGTGCGGCTAGGAGTGGAAGGACGCAGGTGGTATCAACAGGTGTTTGGCATTACACCGCGATATGCATGGACCATCGATGTATGCGGAACGCACGAGCAGATGCCCCAGATCGCGACAGGGCTGGGTCTGGAAGCGATGGTCTATACACGGGCGAACCCGACGGGCAAGACCCTGCACTGGTCTGTTTCTCCTGACGGAACGAAAATACTTTCTGTATGCCCCGGACACTACAGCGAAGAGAACGAGATATTCAAAACCACCGTGCCGCTGAGCGATGCTGACCTGGACAAGCTGGAAGCTTCGATCGTCAAGCGGGAGCAGAAGACACCCGCCGGCGCGGCAGTCCTCATCCTCGCTGGATCCGGCGATTACAGCGTCGCGCCGGTTCTGAAGTCGTATCCCAGCGAACTGCTGCGCCAATGGAAGGCGCACGGAGAGAAGCGACAAATTCGCTTCGCCACCTTCAGCAGCTATATGGACCAGGTCCGCCCAGGCATCGACTCGGGAAAAATCGAGATTCCCACCATGCGAGGAGGGACGGCCTACGAATTCAACGCCTTCTGGATTGAGAACAACGAGGTGAAAACCCGGTACCGCGCCAGCGAGCACAGCCTGCAGGCAGCCGAGTTACTGGCGACCGCGGCCAGCATGACAGGGGCCTATGCTTACCCAACCCAGAAGCTCCATGAAGCGTGGATACTGATGTGCCTGAACATGGACCGCAATACGCTCTGGGGCTCGGCGGGAGGAATGGTCTTCGTCAGCGATCAGTCGTGGGATGTGCAAGACCGTTTCCAGTGGGTCGATGCCGCCGTACAGGATGCCACGGAGAGTGCCGGCCGAGCCGCACTACCGGCGGGCGACGGATTCGGCCTCTTCAACCCCCTTAACTGGAAGCGGAGCGACCCGATAGAACTCAAGCTTCCGACAGGCAAATGTCTCGAAGGAGTGAACGCGGAACTTTTGCCGAACGGTTCGGTGCTCTGCCAGCCTGCCATGCCATCCGCTTCCGTTGCCGGGTGGAAGCTGGCCGGCGATCCGCCTCGCCCCGCCGAGACCACGCCGCTGCCCGAGGCAATCGAGACCGCGCACTACATCGTCCGCATCGATCCGCATACAGGCGCACTGGTGAGCTTGAAGATGCACAAGAGTGGACGCGAGCTTTTGGGCGGCCCCAGTAATGTAATCGTGGCGGAGCGGCCGAAAAAGAAGGAAGCGGCGCCGGCAGACTTTATGGCCGCGCATCCTGACCGGGACACGCTTGCGAGTTCCGGCGACTCGCCCTCGTCCATCGAATGCAGAAAAGGGCCGGTCGCATACACCATCACGGCGACCGGAACCTTGCAGGGAAATTCCATCCGCCGCACCATGCGTTTTTACCATGCGCATCCGCGCATCGACTTTCTGACTGAGTTAAACGATGTGCATGACTATACCGTCATCGTCGCTCATTTTCCGCTCGCCGCACCGGTTCTGGAGGTGCGCCGCGGGATTCCGTACGGCTTCTCGCACGGCGCGGTGGCAGTTCCGAACGCGGAACTGCACGGGTGGACGAAGGGCATCGTTCCAGCAGTTCGTTGGATCGACCACGCCATGGCGGACGAGTCGGGCCTCGCCATCTTTGACCAGGGCCTAAGCGGGCGGGAGCTGGATGGACAACTCGCGATGGTGTATCTACTCAATGCCGAAGATAGCTACCACGGGTTTCCAAATCCGTGGCTCACGGGCGCCGGCCGCCATGTGTGTGCGTATTCGATTCTGCCGCGGGAACAGGCCTGGTCCGTTGCGCGCGTACCCCAGTCAGCCTGGGAATACAACCAAGGCGTCATCCCGCTGGGAGCAACTTCTGTCTCCGGCGCGAGAAGCTTCCTTGAGACTTCGGACAACGTGATTGTCGAAGCTGTCCGAAGGGAGGGGGCGCATATCGAGCTCCGCATGGTGGAGGCCTTCGGCATCGGAGGGGAGGCAACCGTACGTCTGCTCTTACCGCATCGCGCGGTGGCACTGGTGGACTTTACAGGAAGAAAGCTCGCCGCGCTACCGGTTGCGTCCAGCTACAAGGTCTCGCTTAAACCGCAGCAAATCGTTACCATGCATTTCGAAGTGGCCTCGGACGTTGGAACGCCCGAACTCATCACCGCATGGGACCGCTTCGTGCCTCAGCGCAAGCTCGCCGCGCTGCATCGATACGAGCCCGGCCTGAAAGGGCACCCACCCTTTGGAGACGGCGCTGCCTTCTAGTAGATGGGCGGGGGAGCACGTTTGGCGATCTGACTTCCGCGTTGCGCATTCGGCGGGCAGACAACAAGGTCCGGTCTCTGCCAGGCGTGAGCGGCCCCCTGATCCAGGCCAAATATGACGTTGCGTATTTGCCCAAGACCCTGCTGCCTGGCAGCGGCCAATCCCCGCCGAAACAAGAATCAGGTTCCCGCAAACGAGTCTAGGCGCACAAGGTACGGTGCAGCGGTACCGCGGGAGCAGCAGCTCAGGCAAATATGGCCGCCGGGCAACTACCGCGGGGCTGCCGCCTATCTCAAAGAAATAGGAGAAGGCAAATGATTCTTGTGACCGGAGCCACGGGAAAGAACGGCGCCGAAATCATCAGGCGCTTGTCCGGCAGAAAAGAGCGGGTTCGTGCCATGGTTCGCCTGCACAACGGCAGGATGCGGGGAACATCCACCACGGAATTGGAACACGTGGAAGCGGACTTCGACGATCCGGCCAGTCTGCGTAAAGTTTTGCGCGACGTTCAGCGCGCTTTTCTGGTCACAAATTCATCTGAGCACGTTGAGGAACGGCAGTTGCGCTTCGTCGATCTAGCGCGTGAGGCCGGCGTCAAACATATTGTCTATCTCTCTCAGCTCCATGCCGCATCCGATTCCCCACTGCGTTTTCTGCGCTACCATGCCGCGGTGGAAGAGGCTCTGCGCCGGTCCGGGATGAGCTACACCAACCTTCGACCCAACCTCTATATGCAGGCGCTGCTGATGATTGGCCATTCGATCGCATCGGAAGGCCGGTTTCTGGCTCCTGCCGGCGACGCACGGATAAGTGTAGTGGACGTTCGCGACATTGCCGCCGTAGCGGTGGCAGCGCTGACCAGGAGCGGGCACGAAGGAAAAACCTATGACATCACAGGACCGGAAGCAATCACGCATACCGAGATGGCCGCGCAGTTGTCAGAAGCACTAGAGCGCCGGGTTGCGTTCGTGGACGTACCAGAGCGGGAATTTCGAGAAGCGCTTCGCGGTTTTGGCATGCCCGACTGGCAGGCGGACGGCCTGCTCGAGGACTATGCCCACTACCGCCGCGGCGAAGCATCCAACATTTCTTCAGCCGTGAAAGACGTCACGGGAGGAGTTCCTCGCCCCTTTATTGCATTCGCGCGTGACTACAAGCCGGCCTTCCTGAATGCAAAAGACATGCCATCCCGCACAGCCGCTTCAGCAGCCCTGCAAAACTAAGCACGAGATCTCTCACAACGGCCGGGGGCCCCATTGCTTGCGCGGCTCTTCATTGGTGTGCCCATCACCTTCCTTGGCGTGGGGCAGTTTCTTCACCCGGAACTCGCGCCTGGAGTTCCTCTCGAGAAACTGACGCCCCCATGGATTCCAGGGCACGCACTTTGGGGCTACCCAACGGGTGCGATCTTTGTGGTCGCCGGCCTATGCTTGATGCTCAACAAAGAGGCACGCCGGGCGGCAACCTGGCTGGGACTGGTAATCCTTTTGCTTGTGATCGCCATCTATACCCCGATCCTGCTTGCAAATCCCTCTGACATCGGGACCGGCCTGAATTACCTGATGGACACATTGTTGTTGGGCGGCAGCGTTCTGGCCTTTGCTCAAACCCAAGGCGGAGATTCTTCGCTCCAGCAGCGGCCGCAATGAGAGCGGCGCCACTCTCATGAAGTTTGCCGAGGCCGGAGCCGGCTCGCCTAGAACTCGTCGTAGGAGATGTGGCTGGACGGGACGCCCAGATCGGCAAGCATTTTAGTGCAAGCCTTGATCATCATGGGCGGACCGCAGAGATAATACTCGACGGCTTGGGGGTTGTCGTGCTGGCTGAGATATTTCTCCAGCACGACCTGGTGGATGAAGCCCAGATGGCCGTTCCATTCGTCCTCGGGCAGCGGCGCGGAGAGCGCGAGATGGAAGGCAAAGTTGCGGTGTATGTTCGTTAGATCCTGAAAATAGTCCTGGTAGAAAATCTCCTGCTTCGATCGCGCGCCATACCAAAAAGTGACCTTGCGGGCACTGTGCTCGGTTTCGAGCAAGTGAGAGAGATGGGCGCGGAGCGGGGCCATGCCGGCGCCCCCGCCGATGTAGACCATCTCGCGCTGCGTGGGCCTGATATGGAAATCGCCGAATGGGCCGATGGCAGAAACAATGTCTCCAGGCTTGAGGCTGAATGCGTAACTGGAGCCGGCTCCGGGAGCACAATCCTGGCCCGGAGGGGGCGTTGCGATGCGCACGTTGAAGCGCAGGGTGCGATCCCGCTCCTGGTTGCTGGCCAGCGAGTAGTTGTTGCGGCGGCCGGCCTCGGGATTGCGCGCCACAAGATCAAAGACATGCTGATGCTCCCAGACTGCAGCGAAGGGCTCGGGAATGTCGAAGTCGCGAAAGCGGATCTCGTCGTAGGCGGGGATATCGATTTGCAGGTAGTCGCCCGGGGTAAAGAAAATCTTTTCTCCACCGTCCAATGGTTCGAGAACCAGCTCTTTGATGAATGTGGCGACGCTGCGGTTACTGACGACACGTAACTGATATGTTTTCTGAGCACGAGCGCCGATCCCGCCGGCCCGGCTGACGTTAACAAAGATGCGGCCATTGCGCTCCGCTATGGGATACGTAACCAGACCGCGACAGATCGGGACGCGCGCGGGCGACCCATCGATCAGATTGAAGCGCCCGTTATGTTTGGAGCACTCGATGAGCTTTCCCTTTACCAGGCCGAGGGAAAGATGAACATTGCCGTGCGTGCACAATCCGTCGGTTGCGTAGAGCTCGCCATCCTCGGTGCGGTAGAGAGCATAGGTTTTCTTACCATGGTCAAAGCGGACGACGTCCGCGAGGCCAAGATCCGACGCGCCACAAGCCTCGATCCAGCCTTCCACGTCCGGCTTGCCGGGAGAGGAGTGAGCGCCTTCGAGCACTCGGGGTCTCGGTGCGGGGAGCTGCCGCTTGATGTGAAAGCCGGGGTCCCTAACCTGCTTGAGAACCGTGGGCACAATTTCCCGCCACGCGGAGAAGAGGCTTGGATACGGCGTCGGACAGTCCTCCTTCACCGCGGCATGCAGCTTGGGCAGCGCGTGATAAGGCACCAGCGGGAACATGTGGTGCTCGACGTGGTAGTTCATGTTCCAGTACAGATAACGGTGAATCCAGCACATATAGACCGTGCGGCAGTTGAGCCGGTGATCAAGCACATTCTCGGCCAGACCCGCGTGCTGTGTGTAACCGTAGGTGAC
>DATAUH010000089.1:0-8940 GCA_036268375.1 Bryobacteraceae bacterium | reverse complement strand
GGCTTCCAAGACTTGCACGCGCCTGCCTGCGCGCGATTCGGCGACAACGGCACACGGCCTTACAATGCGCCCGCCGCGTGTGTGTGTTGCGAATTAGTGTTGAAGAATTCGATGAAGAGCTCAGCCACTTTGGCGTTGGGCACGAATAATACCGGCGCCGAGATCAAGATGCCGCCAACCGCGCGGTACATCTACAGCCATGACTGCGGTGCTTACGGAAGAGCCCCCATCGCTTTGTTCCAGTCAACTTTCTACTGCCCCCAGGCCGGATTGCTGTTCGTACCCTCCGTAGTAAGTTGCTTAAGCGCCGTGCCATCGGCCAGCATGCTAAAGATCTGCTCTTTGCCGCCTTTGCGAGTCGAACTGAAGGCGAGGTGTTTGCCGTCCGGCGCCCAAGTCGGATTTTCGTTCTTACCTTCACCGTGAGTAAGTTGCACGTAGCTTCCATTCGCCGGATCAATGACGAAGATGTTCAGATTGCCCGGCTCGTAACCGCGGGTCCAGGTGAAGGCGATGTGGCCGCCATCGGGTTGCCATGCGGCATTGTGCGCTTCGCCGATGCCGTTAGTCACGCGAGTTAGCGATCCGCCGGAGGCGTCCATGGTGTAGATTTGCGGCGTGCCGCTGCGGTCCGAAGTGAAGGCGATCAGGTTCGGATTCTTCGGATTCATCACAGGCTGCACAACTACGTCTTTAGATGTATGTATGGCGCGCGCCTTTGAGCCGTCCACATTCGCGATGAAGATGCGGTAGTTGTCGCCGGACGAGTTGTCGAACAAAACCTGCTTGCCATCGGGCGTAAAGGAGCTGTGTGCGTCGTAGTCCCCGGCCGGATTGACGAAATCCAGCTGGCGCAGCGGATTGGTGGAGTAGAGGAAGATGCGCGGGGGTTTTTCTTCACCGGCATATGCGGTGCACATCATGCGCGAGCCATCGGGCGAGACTGCAGGCGACGTGGCGATGAAGTTGAAGTGCGTGACCTGATGCTGGTTCGAGCCATCGAAATCCATCGCCCAGATTTCCTTGTGGCCGGAGCGGGTGGAAGCGAAATAGATGTGCGTCCCGAAAAGGGAAGATCCGCCGAACTGTTTCAAAATATCGGCGGCGAACGCGTGCGCCGCCTTGCGTGCGCCGGCTTCATCTAAAGTGCCCGTGTAGAGATCGCCCAACACTTTGGCCTGCTGGACGGTGGGTTGATTGAGTGCATAGAAATTGCCGAAGGCTACGAACAGGCCGTCTTTGGCGGCTGTGTAACCAAAGGCGAGGAAGTTGGCCTGCGTAGGCGGGTTCGACCAATCGGACAGTAGGCGCCCGCCCGCCTTTTCAACTCCGGGACGCGGGTTGACCAGGTCCGATGGCTGTTGCGGGGTGATCGTCGGGTACATGGTCTTTGGTGCGAGTTTGAGGAAACCGGAATCCTGCAGGTCGGACCAGAGAGTTTGATTGAAGACCGTGGTGAGCGGCTGCGCGTCACCCGAACCGCGAAAATCGGGCACGGCAACCACGGGAATGCGTTGACCTTGCTTGGTGACGTCTCCCGCAATATCCGGCCGCTGCTGCGCCGCCAATACCATGATCGCGGCCCCCGCGAGGGCGACCCATCCGAGCTTAGCCATCAGTTTGAGATTAGCAACGGAAGCATTGTCTGTGCTAGTCTGCACTTCCTCATACAGGTTCGTCGTGAGGCTCGTGAGAAGGCCGTGGATGCGAGGCGCGCGAGGGTCAGCGCGGAGGGCCGCCGCGACTTGAGCACGGTGAGCGAGCACAATGAAGTAGGCGCGGCCTTATCGCGCGCCGGAGCAGAAGTTGTGTGAGAACTGCAGACTACGTACGAGGCCAGTAGTGATAAAGTGTATCCTTCGGCGGGCTGCGAAGCCTGCCGTTCAGGAGCCCCCAACATGCAACTTCCACGCGGCCGGATTCTCGCTTACGGCGCAACGGCGCTCTCCGCGGCGTGCGCGATCATGATTTTCGCCCAGCAAAGCAACCCTCCACAGTATCCCGCAAATATGTTGGCGGGCCTGGAATGGCGCGACGTAGGTCCGATGCGCGGCGGCCGCACCTATGGCGTGGCAGGCAACGCGAATCAGCCGGACACGTTCTATTTCGGTTCCGTTGGCGGTGGGGTTTTCAAGACTGAAAACGCTGGTCGCACCTGGGTTCCGATTTCAGACCAGGGCATCCCGATCGGGTCGATTGGCGCGATCGCGGTTGCGCCGTCGAACGCGAACATTGTGTACGTGGGCACCGGAGAGCCTGATATTCGCAGCCAGCATTCCTATGGCATCGGCGTGTTTAAATCGACGGATGCGGGGAAGACCTGGACGCATGTCGGGCTCGAAAACACGCGGCAGATTGGGCGCATTGTGGTCGACCCGGCCAATCCCAACCTGGTTTATGTGGCTGCGCTGGGGCACGTCTATGACGCCAATCCGGACCGCGGCGTATTCCGTTCAACGGATGGCGGCGCGACCTGGAAGAAGATTCTCTTCAATCAGAAAGACCCGAACAACGTAGGCGCGATTGAGATCGCGATGGATTGGAAGAATCCCAAAGTGCTGTATGCGTCGCTGTGGGCGACGCGACGTCCGCCATGGTCCGTCTATGCGCCCAGCAACATGGCGGGCGGAGGCTTGTATAAATCGACCGATGGCGGCGATACGTGGAAACAGTTGACTGGCGGTCTGCCGACCGATAATTTCGTGGGTAAGATCGGGGTTGCCGTCGCTCCGAGCAATTCGAATCGCATATGGGCCGTTGTTGATGATTTGGGCACGGCGATAGCAGCCGGGAATGGCGGGGGCGGTGGACGCCGTGGCGGTGGCAGCGCCGAAACAAAGGGCGGCGTTTACGTTTCGGACGATGCGGGCGCAACCTGGCGCCAGGTGAACAACGAAAATCGCCTTTGGGGGCGCGGCTGGTATTTCGAATCGGTCACGGTGGACCCCACGAATCCGGACAAGGCGTACGTGATCAATACTGCGACCTACATGACCACAGACGCCGGCAAGACGTTTGTGCCGATCAAGGGTGCGCCGGGCGGAGACGATTATCACCAGCTTTGGGTGAATCCGAAAGACGGCAATCGCATGGTGCTTTCGAGCGATCAGGGTACCGTAGTGAGCGTCGACGGCGGAAAGTCTTGGAGCACGTGGTACAACCAGCCGACGGCGCAGATCTATCACGTAGCAGCGGACAACCGCTTCCCGTACTGGCTCTACGGCGCGCAGCAGGATAGCGGCGGCGTAGGCGTTAGCACATGGTCGCGCATGGGCACGCTGTCGTTCCGCAATTGGGAGCCGACGTGTCTGGCGGGCGAGAGCAACACCGTAGTGCCCGATCCGAAAGACGGCAATATCCTCTACGGCGGCCCCGCCGGCCGTTGCGACCAGGCAGAGAACAGCGCCGCCTCATTGGGCGGAGAGTTGCCTGCGCCGGATGCCAACGATCCGAACCGCAAAACATGGACGCTGCCAACGGTGTTCTCGCCTGCGGACGAGGCGATTTACTACTCGAACCAATTCGTATTCCGCACGCGCGATCGCGGCAAGACGTGGGCGAAGATCAGCCCGGATCTGGCGCGGCTGCATCCCGCGGTTCCGGAAACGCTGGACCCCGTGACGGCAAAGGATATTGACGAGCCGATGACGGACCGTTTCGGTGTGGTGTACACGATCAGCCCGTCGCCCTTGCAGGCGACGATGGTCTGGGCAGGCACCGATGACGGCTTGATTCACGTGACGCGCGACGACGGCCAGAACTGGGTGAACGTCACCCCGCCGGAGGTAACTTCGTGGAGCAAAGTGTCGCAGGTAGACGCCGGACACTTCGATGTCGGGACAGCGTATGCGTCGGTCGACCGGCACCGTCTGGCGGACAACAAGCCCTACATCTACCGCACGCACGATGGCGGAAAAACATGGCGCAACACCGTGACCGGTATTCCGGACGGCGCCTTCGTTAACTCGGTGAAGGAAGATCCGCAAGCCAAAGGCCTGCTGTACGCGGCGACGGAGCTGCGGGTTTATGTCTCCTTCAATGATGGGGACACTTGGCAAGCGCTCCAGAACAACATGCCCGTGACTTCGGTACGCGACATCGTCGTTCATGGCGACGACTTGGCGGTGGCAACGTACGGCCGCGGTTTTTGGGTGATGGATCAGGCGGCGCCTCTGCGGCAACTTTCCACGCAGGGTTCGCAGATCCTTTCTACAAGCGCGTATCTGTTTAAACCGGGCGAGGCGATGGCAGTTCGCAACGGCGGGCAGAACGGCACACCGTTACCGCATGAGGAGCCGCAGGAGCAGAATCCACCATCTGGAGTCGTCGCCTACTACTGGCTCAAATCGGCCGCGAAGCAGCCGTTGAAACTGGAATTGCTGGATGGTGCAGGCGCCGTACGCGCATGCGCCGCCAGCGATGCGCCGCTGCGGCCGGTGGATACGGAAACCATCAACGTGCAGGCTATTTGGGAACAGCCGGCTCCGCCGCCTTCGGCAGCGCCGGGCATGCACCGCTTTACCCTGGGCGGCGCGGCGGGACGCGGCGCGGGTGGTGGCGGCGGATTCGGTCGTGGCGCGAACACTGCGCCTGTGCAAGATGCTTGTACCGCGGGTGCTCCCCCTCCAGCGGCGGCTGAAAATGCGGCGGGTGGCGCCGGTGGCCGCGGCGGACGTGGAGGCCGCGGTGGCCGTGGCGGACGCGGCGCGGCAGGACTGCAAGCTGGCAACTACACCGTACGGTTGACGGTGGATGGGCAGACCTTCACGCAGCCCGTGATGCTAAAGCCCGATCCGCGCGGCAGTACGGCCAACTAAGCCGGGGCGTTCGTTCCCCGTTCGGTCGCCGTGCGCTCTCGACGTCCTCATTGAGTTGCGCATGTCTGTCGCGTTAACGTGGAACCGTGCTGATTTTGGGCATTGAATCGTCGTGCGATGAGACCGCCGCGGCAGTGGTGGAGGATGGCGTACGCGTCCTTTCATCGGTCGTGGCATCGCAGATGTCGACTCATGGGAAATATGGCGGCGTAGTGCCGGAACTGGCGTCGCGCGAGCATCTGCGCGCCATTGTCCCGGTAGTGCGCGAGGCTCTGGAACGCTCGGCAACTACGCTCGATAGCTTGGCAGCCATCGCGGCCACGTCGGGTCCCGGTCTCGCTGGATCGTTGCTTGTGGGGCTCACTTACGCGAAGTCGCTCTGCTTTGCGCGCAAAATTCCCCTGATCGCGGTGAACCATATCGAAGGCCACATTCACGCGGTGATCATGGAGGCGAAACGCGACGGAGCGCCGGTGGCGCTTCCCGCATTGGCATTGGTGGTGAGTGGCGGTCACACGCATCTCTTCGAAGTAAGCGAGGGTTTTCGTTACCGCTTGCTGGGAAAAACGCGCGACGACGCGGCGGGCGAGGCGTTCGATAAAGTCGGCAAACTGCTCGGCTACGGATATCCTGGCGGGCCGGTGATCGATCGGCTGGCGCCGTTTGGCGACCCGAACGCCGTGCGCTTCACGTTCGCGAAGATGAAGGGCAATGCGCTCGATTTCAGTTTCAGCGGCTTAAAAACAGCCGTGCTCCGCTGGGTGGAAGCGCGCGATATGCAGGCCGAAATCGCGCAGCGTCGGGCGCTGTTATGCGAGAATCCGTCGCCGTCAGTCGACGAATGGCGCGCGGTCACGCCAAAGGCGACGCTCGATCTGCTGGCGTCGTTCCAGCACGCGGTGATCACCGAGTTGCTGACGCGCGCGGGCGCTTCCGCGGAACAGATCGGCGCGCAATCGATGATCATCTCGGGCGGCGTGGCGTGCAATGTGGGTCTGCGCGCGGCCGCGAGAGCGTTGCGGGCGCCGTATCACGTGTATTTTCCAACGCCGGGACTTTCGACAGACAATGCGGCCATGATTGCGGCGGCGGCGTTTCCGAAGCTGGAGCGTGGAGAGTTCGCGGCTATGGATCTGCGGGCACAGCCCAATTTGACGCTGGCGTAGCCGCCTCCTTAACCGACCGCTTCAAGGAAGCGCTGGGCGATGCGCGGGGCGTCGAACTGCTCGACCCACTCAGGGTGCGCCGGAGCGGCGTCCCGAACGCGCTCGATGCCGGCGGCCAATGCTTCGACGCTGTCGGGTTCCACCAGCACCGCATGTGGCGCCACTTCCGGAATTGCTGCGGCCCGGGCGGCGACAATCGGCTTGCCGGCCGCCATGGCTTCCAGAAGTACGATGCCGAAGCCCTCCTGCACGCTGGGCAAGCAGAATGCCGATGCGCGGTTGTACTCTTCCACAAGTTGCGCGCGCGAGACGTCGCCCAGCCACGTAACCGTGCCCTCAAGGCGAAGTTCGCGCGAAAGCGCGCGCCACGCGTCGTTGCAGGGTCCATTTCCGACAATGCGGATTTGCAGATCCGGCGTGCGGGGGCGCAGCAGCGCGGCGGCGCGCAGCAGCAGGTTGACGCGCTTGCGCAGGTAAAAGCGTCCGACGTAGAGGATGGTGAACGGCTGAGGCGCGGCAGGGTGTTGCGCAAGCATGCGGCGCCATTCGGGCAGGTCGATCAGTTCGGGAACGATGCGAGGCCGCTCCTTCAGGCCGTAGAATTCGACGGCGCGCGCGGCCGAATACGCGCTCGTGACCAGCACGCGCGAGGCGCGGTGCACGTGCCTCCGTTCGCAGCGAGCCTGCATAGACATCGTGAGTCGCGTCAGGCCGGTTTCGAACCGGACCTCGTCTGCGATCACGCCTTTCAGCGACGCGATGTGGCCGGGCGCCGCCGCGATGCGATAGCCGTCCATGTCGAAGCCAATGGTTAAGTCGAATTCGCGCGAAGCCCGCAGTGAACGGTTAAATACGAGCCGCTCGAGCGTGTAGATTTTGAAGTGCCGCTGCGGCGTTTCGTAAGCGACGGAGTGCCCCAGCGACTCCAGCGCGCGCGCCAGCACGTGAATGCCGACATACGTGCCGCTGCCGCGGCGCACATCGAGCGGCGTGGACGTCAGAAAACGGATGCGCAAGAATAATTATAGAAGCTAAATTATAGAGAACCCCGCGTGCAGACCCCTAAAAAAGCAGTGTGTTTGGTGAGTGGAGGCTTGGATTCTTCGACGTGCTTGGCGCTCGCGCGCAAGGAAGGCTATGCGTGTTACGCGCTTTCGTTCGATTATGGTCAGCGCCACAAACAGGAGTTGACCGCGGCCGCGCGCATCGCGCAGATCTTCGGCGCGGAGAAGCACCTGGTGGCGAAATTGGGCCTGGATGCGTTCGGCGGATCGGCGCTCACCGCTGATATCGAGGTGCCGAAGGCGCGCAGTGCGGCCGAAATCTCGACCGGCATACCCGTCACCTACGTGCCCGCGCGCAATACGATTTTCCTTTCGTATGCGTTGGCGTGGGCAGAGGTGCTGGAGAGCGCCGACATCTTCATTGGCGTGAATGCGCTTGACTATTCGGGCTATCCGGACTGCCGGCCGGAGTATATCGAGGCGTACGAACGAATGGCGAACCTTGCGACCAAGGCCGGTGTGGAGGGAAAGACTCATCTGAAGATCCACACGCCCTTGCTGCGCCTGACCAAGGCGGGCATCGTGAAATTGGCGCAAGAACTGGGCGTGCCGTTCGGCGTGACGCACAGTTGCTACGATCCCGGGCCCGACGGCGCCCCGTGCGGCGAATGTGATGCCTGCCTGCTGCGGCGCAAGGGCTTCGACGAGGCGGGAATTGAAGATCGCTGAGCTGTTTCATTCGCTGCAGGGCGAGGGATCGCTCGTCGGAGTGCCCTCATTTTTTATTCGCACCAGCGGCTGCAACCTGCGATGCGCGTGGTGCGATACGCCGTACACGTCATGGAACCCCGAAGGCTCCGAAATGAGCGTAGAGCAGGTGATCGCGGAGACGCTCCGGCATCCGGCGCGCCACGTTGTAGTCACTGGCGGCGAGCCGATGATCGCACCGGAAGTTGTCGAGCTAACGACGCGGCTGCGCGAGGCGGAATTACACATCACCATCGAAACAGCCGGCACAGTTTTCAAACCAGTAGCCTGCGATTTGATGAGCATCAGCCCGAAACTTGCGAATTCCACACCCGAAGGGCAGTTCGCGCCACAGCATGAGCGCCTGCGCATGCAGCCGGATGTCCTGGCGCGGTTAATGGCGGAATATCCGTATCAATTGAAATTTGTGATCGCGAAACCTCAGGATTTGGACGAAGTTCGGGCGCTAGTAGGCCGCTTGCGAGCGCCCGCCGACCGCGTGATTCTGATGCCGGAAGGCACAGACCCGGCTGTCCTGCGCGAGAGAGCGCTCTGGCTGAGCGAAACCTGCAAGGCGGAAAACTTCCGCTTCAGTCCCCGCCTGCACGTGGACCTATACGGCAATCGGCGCGGGGTCTGACGCCGCGGCGCCTGCAGAAATAGCCCGGTCGGAAAAAGTGTTTGCACATTAACCACTAGAATAGTAGCTTCGCAAACACACATAGTCGAAGATTATGGCACTTCCAAAGCTAACCAAGCTGGAATTTCAGATCATGGAAGCCCTATGGACCCGGGGGCCGTGTTCAGTCCGGGAGATTCAGGAATCGTTTCCTGCCAGGAAGAGGCCCGCCTACACCACCGTCCAGACGACGGTCTATCGCCTGGAGATCAAGAAAGCGCTGCGCCGGACCAAGAAGATCGCCACGGCGCTCATCTTCGAGGCTGCGGTGTCACGCGAAGCCGCCCAACGCAGACTGGTGGACGAACTCCTCGCTTTGTTCGGAGGCCGTAGCCGGCCTATCATGGCTCACCTGGTTCAATCGGGCACGCTCACGCTTGAGGATGTGCGCGAGGCCGAAAAAGCTCTCCTGAAACTCGCCGGCGAGGATAAACCAAAATAGGCCAGGGTACGCGGCGGCCGCAGCCAATCACCGGCGTTTAGAACGCCCTCGCCTCCCCTTGACATTCTACCCGAGCTAGTCTCAT
>DATAUH010000088.1:0-4383 GCA_036268375.1 Bryobacteraceae bacterium | reverse complement strand
TGATGGCCTCCCGCATCACCCGCAACACTCTGAGCAGGCGGCGCGGGGGTAATCGGCGCTTGCGTGTCAAAGGTCCATGCCACTTTCAACTGCCCAACATTTTTCGTGTTGATCTGTTTCAGTGGCGAATAACGCATTGCGCCCGGGTCGTGGCCATACTCGGGCCAATCGTTCTGCGCGAAAAGTGAAGCCGAAAGCAATCCTGCGCTAACTGCCAATCGGAATATCAGCATAGGGGTTACCGGGGAAAAGGGTCTCTGAAGAATACAATTGCGCCGCAACCCGATCTGTCGCCAGACCGGGCGCGGCGCATCTTGCTGCTCGCGATCCAAACCGTCATTAGAACGTCAGCCGGACAGCCAGTTGCACGTTCCGCGGCGTGCTGTAAGAAGAAGTGATCTGCCCGAACGTTAAGCTTCCCAGCGTTGCCGACGGCGCCGAAAACTGATTATGGTTGAGCAGATTGAACGCATCCGCGCGCAGGTTCAGCTTGATGCTTTCCCAGGGAAGCGAAAACGTCTTCGTCACGCCCATATCCATTTGACTCATCGGCTGCGCGCGCACATAGCCGATCTCGCGCGGCGCATTGCCGAACGTAAATGCCGGCGGCTGCACCACGTCCGCTGTGTTGAACCAGGCGAACCGCGACGGATTGGGAAGCGCTAACTGCGCTCCGTTGACGATGTTGGGAAGCTGCGAACCGCCGAACGAGTTCGTGTTGTTGGGCGCGCTGAAGGCCAGCGGCAAACCGGAATGATATGTGTATATCCCCGCGACGGACCATCCGCCGGCAATCGCGTCCACAAATCCCGGAGCGTTGGCGCCGAACCGTTTGCCTCTGCCGAACGGAAATTCGTAGCGGTAGTTCACGACGAAGCTTTGCGGAATGTCATGCGCGCTGAGTGAACGTTCGAGCGACAGGTTGTTGTAATCGCGAATCGTACCCGAACCGTCCTCCGACACGTTGTCGATCGCCTTTGACCACTGATAGGACGCTGTCATCGTAAGCCCTTGTGCAAAGCGGTGGGTCACCTTTGCGTTCAGAGCGTTAAAGCTCGAGGACGCGCCCGGTACAATCAGCAACCCAACTCCCGCATATTGCGGATACGGCCGCAGCAACTGTCCATACTGCACCGTCGGTCCGGAAAGGGTGCCGGTTGCGATCGATGTACCGTAAAACGGATTGGGAACGCTCGCCAGCAGCGCGTTGCCGAGCGATAAATACTGATCCGGTAACTGGTCCGCCTGGAACGCGCCATTTTCGATGAGCTTTCGGCCCTGATTGCCGGCATATCCAATCTCCGCCACCGTGTTGTTGCCCAGCGAATACTGTACGTCGAAGCTGAACTCCTGCAGATATGGCGTCGGACGCAACCGGTCGAACTCATTCACCGTCAGGCCCACCTGCTGCAGCAGCCCGTTCGCTCTTCCCAAGATCGGAGTCAGCCCTTGCGGAAAGGCATTCGACAAGCGATTTTGAATCGTGATGCCGTTGTTGAGACTGGTCGTCCACGGCGTCGTCGTTGTGAAACCGTCGTTCGAGGGATTGTTCAGGTAAATCGGAAGATCGCGCGTGTAAGTGATGCCGTAGCCGGCTCTCAGCACCAACTTGTCGCCAACGCGATAAGCCATCCCCACGCGCGGCGCAAAGTTGTTGTAGGCCGTGTTGTAGGGACCGCGATTGCCGGCGGTGGTGTATTGGATTCCGCCTTTCAGATTCGGCAAGCCCGCCTGCGCGCCGATCGGATTGGTCACGTTGGGATCGAAATACGCCTGGTTGTTGAAGCGCTCCGTCTGCGCGGGCTGGATTTCGTAACGAAGCCCATAATTGATGGTGAGATTTTTCGTCGCGCGCCACGCATCCTGCGCATACCACGCAAAATAGTAGTCGCTGGTCGCCGGTTCATTGGCTATGGTCGCGCCGCCGGTGCTTCCGGCGCCCAAGAGCAACGATGCGAATGCGTTTCCGGATTGGCCGTTGTTGGTCGTGGGGTCGGGTCCCGAAGTCGGCGTCTGCGTAAATCCGAAGGTCGCTGAGGTCTGGTCAAAACGATTGAGTTGCTGATCCTCCATCGTGAACCCAAATTTTATGCTGTGCGACCCCTTGTTCTTCGTTACGTTCACCTGGGTGTTGTAGTTGTTGCGGTGCAACCGTAGCTCACGGCCTGATCCGAAATTCGAGTAGTTCGTTTCCGTCACTGCCGGCGCCGTATCGATCGCAAATTGGCTGGCCAGCGCTTGCGGAAAGCCCAACGAAGTCATGTTGAACCCGAGCGACGGATTCGGCCAGTGTTCATACCACCTCCCGCCGCCAACTGTCACGTTGACTACCGTGCTTGTGTTTACCACGTATGTATCGCCCGTGCTCAACGCGATTCGCGGGTGGATCTGGGGTTGGTATGTCGCCGTCGTCAGCGGGAAGAAGTTCGGACCATACGTGTCGAAGCTCTGCGCCTTGGTCAGCTTGAACCAGAAGGAATGCTTTTCCGTCGGGTTGAAGTCGACACGCACATCCGCGTGATAGTTCGTGTATTTCGAAACTCCGGAGCCAAAAAAATTGTTGGCGCCTGTGACGGCATTGCCCGGTGCGTTAGGCAGGGGGATGTATTGCAGATAATTCTTCGCGATCGCGTCGAATTGATTCTGCGGAATTACGTTTCCCGGAAATGCGGCGCGCGTGTACACCCCCGGGGTGGAGGTCTGGACAGTGTTGGCGGGATCGTAGATCACCTGCTGCGAGCCGTTTGCGTTGCGAGTTTGCGAAAAGTCGCCTTGCCTCTGCAGCAACGTCGGCACGGTCGTCGTCAGCGTTCCCGGCGCGCCGTATTGTGAATGCTCGTAGCCGAAGAATCCGAACAGCTTGCGCCGTTTCCAAATCGGACCCGCGATGTTGCCGCCCGTCTGGTTGCGGGTGCTCTTCGGCTTTTTCAGGCCGTTCAGGTTCGACCAGAAATCGTTGGCGTTCAGCTTGTCATTGCGGAAATATTCGAACGCTGTGCCGTGATAGTGATCGGTGCCGCCACGCGTTGTCATGTTCACAACCCCCGCGCTGCTGCGGCCGTACTGCGCTTCGTAGGTGTTGCGGATCACTTGCATATCCTGCACCGAATCCGCGCCCGGCTCCGCCAGCAGGCCGCCCCAGTCGCCCACGGTGGATGGTACACCGTCGATCAGAATGGCCGTCGAATTCTGCCGTCCACCGTACAAGTTAAAGCGCGCCACGTTCTGATCGTCATTCGCGCCCGGCCCGAACACGCTCGTATTCGAGTACGAGGCGCCAGCCGCCGTCGCCACCACCAGCGACAGCGCGGCCCGGTTAGCCATCGGTAGGCTCTGCATCATCGATGTCGTCAGCGTGTTCGATTCATTCGATGTCTGCGTATCCAAAATCGGAGCCGCGCCGGTGACCTCCACCGACTCGCTCACCGCTCCGATCACCAGCGCCACGTCCAAATCCATGCTCTGGTTCGCGGTCAAAATAATTTTGTTCTGCACGTGGGTCCGGAACCCGCTCTGCGTCACGCTGAGCGTGTAGGTGGCGGGCGCAATCTGGTTAAAGTTGTACCGGCCCTGCTGGTCGGTTACCGTCTTCCGGACATCTCCGGTATCGACGTTTTTGAGAGTGGTTTCGGCTCCTGGAACTACAGCTCCTCCGGGATCCGTGACAATTCCTGTCAGGTTGGCGCTGAACGTCTGACCATAGACTGCGCCGCAATACAACGCGACGGCGGCCGTGATCGCAAACAGTCTCATATCTCCCCCATGGCGCCTGACCCAACGGAGCCGCATTCGAGCTTCTACTCGAACCGGCGGAGGCACAGGCGCGGTGGACTTTGTTCGTCTGCCGAACTTTTGAATATCACGGCTTGCGATGTCATGTCAATAAAAATTTGCGTATTAAGCAACGGCGCTTGCATAAATCTCACTACTCTTTGGAGCCGGATTGCCGCTCCGCCAGCGCATTTCGCACTCGTTGGGCCTGCTCGCTGGCCGCTCCTAACCTGTTTTCGTAGATCGAGAGCGCCCGCCGAAGCGCCCTTTCCGAGCCTGACGCATCGCTGGGGCGCAATGCCTGCGCTAGGCTCGCAAGATCCGCCGCTTCCTGCAGCGTTCCCGCTCCACCGGATGCCTCATCGGCCATAATGGCGCGCCGCAGCCACTCTACGGCTTCGGTGGGCGCGTTTTTCGCCATCAAATAACCGGCTAAGTTCGCGTACGCGGCCGCCAGCTCCGCGCTATTCGGCAGCTTTTGCGCGAAAATCGCGATCGACTTGCGTTCCAACTGTTCCGCCTCGGCAAAGTTCCCCTCTCCGGCAAGCACCGAAGCCAGATTGTTCATCGAAACGGCGCTCTGCAGATGGCCAGGGCCGAATCTCTTGTCCT
>DATAUH010000087.1:0-18444 GCA_036268375.1 Bryobacteraceae bacterium | reverse complement strand
CCTGTGTGAGAAATGCAGACTAATGCTATCTTGAGATTTCTCAAATATGCCAACTAAAACTCCCATCACCGTGGCGCACGGCGACGGCATCGGTCCGGAAATCATGGACGCGACGCTACAGATCATTAATTCTGCCGGGGCGGCGCTCGAGATCGAAACGATTGAGATCGGCGAAAAGGTTTATCTGCGCGGCAATACAGCGGGCATCGATCCGAGTTCGTGGGAGTCGCTGCTGCGCACGCAGGTGTTTCTGAAGGCGCCGATCACCACGCCGCAGGGCGGGGGATTCAAGAGCCTGAACGTGACCACGCGTAAGACGCTGGGCCAGTACGCCAATGTGCGGCCGTGCGTGTCGTACCACCCGTTCATCGACACCAAGCATCCGAATATGGACGTCGTGATCGTGCGCGAAAACGAAGAGGACTTATACGCGGGGATTGAGTATCAACTTAGTCCGGAAGTTACTTCGTGCATCAAGTTGATCTCGCGGCCGGGCACGGAAAAGATCGTCCGCTACGCATTCGAGTACGCGCGTCGGCACAACCGGAAAAAGGTTACGTGTTTCACGAAGGACAACATTATGAAGATGACCGATGGTCTCTTTCATAAGATCTTCGATGAGATCGCGGCCAATTACCCGGACATACAGAACGAGCACTGGATTGTCGATATCGGCGCGGCGAAGCTGGCGGATACGCCGGAAGCGTTCGACGTGGTGGTGATGCCGAATCTGTATGGCGATATCCTCTCGGATGTAGCGGCGCAGATTGCGGGGTCGGTGGGTCTGGCGGGCTCGGCGAACGTCGGCGAGAAATGCGCGATGTTTGAGGCGATTCACGGGTCGGCGCCGCGGCGCGCGGGTCAGAACCTGGCGAACCCTTCGGGACTGTTGCTGGGATCGGTGCTGATGCTGGTGCACATCGATCAATCTGACGTTGCGGAGCGCGTGCACAATGCGTGGCTGCGGACGATCGAAGACGGCATACACACATACGACGTTTTTACGGAAGATGTGAGCAAAGAGAAGGTCGGGACGAAGGAGTTCGCGGCGGCGGTGATCGCGCGCTTGGGACAGAAGCCGAACCGGTTGAAGGCGGTGGAGTACGCCAAGGGCGGCGCTAAGAGCCAGGCGCACCCGGTGTCGACAAGCTCAGCCAAGGCGGAGTTGAAGGGCGTGGACGTGCTGGTGTACTGGCCGTCGCGCGATCCGAATAAGCTGGCCGATGTAATGGGTAAGTTCGCGGGCGATGGACTTACTCTGCAAGTTATCGACAATCGTGGCGTGAAGGTCTGGCCGGCGGGACGCGCGGAGACTTTCTGCACGGATAGCTTCCGCTGCCGCTATATAACCGATGGAACGACGGACGCGAAGAAGATCAGCGCGCTGGTCGACCGCGTATCCGACGGCGGCGTGGAGATTGCGGCGACGATCATGCTGCGGAACTTCGACGGGAAGACCGGCTTCACGCTGGCGCAGGGACAATAAGATGGCGGAAAAGCAACCGTTAGTGTTGGTGATGATGGGCAGCAAGTCCGACTGGGAGGTGATGAAACAGGCGGACGAGATGCTGACGAAGTTTGACGTGGAGCACGAGTGCCGGGTGCTTTCGGCGCACCGGACGCCACAGGAGACCGCTAAGTATGTAAGCGAGGCGGAGGGACGCGGAGTGGAGGCGATCATCGCCGCGGCGGGTGGAGCGGCGCACCTGGCGGGCGTGTGCGCGGCGCATACGCTGGTGCCGGTTTTGGGCGTGCCGATGGAGAGCGCGTCGCTGAAGGGCCTGGATTCGCTGCTTTCGACGGTGCAGATGCCAGCCGGAATTCCGGTGGGAACGCTGGCGATTGGCGGGGCGGGCGCGCGCAACGCGGCGTTGCTGGCAATCGCGATTCTGGCCAACAAGCGGCCGGAGTTGCGCGAGAAGTTGCGCCACTATCGCGTGGAGATGAGCGTCAAAGTGCTTTCGGAGACGCTTCCGTAACGACATTTTGCTGTGAATAGAACCGATTGGCGTGGCATGCGCGCGTCCGAGTGCAAATACGCGCATGATATGATTACGGTGTAGTGAATCTTCTGGAGGACATTCAATGCTCGGGACGCTAGGCACGCCGGAGATGATCGTCATCTTCCTGCTGGCGCTGGTGCTTTTCGGTCCCAAGAAACTTCCGGAGTTGGGGCGGACTGTAGGTAAAGCGATCACGGAGTTCCGCCGCGCTTCGAGCGAACTGAAGTCTACTTTCGACCGGGAACTGAAGAACCTGGAAGCGGATGCCAATTTGAAGGAGGTACGCAAAGACCTTCAATTGGATACCTATAACTACGATTACTCGACATACGACCACAGTTACGACAATTCGTATGCGGAGACGTACGAGGGATCTGTTTCCTCCCCTGACACTGAAGGCGCATCCGCAGCTTTGGACGCCGGATCTACCACGGCCCTGGCAATCGAGGCCCCAGAGGGCGCAGTCGCGCGCGGCTCCAACTACGAGCTGCCGCCAGCCTCCCATGAGCAAACCGGGCAACATCCGGACCTTGCCGCCATCGAGCACGCCGGTTCCGATTAGACGTTTAGGTAATGAATCCAATCGATGAACCAAAGGGCGGCAATCCGCCCCGCACGAGCAGTGCGTCTACGGGGCTATCGCTGTCGAGCGCTTCATCAGCCATCGAAAACGTGCGCAACCGGTTCGGCGGAGGGGGTAAACCCCCGTCGCCGGCCGGGGGCGCAGATGGCGAGGACGAAGAAGAAGACAGCATGCTGCGCATGTCCTTCATGGAGCACCTGGAGGAGCTGCGTTCCCGCATCATTAAAGCTCTGATCGGCTGCGGCGTAGCCTTCGGCGGCAGCCTCTGTTTCAGCGAGAGGCTTTGGGATTTCGTCCGTCAGCCCGCGGCGAAAGCGCTCACGTCGCTCGGATACAATCCGCCGAACCTCACGATGATTGAACCGATGGAGTCCTTCAACATCATCTGGTTCAAACTTCCCCTGGTGTGCGCCATATTCCTTTCCTGTCCGTGGCTGCTCTACCAGGTCTGGGCGTTCGTTTCCCCCGGGCTCTATCGCAAGGAACGCCGCTGGGCCGCGCCGTTTATTTTGGTCTCTGCCGGGCTATTCATTCTCGGCGGTGTCTTCGCGTACTTCGTGATCTTCCCGTACGGGCTTACCTTCCTACTGGGCATTGGTAACAAGCAATATGTAGTACCGATGGTTACCATTACGGAGTACTTCGATATTTTCGTCAACGTGATCATGGGTGTTGGCCTGGTATTTGAACTGCCGGTCCTGATCTTCTTCCTCACCTTACTCCACGTGGTAACGCCGAGCTTTCTGCTGAGGAACAGCCGCTATGCGATTTTGTTGATCTTTATTGTGGCGGCGATAGTTACTCCAACGCCCGACGTCGTAAATCTTATGTTATTCGCGGCCCCCATGTGCCTTTTATTCTATGTGGGAATCTTTGCTAGTTACTTACTAGTACTGAATCGCGAAAACAGGAAATTCCCTTGGAAGGTAACATTCACAATAGTTATCTGCGTACTAACCCTTCTAGCTGGAGCAGCTTACATAGTCACTACCAGATTCGGCTTCAAATTGGTACCGCACTGGCCTTTTCTAACACACTAAGGTTCGAATTCGCTAGAAATAGCAAATTCATTCGTTGTAACATCAGTCTGTTGCTTCGAGCCTCGATGGCGGGGGGACGTTATAATTGTTTTATACTCGGGCCGCGCGGCCGGCGCAGCTGCGAGGTCCTCGAAGCAAATCGATAAAACGATTACTGCGATGGATTTATATAAAGCTATTCAAGACTTATACGCTGAGAAGGAGAAACTGGAACGCGTCATCGCCTCGCTGGAGGATTTGCAGCGGGCGGCGGGCGGCGGTATCCCTCCAGCGCCTGGTTCGGGAAAGCGGCGGGGCCGCAAATCCATGGGCGCCGATGAGCGCCAGGAAGTTTCAGAACGAATGAAGAAATACTGGGCGAAGCGGAGGGACCCGGAGGACTCAAGCGAAAGCCCTGCCAGCGGCGGAGCTTAAGGCCCTTCCGGTTAACAGGCAACCCCCGGCCTGTCGATCTCATGATGCAATCTATGCATCGGAATCAGTGTTACTTGGCAGGTTTAAAAAACCAGAGCCAGTAATATTGATCACCTAGTCCAGCCTGATAGCGCATTTCGAATCCGCAGCGCGTCGCCATTTGCCGGGCTTCGGATTCGTTAAAAGAAGCTCCCACCCAGGAATCGTTTTTTCGAAGATCGACGCCTGGGGAGCCCTGAACTTGAAACTTAAAGAGGGCTCCAGGGCGTAAGAGCTTGTAAACTTCGCGAACGTAGTTTTCCACGATGGAGCGGCTGGGAATGTGCTGAAACACCATCGTGGAAAATGCGAAATCGAAAGCGACGGCGGGGTCGCGTCCCAACCAACGGGTGAAACCGCCGGTGAGCGCGCGCAGATCTTTACCGTTGTTGCAATGGACATGCGCATTGGGAAATTCGGCCACGGCTCGACGCGCCTGCTGGACCATCTCCGGGCTGATATCGAAGGCGTGGACGGCTCCGAAAAAGCGGGCAAAGGCGCGCGTAACGCGTCCGGCGCCGCAGCCGATCTCGAGGACGGTCATCTGCTTCGGATCTTTTCCCTGGCAGATATTTTCAAGGTCGTTGAGGATATCCTCTTTCATCGTGAGCTCGCCTGATTCAAAAAACTCTTCGTCGCTCCACGATTGCTGGCCGGTAACGACATAGTGGCGGGCGTTTTCTTTGGCGCGCTGATCCCAATCGCGCCGCATCTGCCGTAATTGTTCGGATTCGGCCATCGGCTCCATTGTATCTAGGGGGTACGGGAGAGTCACGGTAAGGCGTGAAGATCTGTTTTGGATCAGAAGGTGTTTTGTTATACTGAAGAAGTTCGATCTGGAGTGGGCGACTAGCTCAGTTGGGAGAGCGCTGCGTTCGCAATGCAGAGGTCGGGGGTTCGACCCCCCCGTCGTCCACCAAATCCCTTCCTGAAACTCTGTCGTTCGCGAGCCTGACTCGGCTTGCGTTCAGTTGGAGTGACGCACAATTCTGCGATTCGCGCCTGCGGTGATTTTCGCAATCCCGCTATAGTCGAGATATGGCCAATCAGGAAATTGCCACGTTGGGCGGGGGATGCTTCTGGTGTTTGGAAGCTGTGTATCAGGAGATGAAGGGCGTCGAAAAGGTCGCATCGGGCTATATGGGCGGCCGCATTCCGAATCCGACGTACCGGCAGGTGTGCGGCGGGGATACGGGTCATATAGAGGTCGTGCAGGTGACGTTTGATCCCGCGGTCGTGCCTTACCGCGACATTTTGGAAGTGTTTTTCGCGATTCACGACCCGACCACCATGGATCGCCAGGGAAATGATGTCGGTGAGCAGTACCGGTCGGCGATCTTTTACCATTCCGAAGCGCAGAAGCAGACGGCGGAGACCCTGATCCGCGAGACGACGGCGGAGGGAGTTTGGGGGAAGCCGATCGTCACTCAAGTAAAACCGGCCGAAACCTTCTATGTAGCGGAAGACTATCATCAGAACTACTACCGAACCAATCCCAACCAGCCTTATTGCAGTTACATCGTTGCGCCAAAGTTACGTAAGTTCCGCGAGAAACTGGCGCGCTACTCTTCCCGCGCGTCGTGAAATTTAACATCGGCGTGCGCGGGGCCGTTTGGCGGCATTTCACGTCGTCGGTAGTGGATTAGCAGGTTAGCCGCATGCAGCCGCCATCGCCCAAATCGCAGGGCAGGCGCGTGATGAGCGAGCGCGAAAGGCCCGGTGCGGGGAAACGTCGAGCTATATGCGGCCCCGCCAAGGCGACAAAAGAGCCTTTGGCGCCGCCCCCGCGGTTAGAAAGCGGGGTCAAAATCCGTGGCGGATTGTTCGCATATTCTCCAAATACCGCCTGAGTGAATTCCAAAACGCGTTAACCTTTCCTTTACATTCCTGCCTGCGGGATGCTAGGCTAAGTGTCTCATAATGCGTACAGTTGACTTGATCCAACGGAAGCGCGACGGCGAAGAACTGGCGCCCGATGAAATCTCGCTGCTCATCGATGGCTACACATCCGGCGAAATTCCGGATTATCAGATGTCCGCTTTTCTTATGGCCGTCTACTTTTCCGGGATGACGGATCGCGAGTTGAGCCGGCTCACGGAGTGCATGCTGCGATCGGGTGAGACGGTGGATCTTTCGTCGGTTCCGGGCATCAAGGTCGACAAGCATTCGACGGGCGGTGTTGGGGACAAGACCAGCTTTATCGTGGCGCCGTTAGCAGCCGCCGCGGGCGTTGTGGTGCCGATGATGTCGGGGCGCGCGCTGGGACACACTGGCGGCACGCTGGACAAGTTGGAATCGATTCCCGGTTTCCGCACCGATTTAACGCCGGAAGAGTTCACCAAGCAACTGGGGGAGCACGGTCTTGCATTCATTGGACAGACCGAGCAACTGGCGCCGGCCGATCGCAAGCTGTACGCGCTGCGCGACGTCACGGCAACGGTCGAGTCGATCCCGCTGATCTCCTCTTCCATCATGTCGAAGAAATTGGCGGAAGGCGTGGACGCGCTGGTGCTGGACGTGAAGGTGGGCAATGGCGCCTTCATGAAGAAGCAGGTGGATGCGCGGCGTTTGGCGCAGGCTATGGTCGGCATCGGTCGCCGCATGGACAAAAAGGTTCAGGCGCTGATCACCGACATGAGCCAGCCATTGGGTTACGCCGTGGGCAACGCGCTCGAAGTCATGGAGGCCTCGCAGACGCTGCAGAATGCGGGTCCGGCCGATCTGACGAAATTGTGCATTGAGCTGGCTGCGCGCATGATCTTCCTGGGCAAGAAGGCCGGATCGCTCGATGAGTCGCGTCGCCTGGCGGAGCAGCACCTGGTGGATGGGTCGGCCTATCGGAAGTTCAAGCAGGTGGTGGCGGCGCAAGGCGGCAATCCGCAGGCGCTGGACAAGTTTGAACTGCTGCCGAATGCGACCGGCATGCGCGAAATCACGTCACCGCGGCCGGGCTACGTGACCAGCATTGCAGCGCAGGAGATCGGAACGGCAGCCAACATGATCGGCGCCGGACGCGACCGCAAGGAAGATTCGATCGATCCCGCGGTGGGCATCATTCTCGAAGTGAAGGTGGGCGAGAAGGTGGATGCGGGCTCGATTCTCTGCCGCGTGTACTACACGAAGGAAGACCGCGTGGACGACGCCGCCGAGATGGTCGAAGACGCGTTCCGCATCTCCGCCAACAAGCCGGATGAGCGTGAGCTGATTCTGGAAGTCGTCGGCTAGGGCTACAGCGAAGGATTCATGGGCCGCTTCACTGGTCTCCTGGGATTGATCGTAATCCTGGGGGCTGCTTGGCTCATGTCGAACCACAAAAAACAGATACAGGCGCGTGTCATCGCGTGGGGTCTGGGCCTGCAGTGCCTGTTTGCATTTCTGGTGCTGAAGACGCCGCTGAGCCTGGTGTTGCGCAAGGCAAGCGAAGGCGTTGCGGCGATGTTCGGCTACGCCGAAACGGGCTCGACGTTCGTCTTCGGCACGCTGGGTTCGGCTTCCGGGCCGGGAGGGTTCTTCTTCGCGTTTCAGGTCCTGCCGATCATTATCTTCATCGCGTCGTTCTTTTCGATCCTCTATTACCTGGGCATCATGCAGCAGATTGTGCGCGTGATGGCGGTGGCGATGCAGCGCGTAATGGGCGTGAGCGGGGCGGAGGCGCTGAACGTCGCAGCCAGCATCTTCATGGGCCAGACGGAAGCGCCGCTGACGATTAAGCCGTTCATCGCAGACATGACGGAATCGGAGCTGTTCACCATCATGACGTGCGGAATGGCGCACGTTTCTGGCGCGGTGATGGCGCTCTATGTTCTGACCGGGCACGTGGAGATACGCCACTTACTCACTGCGGTGATCATGACCGCCCCGGCGACGATCATGCTGGCGAAGGTGATCGTGCCGGAAGTCGGCAGGCCGGCAACGGCGGGTCGCGTCGACATCCGCACCGAAAAGACGGCTGTGAACGTGATCGACGCGGCGGCGCAGGGCGCGAGCGACGGCCTGCGATTGACGCTGAACATCGCGGCCATGCTGATCGCCTTCCTGGCGTTGATCGCGATGCTCAACGGAATTCTGAAATGGGTGCACGGCTTCGCAGCCTTCGTGCCGCCATCGCTCGAAACCATCTTCGGTTGGGTTTTGGCGCCGGTGGCATGGCTGATGGGCGTACCGTGGCAGGACGCGGGCGTCGTGGGCGGGCTGCTGGGCACGCGCCTGGTGACGAACGAGGCTGTGGCCTTCACGCAGTTGGGACAGATCAAGGGCCAGTTACACGGCCCCTCTTTCACGATTGCGACTTACGCGTTGTGCGGGTTTGCCAACTTCAGCTCGATTGCCATTCAGATCGGCGGAATTGGCGCGCTGGCGGAAAATCGCAAGTCCGACCTGGCGCGGCTGGGATTGCGGGCTGTGGCCGCGGGCTCGATGGCGAACTTTATGTCGGCGTGTATTGTCGGCATGCTTTTGTAGAGGCGCGGTGGAGAATTCGTTCAGAGACGCGGCGCGATACATCGAAGGACGCACGCCCATGCGTCCGATGGTCGGCGTAGTGCTGGGCAGCGGGTTGGGCGCATTCGCGGATGAGCTTTCGGATCGCGTCGAGATCCGTTATGACGAAATTCCGGGCTGGCCGATTTCGACCGCGGTGGGGCACGCGGGCAAATTGGTTATCGGAAAGCTGGGCCCGGTGGAAGTGGCGGCGATGGCCGGCCGCGCGCATCTGTACGAAGGAAACTCGGCCGCGCGCGTGGTGTTCGGCGTGCGCGCGCTGCGCGTGCTGGGCACGCGGTCGATGGTGTTCACCAACGCCGCCGGTGGCATCAACCTGGCGTACCAGCAGGGCGGCCTGGCGCTGATCTCCGATCACATCAATCTGCAGGGTACGAATCCGCTGGTCGGACCGAACGACGATTCATTGGGGCCTCGTTTTCCCGATATGAGCGAAGTCTATTCGCTTGAGTTTCGCGAGATCGCAAAGGCGGTGGCGTCCGGCTTGGGGATCGAACTCGCTGAGGGCGTGTACGCAGGACTGTTGGGGCCGAGTTACGAAACGCCGGCGGAGATCCGCCACTTGCGCGCGATCGGCGCCGACCTGGTGGGGATGTCGACGGTGCTGGAAGCGATTGCGGCGAACCACATGGGAATGCGATCGCTCGGAATTTCGTGCGTGACCAACATGGCGGCGGGCGTGTTGCCGCGGAAGCTCGATCACGCGGAAGTGCTGGCCACCGGCGCCGCGGTGCGCGATACGCTCGTGCGGTTTTTAAAAGCCCTGCTGCCGAGGCTGGCGGAGTAATGGACCGGCTGCTCGAAGCGGCGCTCGGCGCGCGCGAACACGCTCACGCGCCTTTCTCGAAATTTCGTGTGGGCGCTGCGGTAGAGGACGATTCCGGCCGCATACACACGGGCTGCAACGTAGAGAACGCCACTTATGGCCTGACCTTGTGCGCCGAGCGCGTCGCAATCTTCAAAGCGATTTCCGAAGGCGCGCGAAAGTTCCGACGTGTCGCAGTTGCTGCGGATACCGACAATTTGACGCCGCCCTGCGGGGCTTGCCGGCAGATTCTGTGGGAGTTCTGCGGG
This sequence comes from Bryobacteraceae bacterium, assembly GCA_036268375.1. GTDB lineage: Bacteria > Acidobacteriota > Terriglobia > Bryobacterales > Bryobacteraceae > PALSA-243. The sequence continues at coordinate 8,791 of DATAUH010000087.1, read as the reverse complement.
GACGTGGAGATTGCGCTGGTCAATCCGCGGGGTAAAGTGGAAACGTACCGGATGAGTGCGTTGTTTCCGAACCCTTTCGATGCATCTTTCATATAAATTTCTGGCGCTTTGGGGCCGTCGCGCGGCGCCGAGCGCGGCGTTCGCTGCCTGCGCGCTCGTCTTGACTGCGCAGGGCGTCTTCGCAGAGCCCGCCGACTGGATTTGGAGCGGCCGTTACGTGATCACCATGGACGCGCAACACCGCGTGATCGAAAACGGCGCGGTAGCGATTCGTGGAGAGGCGATCGTCGGCGTTGGCGCACGCGCGGAAATCGACGCGCGCTTCCAGGCTCTACAACGCGTGGACCGGCCGGACGCGATCCTGGCCCCGGGCCTGATCAACACGCACACCCATGCCGCCATGTCCCTGTTTCGCGGCATCGCCGACGACAAAAATCTGCAGGACTGGCTGAACAACTTCATCTTTCCCGCCGAGGCCAAGAACGTTTCGCCTGATTTCGTCCGCTGGGGAACCCGGCTGGGCTGTCTCGAGATGCTGTTGAGCGGAACCACCACCTTCACCGACATGTATTACTTCGAGGACATTGTCGCGGAGACTTCCAAAGAAGCCGGAATGCGCGGCGTGTTGGGCGAAACCGTGATCCAGTTTCCGGTTGCCGATGCGAAGAGTCCTGCCGACGCGCTGAAATATGCCGAGCGATACATACAACGTTTTCAGGGCGATCGTTTGATCGTCCCGGCGGTGGCGCCGCACGCGCTTTATACGAATTCCGATATCACCTTGAAGGCCGCGCGCGCATTGGCTGACAAGTACAAGATGCCGCTCTTGATTCATCTATCGGAAACCAAAAAAGAAAACGACGACGAGATGAAGCAGCGCCGCGATACGCCGTCGCAGCATCTCGATTCGCTCGGCGTGTTCAGCGGGCGCACCGTCGCGGCGCATGGCGTGTGGCTGAACGATGCCGACATGGCGATTCTCAAATCGCGTAACGTAGGCGTGGCGCACTGCCCTTCGAGCAATATGAAGCTGGCAAGCGGCGCCGCGCCGGTGGTTCGCATGATGAAGCTCGGCATCAACGTGGGCCTCGGAACGGATGGTCCGGCGGGCAGCAATAACGACTTCAACATGTTTGAAGAGATGGACCTCGCTGCGAAGTTGGCCAAAGTGACATCGCTCGATCCCACGGCGCTCCCGGCGGAGCAGGCTTTGGAGATGGCGACCATCGGCGGCGCGCGCGTGTTGGGCCTCGAAAAGGAGATCGGATCGCTCGAACCCGGAAAACGCGCCGACCTCATCTCGGTGCGCCTCGACCGGCCTAACGCGGTTCCGCTTTACGATGCGGTTTCGCAAATGGTCTACGCGCTCAAGGGCGCCGACGTGCGCGATGTGATGGTCAATGGCCGCCGCGTCGTGAGCGACGGCCGCGCTGAAACGCTGGACCAACCAGCCATCCTGGCGAAAGCTGCCGAATATCGAATTCACGTGAGCGAATCGCTGACCAAAAAGTAAGCCGGTGGCAGCGCAACTCATTCTGTGGGTGCGCTGACACGTCCCCGGGCCCCGCAACAGCACTTAAACCATTACGTATGAATGCATTCGCAGCTTGGTTGCAAGCGTGCCTTTCACTTTGCTGATGCCTTCCATTGCGCTACCGGGTGACCCGCCCAATCCGTATCCGCGAGGGGCGGCGTGAGACAATCGAATCTAGTGCCGAAAGTGGCGAAAAGAGAAATGAAGGTGCGCATTCCGGCCCGAGCCGGGTTGGCGCGATTTTTCCTAGGGACCTTCGGCAAAATCCTTCTTCTTGGCTGCGCGCTGCTGGTCATCGCGGCCGTCGTTGTCTTCACCTATTCCTACGAGAAGTACACGGCCGTCGTCGACCAGAAACTCCGCGGACCCATCGCGCAGATGGCGAAGATTTACGCCGCGCCCGAAGCCGTCGCTGTGGGCGACGCCCTGTCGCCCGACGATATTGCCGCCGATTTGCGGCGCAGCGGGTACACGGAGTCGCACTCGAATCCGCAGGGCTACTATCAGCGCAAGCCCAGTGCGATTGACATCTTCCCCGGGCCCGAATCGTATTTCGATCAGGAAGCCGCCACCATCAAGTTCGCCAACGATAAGATCTCCGAGATCATATCGCTGCAGGACAACACCAGTCGTCCCGAATACAAGCTCGAACCACAACTGATCACCAACATCGCGGGGCCCAGCCGCGAAAAGCGGCGCAACGTGAAGTTTCGCGACATCCCGACGGTGCTGGTGCAAGCGATCACGTCCGCCGAGGACAAGCATTTCTTCCAGCACCCCGGCTTCGATCCGCAGCGCGTGGTCAAAGCGGCGTATGTCGACCTCAAGGAAGGCCACAGCGCACAGGGCGCCTCGACGCTGACCATGCAGTTGGCGCGCATGATCCTGGGCGAGTACGAAAAGAGCGTTTCGCGTAAATGGGCCGAGATCATCATCACGATCCAGCTTGAGCAGCGGCTTTCGAAGGAAGACATCTTCGCGTATTACGCCAACGACTACCACTTGGGCGCCCACGGATCGTTCCAGATTTACGGCTTTGGTGAAGCGGCAGAGGCCTTTTTCGGCAAGGATTTGAGCCAGATCAATCTGCCGGAGGCCGCGGCGCTGGCGGGCATGATCCAGCGGCCGTCGGCCTTCGATCCCTACCGCCATCCCGACCGCCTGAAGGAACGGCGTAACGTGGTGCTGCTGCTGATGCGGCAGAACGGGTACATTTCCGATCACGATTACGCGCTGGCCACGCAGGCCCCCATCGTCGTGGCCCGCGGCTCGGTGGGTTCGACCGAAGCGCCTTACTACGTAGACCTGGTCGGCGAAGAACTGCAGTCGAAGTTGCAGGACGCGGACTTCCACTCCAACGCGGCGCGCATTTACACCACACTCGATATGCGCTTGCAACGCGCGGCGGCGGACGCGATCCGCGCCGGCATGCAGAATGTCGACGACCAGATTCGCAAGCAGCGACGCTTCAAAGGACAGACCCCGCCGCAGCCGCAGGTGGCTCTGATTGCGATCGATCCGCATACGGGAGCCGTGCGCGCCTTGGCCGGGGGACGCAACTACGGCGTGAGCCAGCTGAATCACATCTTGGCGCTTCGCCAGCCGGGGTCGATCTTCAAACCGTTTGTGTACGCCACGGCGATCAATACCGGCATCGAGGGCAGCTCCCACATCATCACGCCCAGCACGATCGTGAATGGGGACCCGAAAACGTTTTATTACGAGAACGGGACGCGCGAGTATTCTCCCAAAAACTTTGACAAGAAATCCTGGGGCGATATCACACTGCGCGAGGCGCTGGCGCATTCGGTAAATGTGGCTGCGGTGGAAGTGGCGCAGATGGTGGGCTACGACAACGTGGTGGAACTGGCGCATCGCGCGGGCATGAATGAAAAGATTCAGCCGACGCCGGCGGTGGCGCTCGGTTCGTACGATGTCACGCCGCTTGAAGCGGCCGGCGCCTACACGGTCTTTGCCAACGGCGGCGTCTATGTGAAGCCGGAATTCATCAGCCTGGTGCGCGCGCAAGGTGGCCAGACATTATATAAAGACACGCCCGAAAAGAAAAAGATTCTGGACCCGCGCGTGGCGTATGTGATGACCAGCATGATGGAGGAAGTCCTGCGCAGCGGTACCGCGGCGGGCGTTCGCGCCAAGTACAAGTTCCAGGCGCCTGCAGCCGGCAAAACCGGAACGTCGCGCGACGGCTGGTTTGCGGGTTACACTTCTGAACTTCTTTGCATCGTCTGGGTGGGCTTTGACGACAATCGCGATCTGGACCTGGAAGGCGCGCATTCGGCTGCGCCCATCTGGGCCGAATTCATGCGGCGTGCGCTCGACTTTCGCGAGTATCACGACGCGAAACCGTTCCGCGCCCCGGACGGCATCGTGACTGAACAGATCGATCCGCTCTCGGGCATGCTGGCGACGCCGCAATGTCCCAGTACCCGGCCGGAGGTCTTCATTGCGGGCACGCAGCCCGTTGCGCTATGTCCACTGCACGGCGGACATCAGGGCATCATCACCGGTTGGAGCACCGAAGCGCCGCCGGAGCAGCGTGTAACCCCGCAGGAGCCCGCGCGCATCGCCGCGCCGGACCGGCCGAGTGCTCCCACGGTGAACAGTGATTCCGGTACGCAGAAACCAGCCCGGACCGCTACCTCCGAGGCGAAAAGCACCAAACCCCAGGACGCCAAGCCGGAAGAGGACAAAGCCAAGAAGGGTTTCCTGCACCGGATCTTTGGCGTCTTTAAGAAGTAAAGCTTAAGATTGCTCGGAAGGAATCGTGGGTTGATTCCCGCTCAGGCTACTTGCCAGGCGAGTGACAAAAGGCCCCGGGCCGTCTCTTGCCATAACGGCCGCCGCAACCGACGGGCGACGAACAGCATGTAGACTTTGTTCAGTGTGCGTTTGCCGTCGCCCTAGCGAACTTTTTCGACAGCGACAAACTTCACAGCGGTGATAGTCGACGCGCCCTATGGCCACCGCTCTCAAGGCTCGCGCCCTTGGGAAAGCCCTTGGGAAAATCGACAATGAGAACGGCTACCTTCGAGAAGTGCAATTCTTGATCACAACGCCGACATTGTCAGAGAGCAACTTTCGGTAACGCTTGCCCATAGGCTCGTAGCCAACCAGGAAGTCGAACTTCCAGAAACTGTCGGAGTACTCACCGGTCGAATAGCGGTATTCGCCCTGCACGAGAAGGTAGAGTCCGTCATTCACCCAGCTACACACACTCTCACCCGACATCTGACATTGGGGTGAACCTTGCCTCAGTCCGTTCGGGAGCAGGGCGCCCGACCACGAAATCGATCCCGCGAGTGGAGACAGTGCCTTCGAATATTCGATGGCCGCCGCTTTGGCGTGTTCAGTCATTTGGAGACCCGTTCGCCAATCGTTGACCACTGGCACTGAGACGATCTTGTCCGGCATTCGTTTCACTCCTTTTCCATTAGATCGATTGTCAGCCTAACGCCGTAATGTAAACGGAGCTTAAACCAGGGGTGAACGCCCGAAAAAACGCCGGACCGTTTGCTGGAGAGGCAAGCCTGGTGCGGAACGCTGCGTTGGCGGGCTGCGCGAGACTAGCTTGCGCCTTCAGTTGAAGCGTATCGGTGACTCCAGATTTCTCTGGCGAGGCAAACTCAATAAGCCGGCGTACCTTGTTCCACTGAACCAGTCAGCCACGAAGCCTGGGGTGTCGGACTGAACTGTCAGCCTGGGGAATCCAACGGTCGCAAAATGTGATCTAATAGATCCCATAAAGGGGGGCCCTTTATGGTTTCACGACCAATTGCCATGATCCTTGTGGCGGGGCTCAGTCCGGCATTTGCATTTGCTCAAACGGGGACTGCTTTGCTGGATGGGTCAAGAACTGCCACCAACGCTCCACCCCAAACTGTGGAGCGCCAACCTCTCACGCCGGAAATGAGCGGCGACATCTTTCTTGCGCGCAAAATGTATCGCGAAGCGATTGACGCCTTTCGTCAAGGTTCGCCGAAGGATGCGGTATTGCGCAACAAGACGGGCATCGCGTATCACCAGCTCCTGCAGCTCGATCGCGCACGTAAGGAGTATGAGACCGCGGTGAAGTTGAAGCCCGGTTACGAAGAAGCGATCAACAATGTAGGCACCATCTACTATGCCGAAAAAAGTTACCGGCGGGCCACCTCGTGGTTTACGCGGGCGCTCAAGCTGGCGCCGGACGATTCTAAGTCCGCGGCAGTCTGGGTGAACCTCGGTTCGGCATGGTTCTCACGCAAGAATTATCAACGCGCGGCGGAGGCCTTTCAGACAGCGATACGGCTGGATGCCGACGTGTTTGAACGCCACGGCAATTTCGGCGTGATGATGCAGGAAAGCAACATCTCCGAGCGCGCCAAGTATCACTTCTATCTTGCTAAAATGTACGCCAAAACGGGTCGAAACGAACTCGCGCTGCAGTATTTCCGCAAAGCGATCGAAGAGGGACTGCACGACCGTCAAAAGGCAGCGGAAGCGCCGGAGTTCGTATCTCTGCGCGCCACACCGGAGTTTCAGGCGTTAATGAAACTGGATGCGCGTGTATTGTAATCGCCGCGGCTGGCGATTTCTGACGATCTGCGCGCCCGTTCTTTTGGCGGGATGCGCGAACAGAGTAAGTACCCCGCAGAAGCAGCACATTGCGGTGGTCCGTTTCGAAAATCTCGGGCAGGACCCGAGCGCCGATTGGATTGGCCGCGCCATACCCCTGGCGCTGCAATCGGAACTGGGCGCAGGCCCCGATTCCACAATCATCAGCACCGCGGCCTTGCACACGCTTGACCGCAATCTGGGCGTACGCCCGATCTCTGCGCCGGGCATTTCGGCGGAGCGCACACAGGCGTTCGCCGCAGGCGCGAACCGCATCGCATACGGCAACTATTGGAGGCGCGGCGGCCGGCTGCATGTCGAGCTTTGGCTCGAAGACACGCAGACGGAAAAGATCGTCAAGATTGCCGACGCAGATACGGCGGCCGGCGATGCGCTCGCGGCCTCCAACGAACTGGCGCGCCAGCTTACCGACCACCCCGCCGCCTTCGAAACTCGCAACAACGCTGCTCTGCGCGCCTATGCGCAAGGATTGGAAGGCAAGGGGATCGCGCAGGCCGCCTCCAGCATGGAAGAGGCAATCAAGGCCGACCCCGATTTTGGACCGGCTTATCGCACCCTCGCGGAGCTCGACGCGCAGCGGCAGGATCGCGAAGGCGCAGTCGCCGTGCTCAGCCGTGCTCTCGACCGTGGATCGATTGCCCCGGCCGAGCGAGCCCGCATTCAACTGGACCGCGCCAATCTACAAAACGACGTTCCCGGCAAGCAGGGCGCGTTCGCGGCGCTTGCCAAGCTGGAGCCGGCGAATTCGCGCGCCTGGGCCTCGCTGGCCGAAGTCGCGGTAACGCGGCACGATTACGGCGTGGCTCTCGACGCCTATCGGAAGGCGATTCAACTGGAGCCCGATAATTTCCGGTTTCTGAATCAGATGGCCTATGCCGCCACATACGCAGGTCACTTCGATGAGGGCATGGCTGCGTTGCGCAAGTATCAACAGATGCGCCCGAAAGACGTGAATGCCGTCGATTCGATGGGCGATCTGAATTTCCTCACCAATCGTTTTCACGAAGCGGAGCAGTTCTATCAGCAGGCGCAGAAGATCGACCCGAACTTCGAGCAGAATTGCGATCTGTTCAAAGCCTCCATGGCGCGCGCCTCGACCGGCGATGTTACCGGCGCGGAGGCGATCTACAAGCAGTACATCACGGCGCGCGCGCTCGCGCATGATCCCGGCGCGCCGTACAAGCACGCGGAGTGGCTCTTCCTGACTGGCCGTCACCAACAAGCCATCGACGAATTGATGGGGTTTGCCAAAACTGCGGAGGGCCGCAATGATCACCCCGGTGCGGCGCGCGCGTATGCGGGCGTGGCGATGTGGAACCTGATAGACAACAACCGTCAGGCTGCGGCGGAGCTTGCGCAAAAGGCGGCTACGTTTGCCGATGCATCCTCCGCCGGGCCGGTGTTGATTGCGCGATTTCTGTCGCAACCATCGGCCGCGGCCGCGGAGTGGGAAACGCGCGCCGGGCGTTTCGTGCCCAACCCGGCGCAAGCTGGAGTGCGCGATCAGATGTTGGCGTGGGGTCTGCTTCTCGACCACCATTTCGAAGACGCCAGGGCGCCGCTGCAGAGAATCTACGACGTCACGGGCATGGCATCGCCGGACGCCATAACCGTTTTGCTCGCGTGGTGTGACATCGAGACCGGAAAGCTGGATGCAGCCGCGCCGCTCGTCGAACTGACTCCCGTGCCGCCCGCGAGCGGCATCAACAGCTTCATGCCGATATGGTTCCCGCGGATTTGGGATCTGCGCGCCAAGGTGGCCGACAAAACAGGCCGCGCCAGTGAGGCTGCCCAAGACCGCGACTTGCTGAAGAAGTGGTCCTTTCGTTGATATCGCGTGAACGGCGCTAACCCGCGATGCGGATCGGCGAAAAGTGTCTCTCAGGCGCTCGTCGCTGCCCAATGCGGCGACCGAGTTGAGAGTCATGGCGCGTCTCGCTGGCAGGTAGCTCGCCAGAAAAGTCACCACCGCTAGGCTCAAGCCGTTGCCGACCATCAGTCGAAAGATGTCCGCCGTCAGAGCCCCAAGCGCCATGCTTGGTAAAACCCGTTCGACGTTCAACAGTCGAGCGTATCGATTGAATTCGAGCGCACGTGAAGTGATTTTTGCCTGCCTGGATTGGGAAGGTGTGGGATTCGAGTGAAGTAACTAATCGCAGGGCAGGCTGCAAAAACCAGACGAGGTCAAATCAATCCTCTGTAGGGGCGCCGCATATGGTTGCGGGTTATTTCCTCGATGGTGGATCTCCACTGGCAAGCTTATGAACTTCTTGTGTCTTTGCAATGAGTACCAGGGGCACGTCGTCCCCGCCGCACCCATCGATGCCGCAATCGTCGTCGAGACGAAGTGTTTTCGCAACCCTCCCGTAAACGAGAGCCCACTCGTTCGACACCGCGACGGTCTGAAGTTTGCGTTCTGTGTTGAATCGCGGCTCTTCATGAGAGCCCAGGTCAGTCGTTTTGCGAACCTCGGAAAGCTTTGCAGCGATGCGGGTATGTTCGAACGTAGGATTCCCGCCTTGGGGCTTCGGCATACCGGTCTCCGACTCGGTCAGGATCTGTATCCGGTTCGGGAACCGGTGTCCGTGTCTAACGAGCGGATGCTCGCAGCGACCCTGCGACAGG
>DATAUH010000086.1:0-12421 GCA_036268375.1 Bryobacteraceae bacterium | reverse complement strand
GCAGGACTACAAGAGCGTCGGCGGCTCCAGTTCCTACGGCGATTTCGGTTCCATGCTGCGCGACGTTTTTGAACCGCGCAGCGAAGCTCGTTTCGAGTGGGATCACTGGGGTACGCTACGCGGTCAGCGCGTCATGGCCTTCGCCTATCGCGTGCCGCAGGAGCGCTCCGAGTATCACGTGCAAGTAACCGACATGCACCTAGACGTCGTGGCCGGCTATCACGGCCTGGTCGAAGCCGATAAGAAGACCCACAAGATCATGCGCGTCACCTTAGAAGCCGACGCCTTGCCTGCGGGTTACCCGATCAAATCCACGCGCACCATTCTCGATTATGATTACACCGAAATTTCCGGCCATACCTTCCTGCTGCCGTTGAAAGGACAGGTCTACATGACGGCGAACGACATCATCACGCGCAACGACGAGAGCTTCCACAACTACCGCAAGTACTCGGCCGATGCGTCGATCAGTTTCGACGACACCGAAATTCCGCCTGACGTGCCAGCGTCGAAAACCACGGAGACCATCGATGGCGCCAAACCGCCCACGGATCCGAATAAAACCACAACCGATCCCAACCGGAAGAAGCAGTAACATGCGGCGATTTACTCTCATTGTGGCGCTTTCCATTGCGGCCTTCGCCCAGCAGACGCTCACGGTGGATCAATTGTCGAAGTTTCTTTACTCCACCACGCATGACATGAAGGGCAAACAGTCCGATCAGGAAATTGCCAAATTCCTATCGACCGTCAAACTACGGGAACGCCTGGACAACGACGCAATCGAACAGTTGCAGGTCGGCGAGGGGCCGAAAACCATCGCCGCCCTGAAAGCCCTGCGCGACCGCACGGCGAATTTGCCTGCGGCTCAGCCCGTAACCGCGGTTGCGGAGCCCAAACAGCCTCCGCCGCCTTCTTCCGAAGAGCAGGCCGCGATTTTGGATGCGGTGCGGCAGTACGCTCTCGAATACAGCGGCAAACTGCCCGATTTCGTGTGCCATGAGTCGCTGGACACGTTTGCTGCTCCACGCCGTGAGGGCGGGGGATGGACTCCGGTATCGAAAATCGACAGTAAGTTGACTTACTTCAAGCAGCGCGAAGCCTACTCGCCGGTGATGGAAAACGGCAAATTTACGTCCACCGATTACGAGAAGCTAAAGGGCTCGAAATCCGTGGGCGATTTCGGCACTATGATGCGCGGTATCTTCGAACCCGCCAGTCAGACGCGTTTTGAATGGCGCGGCTGGGCCGTTCACGACAACAAACGCGCCATGGAGTTCAATTACCGCGTGCCGCAGGAACACTCCAACTATCAAATCAGCGCCGAAGGCGCGAGCGCCGTCACCCCCGGCTATAGCGGTTATTTCCAGATCGATCCCAAAGCGCACGTCATCTGGAAACTTACTTTGGTCGCAGAAGATCTGCCAAAAAGCTTCCCGGTTCAAGCCGCGGAAAGCAGCATGGTCTACGAGTACAAGGACCTTTCAGGCCAGACGTTTCTTCTGCCGGCTCAATATGAGGTCATCATGTCCGGCCCGGACGGCCGCGATAAGATTGAAAAGCGCTTCTCCATTTACCGCAAGTACACCGTTACCGACTCCATCAGTTTCGGCGACGACGTTCCGGATACGCCTCCACCGGCCGTGAAGAAGAAGTAAGATCTGTTTGTACGAAGAGTAAGTGGCGCCGTCGACTTACTAAGTCGCACATCCTGACTAGTGGCCGTCCGAAGACCAGTGGGGCGGGTCCGTAGCCAGTTTGTGTACGGTATAAGTCGCGGCTACGGCCTGTAGCTCCGTGTTTGCATTCGACCGAGGCGTCGACTGAATGGTAACGCTGGTTCCGTCCGCTTTCTCGATCGTGAGGGGCCCTGTCCACGTGATATCCATATCGATCGCGAGCCCTTGCGTGTGCCGGCTGGTCAGCACCGGCAGAAAGACGGTCTCGTAACCCTGCACCATCGCGCTCGCGGCCGCCAGAGTAGCCGGCAAATCCGTCTCGCCCTGCCCGTCCAGGTGCACCCAATCGATATCTACCCCGGCCATCGCCGGCACTTTCGTCGGATCCTGAGTCTTCTTCGCAATCAGAAACGAGTAGTGCATCAAATAGGCGCGTTCCGGAGGACGGTAAGTGGCGGAGATCGTAACATGAGCCCCGGCTTTCGTCAGCGCGGCCAGAAACTTCTGCGCCGCCTCCTGAAAAGGCGCCTTCAGATCATCCAGCTTCGCGCTCGTCGGAAATTGACTTACCCATGAAGCCCCACTCAACGTCGGCATCGATCACTCCTCCATAACTCGGGCCTATTGAGTATCCCTGTCCTTACAAGTCTGCTGCAAATCCTGATTCAAATAGTAATACTGATGCCATAGCCGTGCGCCCGACAGCGGTTTCCCCTGCCAGATCGTCAAGTGCACGCCGTCTGTGCTGGTGCAGGAGCGCATTCCGTGCCACCCCCCTGCGCCGCTCAGTTGCACCGAAACCACGCCCCGCTGCGTTTTGAACTTATCGCCTCTCCCCACCACACCGATGAGCGGCGTAAAATCCGGCGCCTCGCCTTTTACGACCCGGAGGCTGTAGCCCGAGAGCCCCTGCTCGCGCGCGCCCGGACAACCTGCGACGCCGGTGCTCGCAATCTCCGCTTGAATTACCGACGGCGGCTTCGATGGGTCGACTAACGTCACCGCCTGTTTCTCGGATAACTGCCCGTTGCCGATCGAAAGGCAAATCCCCGTCGCGCTCTTGACCGCCACGCCCACGCGCGCCGTCAATGGAGGCAAAGACTGCGCGTTCGCGATCCAAAGCCCTAAAATCAGGGCCGTGGACGCCGGGAGTAATCGAATCACAGGCCGAATCGCTTCCACGTACGCCGCGCCCGCCCCGATCTGCGCCGATTATCCGAGACTGCAATCCCGAAGTGCATCGAGATTCAGTGTACCAGCGACTGCTTACTTGCGCCGTTCCACTGCCGTCTCGAGCGCTCTACGGGCGTACGCCGCATCCTGCATTAATCATCGCAACGCCGGTAGTTAGGTCTGCGCCTCGCGGCGTCTTTGGAGAGAGGAGACGCACCGCCAAGTGGCGTATCAGTGGTTCGACCGGAGTTCGAGATTCTGAAAGCGCTCAAGTACCAAGCCCGGCCCTCAGAACAGCCGGTCCTGTTTCTTCAACGTACCGAACGCGCCCACATTCGCCACCGCGAAGGAAAAGTACAGCGCCGTCTCATCGCGGAGGCCGGCGTTCAACCGGCGATATTCCACGCTCATTCCGCAGCAATCGGTGTTGTAAGTTACCTGCGTCGTCATATACTGCAGGTAGCCTTTCTTTTCGTCGTAGGCAACGCTCATGGCGGCATTCCAGCCGCGGTGTTGCGGGTCTCCGAAGCCGACCGTGAAGCGCCACTGGTCCGCGTAAGGCGTAAGTATCGGGTTGCTTCGAATCAAGTTGTCTCCCGCATTTACGTAGTAACGGTTCTTCCAGCGGTAGCCCGCTTCGACCGCGCTATCCACAATGCGGTGATACTTCGGATCGTAATCAGTCAACCAGGAGAACGTTGCGCCGCCGACGGGCGTCGCTCGCATTACCGAAGCCACCGGGGAGTACGTTCGCGGCCCATCCACGAACGAGTATGCGGTTATATCGGCCGTCGCGTCGAACACGTTGCGCGCGCCGTTCACCACCGCGCCTCCGAACGTCGGGTCGAAATACCGCTTCTGCTTCAACTCCCACGTGAAGACCTCCACAACGTCATTTCCGCGTTTGGCGTAAAGGCGGTTCGTCAGTGACAACTCCAGTTCGTTGGTGTTGGAAAGTAAGTCGTTCTCGTCGAATCGCACAATGCGGTCAAAGTCGGAACCGATGCCGCTTACGATCTTATAGGTCACTCTCGGTTCCAGAACGTGCTTCAGCTTATCGCCTAGAAATGTCTTCTTGTTGAACACCCGTTCCAAAGTAGGCAAGGTAATGTCCAGTGAAAACTCGCGCGCGCTGCGCACAATATCTGAATTCTGGGCGGTATAGAAATACTGGTTGTAAGTCGAATTCGCGGCGATGTTCTGGCTTTCCCCGTAATAAGCCTCATCCAGGCCCAGAGTTGGAGTAAAATTCATCCCCAGCCAATGAAACGCCGTCGAAACCTGCGGCGCAACGTGCAGCCGCGTCGTGAACTGGTTCGTCTGAAACGTGTTGATCAGGTTGTTGTCGCTGTCGAACACCGGCGCCAGGCGATAGAGCAGTCCTGCGGACGAATCGAACGAAAACCAGATCGGCAAGTTTCTAAAGATCGAGCGGTCGCGGCTGCTGAATTCCGCCTCGGGAAGTTTATGTATGATAACCGCGTCGCGCTGATAGCTGTAACTGCCGTTGGCATTCGTTCTTTGTATCTCAGTTTGCTGAAAATTCTCGTTGCGCGACGCCGCTACATCGAAGGTGAACGTATCGAAATCCTTGTTTACGAAGGCATCGGAATGCATTTCCGACCCGATAGCTTCGTTAAACGATTCCGACCATTCCTGCCGGAAACGGAACGATGATACGTAGTTCACCTGCCCCGCAGCCGTCCAACCGTCCCCTAAATCCGCCTTACCGATGAAGTAAATATTAAACCCGCTGTACTTTTGCCGCTGCTGATTGGGACCGCCTGAGTTGGGATCCCCCTGCAGATCGTTCACGCCATAGAAAATCAAATTGAAATCCGATTTCGCAGTCGGTTTACCCCGAAAATCCACATCATGCTTCAATGAATTCGAGTTGTAATCCTGAAACCGGTACGTCAAATCGTAACTGCGGTTGATTGCCCAGTAATACCCGACGCCCAGCATGAAACCGCGCTGCGATCGCGGCACAATGTTCGGCAGCAGAAACCCGCTATGTCTTGGCTGGCGCGTCAGCGCGTGATAAAAGGGCAACGGAAAAAAGAATACCGGGAACTTACGTAAGTAGAAGGTGCTGTGATATGCGATGGCCCGGTCGCGCGGAATGATATCGAACTTTTTCGCGTGCAGCTTCCACCACGGATTCGGGAACTTACAATTGGTAATCCAGCCGTAATAAACCATATACTTCGTGCCGATCCGCTCCGCCCACAAGCCCTCGAAATGAAACGGACTGTTGCCGCTCAGCACGTTCTTGCGCACCACGGCCTTCGGCATCGCCTCGCCGGAGACATCGTAAAAATAGCCGTGCTTCGTCTCCGTGTTGTAATCCATCGAATCGCACCAGATCTGTTCGTTCCTGTCGAAATCGTGATAGTAAACGTTTCCCCGCGCGTTCAGCGTGTGCGTCTCTTCGTCGTAATCCGCCTCATCTGCCTTCACGTACATGGTCGAATCCTGAAACTCCATGCCGTTGGTCCAGTGATCGGTTTTCCCATCCGTGACCTGGTGGCCCGCGTTGCTTACCCATTCGTTGAAGTTCAAAGTGTTGCGCGTCGGCAACGGCGGCCACCCGATTGTCGGCTTATCTTGCTGCTCCGCCTCCGCTGCCTTCGCGCCTGAAGAGGTCGCGCTGCCTTGCGCGGCTGTCTGCGGAGTCTCCAGAGCCATGCTGGGATCTCTCATGGCGTCACTCAAATTTGCAGGGGCTTTGGTCTGCAAAGATTGAGTAGCGTCCGCTCCAGGCGGAGCTGTCTCCTGGGCGCGTACCGTAACCACTAACATCAACATTGCCAGTACGGTAAGCGGAAATATATACCTATTACTCGAAGATTTTCCGTGACACAAGCGCACAGGTGTGCTAATTAAAATAAGTAAGCCTTGCGCGAGCATTCCCAACAGGCCAAAAGTAGCATATAGCGCGCGCAGGATGGTTGTAGCTATGAACTGCAATTTCTGTGGAGCACGCAATAACGAAGACGCCACACGTTGCCGCAAATGCGGACGTCGGCCCGGCGATACGTTGAACGATTCGTTCACCATGCCGACCGATGGCGCTCTCGCGGCGCAGCCGCAAGCCGTGCATTTCGGCGCGGAGGTGATCGCGCCCCCGCGGCCCGCCATTCGCGGAATCCAGCAGCACCTCTTTCCTGGCCAGTCCAAGGTCGTTCCCATTGCTCAGTACGCGCCTCCGCGCGCGCAATCCAAACCTGTCGCGAAGAAATCCGCGCCACGCCGCCGTCCCATTGAAGGGCAAGGCGCGCTCGATTTTCTTCCGCCTGAAGCGCCTAAACCTCGCACGTTGAGCACCACTGTCGAAGCCGTGGTCTCCTGTGATTTTCCAGTGGCGCCCGCAATCCTGCGCGCGGTCGCCGGCGCGATCGATTGCTGCCTCGCTCTCGCTGCTTACGGCCTGTTTCTGGCCGTCTACTTCGCCCTGGGCGGGGAATTTTCGTGGGACCGCTTGAACCTGGAAGTCTTCGGCGGCGCGCTCGTGCTCATGGGCGTCGCGTATGCATTGGTGTGGACGATCCTGGGCGCTGACACTGCCGGCGTGCGTTGCGTCGGCCTGCGACTGATGACGTTTGAAGGCTTCCCGCTCGACCGCAAGGCTCGCGTGATGCGATTCCTGGGCGGCTGCCTCAGCCTGTGCACCGTCGTCGGCCATCTTTGGAGTCTGGCCGACGAAGAGTGCCTTACGTGGCATGACCATATGTCGCGAACCTTCCCCACTTTCAAGAAGGTTCCCGCCGAAGTGTTTCGCCGGGTATAACTCAGCGGCTAACTTCCATGTAATCGTGGATAAGTCCACGCTTTACTTCACCAAGTAAGCTTCCACCGCGAATTCATCCGGCGGAATCGAATGGATAGTCACGCTGTGCACGCGGATTGCGTCTGACCGCCGCCGCCGTCCAATGCCTCCCGCCAGCGGCAGCGCCTCCAGTCCTCCGAGTATCTTCGGCCCGTAGTAGAAAAAGATCTTGTCCACTACGCCCGATTCCAGCGCCGTCCAGTTCAACTTACTCCCCGCCTCGATCATCAGCGACAGGTACTTATGCTGGGCTAACCACGCCGCGATGCTCGGCAAATCCGCGCGTCCGCCCGGCCCGTCTGCCATCAGAATCTGAATCCCCCGCGCTTCGAGCGCCCGCCGTCGCTCGGGCGAGTGCGCCGAGGTCGTCACCATCAGTAAATCCTCTTTCGCGCTCCGCACCAGTTGCGAATCGAGCGGCAGCCGCAGTTGCGAATCCATCACGATGCGCAGCAACGGCCGGCTGCGCGGTAATTGGGTGCGATCCGTCAGCAGCGGGTCATCTGCCAAAGCCGTGCCGATGCCGGTCAGAATCGCGTCGTGCTCGTGCCGCAATTCCTGCACGTGCCCCCGCGCCTTTTCGCTGGTTATCCAGCCGCGGTTGTCGTCCGGCGCCGATATCTTACCGTCAAGCGTAATCGCGGTCTTTAGCGTCACCAGAGTTCGGCCGGTGCGCATGAAGTGAAAGAACGGCTCGTTCAGTTTTTCCGCCTGTTGGGCGTACTCGCCCGCCAGTTCCACCTCCACGCCCGCATCGCGCAAACGCTGGAATCCCGCGCCCGCCACCGCGGGGTTCGGATCTTTCACCGCCGCCACCACCCGTTTCACGCCGGCCTGTATCAGCGCCTCCGCGCACGGCGGAGTGCGTCCCTGATGCGAGCATGGCTCCAGCGTGATGTAAAGCGTCGCGCCGCGCGCGTGTTCCCCCGCCTGCGTCAGCGCCACAATCTCCGCGTGGTCGCGCTGCTGATACTGGTGCGCGCCCGCGCCAACAATCTGCTCGCCATGCGCCAGCACAGCGCCAACCGTCGGATTCGGGCTCGCCATTGCGCGCCCCTGCTGCCGCGCCAGCCGAAACGCTTCCTCCATCATTAGATGCGGCATCGGCGGCTCTATTTCTCGAACAGCGAATCGATGAACGCTTCCGCGTCAAACGGCAAGAGGTCCTCGGCCTTCTCGCCCACGCCGATGTAGCGAATCGGCAAGTTCAGCTCGCGCGCAATCGCCACCACGATGCCGCCCTTTGCCGTTCCGTCCAGTTTCGTCAATGCAATCGCGGTTACGCCGGAAGTCTCGGTAAACTTGCGCGCCTGCTCCAGTCCGTTTTGGCCCGTGGTCGCATCCAGCACCAGCAGCACTTCGTGTGGCGCGTCCGGTATCACCTTCTTCGCCGTGCGGCTCATCTTCTGCAGTTCCAGCATCAGGTGATCTTTGGTTTGCAGCCTGCCCGCCGTGTCCACGATTACATAATCCACTTTGCGCGAGCGCGCCGCGTTCAGCGCGTCGAACAGCACCGCGCTCGGGTCGCTGCCCGGCTTTTGGCGAATCACCGGCGCGCCCGTGCGTTCGCCCCAAATCTCCAGTTGCTCGATCGCCGCCGCGCGAAACGTATCCGCAGCGCATAGCAGCACCGAGCGCTGCTCATTCTTGAAGCGCTGCGCCAGCTTGCCGATGGTTGTAGTCTTGCCCGCGCCGTTCACTCCCACCACCAGCACCACAGCCGGCGGGTCCGCCACTCTTGCCGGCGCCCGTTCACTCGCTTGTAATATCTCCAGCAGATGCTCGCGAATCAGCGCCTTCAATTCCGCCGCGTCGCTCAGTTGGCGCCGCTCCGCGCGTTCACGTATGCGGTCCAGAATCTCTTGCGTCGTCCTCACGCCGATATCGGACGAAATCAGCGTGTACTCAATCTCATCCAGTAAATCGGCATCGATCTCACGCTTGCCCTGTATGGCATCTTCGAGCGCCGACACCAGCCCCGCGCGCGTCTTCTGGACGCCGCTCTTCAATTTGTCAAGAAGTGAAGGCTCCTGCTCTACCGTGCCGAACAGCGTTTGAATCATCAACGGTATTTTAGCGAAACGCGATTTCAAGCGCGGCAAAACATTGAAGCGCCCCGGCAAACAATAAAGCGGCCGTTTGTTCGCGAGACGGCCGACGAAGCTTGCCGGCGGTCCCGGTCCTGTGCTGAGTTACTGCCGGTTGGATGGCTCCAGCGCTACTACGTCCACTTTGCGCGCTTCGCCCAGCGGAGTTACTGTGCCATTTACTAACTTGCCAAGCTGCACGGTGTAAGTGCCGGGTTTGACTAACGGACCGCCACCTCGTCCGCCGCGGCCTCCGCCTCCGCCGCCGGCGGCTGCCGCCGGTGCTCCTGCACCCCCGCGTCCTCCGCGTCCTGCTCCTCCACCAGCCGCGCCCCTCCCAGCTCCACCGCCCTGTGGCGGATTGTCGCCGCCCGGCGGTTCGGCGTTATCATCGGCCGCTGCTCCGCGCCCAAATCCGCGGCCGCCCGCGGGTGGAGGCTCGCGCAAATCCCATGGAGTGCGGTGCATGCCCGCCTGGTTCGATGCATCGAGCTGCCGCACCTGCTTGCCTTCGGAATCTGTCACCGTAAGCACCACCCGCGCTTCACCCTGCACATCATCCCGCAGATAGTAAGTCAGCAGCGCGCCTGCCGGCGGATTCGGATCCGTCGGCTGCCCCGCCGCATTGTAGTAACCGATCTCCGTGAAGCTGCGCGCCGGCCTGCCAACCGGAAACAGCGTGCCTTCCTGCGAAAGCGTTTGCGCACTCAAGCCGCGCAGCGCCGAAATATCGTCCAGCACAAAGAAGCCCCGCCCGAACGACGCCGCCACTAAGTCGCTTTCGCGCTTTTGAATCTCCAGAGCGCGAATGTTGATCGTCGGCATGCCGCCCTTCAGCCGCACCCAGTGCACTCCAGCGTCGATCGAAAACGACAGCCCGAACTCCGTCCCCGCAAACAGCAGGTTCGGGTTCACCGGATCCTGAATCACATTCCACACCGGATCGCGATCCGGCAGATCGCCCGCGATCGATTGCCAGTGGCGTCCCAAGTCCACGCTTTTTAACACGTAAGGCTTGAAGTTACCCCGATGAAAGTCGTTAAACGTGACAAAGATCGTGTTCGCATCGTGCGGCGATGTAAATACCCCGCTGACGTAAGTCAAATCAGGTATCCCCGGAAACTTTTCGATCTTACGCCACGCCGTCCCGCCGTCTTCCGTAACTTGGATAAGTCCGTCATCCGTGCCCAATATCAGCAGGCCCTCCTTCAACGGCGATTCGGCGATTGAGGTGCCGGTTCCATACGAATCCGTAAAGAGATTCTTGCCGACCGCGTCCGGTCCCCATACCTTGCCCATCACCGGCACTGTGTCGCGGTCGATATTACGCGTCAGATCGGCCGACAGCATTGTCCAGTGATCGCCGCGGTCGTCGCTGCGCATCAAATGGTTGCCGAAAATGTACAGCCGCGTGTGGGAGTGCGGGCTGATGATGAACGGAATATCCCAGCGGTCGCGCAGACCCAGCGATGCGCCCCCGCGCCTGCCTCCGCCGCCTCCTGCGCCGCCCGGAACGCTCGTCGCGCCCACTTCGGCGCTGGCGAAATTCGGGCGTATACTCAAGCTCACGCCGGTCTTCAGATCCAGCCGTACGCAGTTGATCTGTTGCGAACACGTATACACGATGTTCGGGTCCGCATAGTCGGCGCGCGATTGGAAACCATCGCCGCCGCCCGTGTTCATCCAATCCGTCGGACGAATTCCTACGCGATTGGCGGTACGCGAAGGCGCGCCCTGTGAGCCGTTGTCCTGCGCCCCGCCGTAAATGTTGTAGAAAGGCAGCCCGTTGTCGGTGGAGACGCGATAGAACTGCGTCACCGGGATGTTATTGAAGTGCCGCCAGGTACGCCCGTGGTCATAAGATTCATACAGCCCGCCGTCGTTGCCTTCGAGTAAGTGGTTAGGATCGCCGGGATCGAAAGCCAGCGCGTGATTATCCGCATGCACCTGGAAGGCAGCCGGCGTAATCGTCTTGCCGCCGTCGTTCGTCACGCGCACCACCGTATCCATGATGTAGACGCGGTCATATTGTGACGGATCCGGGTAAATCTCGCCGTAATATTCAGGGTCCTGCAGCGCCGCCCGCTCCACTAAGTCGTAGGTTTTGGTCCAATGCGCGCCAGCGTCGTCGGAGCGGTAAAAGTAACTCATGTTATGCGCCAGGCTGATAATGGAATACACCGTGTCAGGCTTCTGCGGCGATACCGCCAATGAAATGCGCCCCGTGTCTACCGTGGGCAGCCCTTCCTTCAACTTAGTCCAATGCGCACCCGCGTCCGTTGTTTTATAGATGGCGGATTCCGGCCCGCCAGCCACGATCACGCTGGTGTTACGCCGGCGTTGATAAGTGGCCGCATACATTACGTCCGGATTACGCGGGTCGAAATCCAAATCCGTCGCGCCCGTATTCTCACTTACTGTCAGCACCGCCTTCCAGGTCGCGCCGCCGTCGGTCGTCTTATACACGCCGCGATCCCCGCCCGGTGAAAACAGCGGTCCCTGCGCCGCCACAAACACCGTATTCGAATTGCGCGGGTCGATGATGATCTTCGCAACGTGCTCGGAATTCGCAAGGCCTACCTTCTTCCACGAGTGACCTGCGTCCGTGCTCTTGTACACGCCGTCGCCATACCCAATCGCGCGCTGCGCCTGATTTTCCCCCGTGCCCACCCAAACCACATTCGAATCCTTCGGGTCCACCACTACCGCG
This sequence comes from Bryobacteraceae bacterium, assembly GCA_036268375.1. Taxonomy (GTDB): domain Bacteria; phylum Acidobacteriota; class Terriglobia; order Bryobacterales; family Bryobacteraceae; genus PALSA-243. The sequence goes on along the minus strand of DATAUH010000086.1, from coordinate 943 downwards.
CCCAATGAATACGAGCCCTGATCGTCAAACACCGGCTGGAAGTTCAATCCTCGATTCGTGGTCTTCCACAAACCGCCTGAAGCCGTAGCGATGTACCAGGTACTCCGGTTCTTCGGATCGACCGCGATATCCGCGATGCGGCCCGAAGTAAATATGCCGGCAATATTCCGAACCTCGAGGCCCTTGACAAGATCTGAAGTAAGTTTAGGAGTCGATCCCTGCTGCGCCAGCAGCAAAGACGCCAGAATAAGCGGTGCGAGTAACCAGGGGGCGCGTTTCATAACGTATAGCGCACCAGTATATCGCGCTGCTCCGTGCCCAATAGTACGAATGTTCATAGCTTGAAGTGGCGCTGCTTGCGGCAAGCCGCGATCGCATTCTCGTACTCAATCCTTGTAATCGCGTGCTCCGAAACCACATCGCCGATAACGCTACCCGCAAGCCAATTCTGATTTCTGGCTCCTAACTTCTAGCTCCCAAATCCTGAAAGGATGTCAAAGGTGAAGCCCTTGTCTACAATAAAGCTAAGATGCAACGCTCCGGCCACGCTGATCTTCCGCTCCACGGTGGCCGCGTTCCCCAGTGGTTAGCCGAGCGCATGACCAAGCTCGGTGTTGCCATCACTGAAAGCATCCTCCTGCGCTATGGTCCCAGCGCGTTCCTCTCCCGCCTCAGCGACCCCTTCTGGTTTCAGGCTCTCGGCTGCGTCCTCGGCATGGACTGGCATTCCTCCGGCATCACCACCTCCGTTATGGGCGCTCTTAAGCGCGGGCTCAATCCGCGCGCGTCCGAGCTCGGTATCTTCATCTGCGGCGGCCGCGGCCGTCACTCCCGCCGCACGCCGGACGAACTCCTGGCTGTCGCAGACCGCACGTCGATGAATGGCGACGCGCTCGTGCGCGCCAGCCGCCTCACCGCGCGCATCGATAACAATGCCATCGGC
>DATAUH010000085.1:0-6066 GCA_036268375.1 Bryobacteraceae bacterium | reverse complement strand
CTGCTGCTGGCGCTGATCGGCATCTACGCGGTGGTTTCGTATTCGATGACGCAGCGGACGCACGAGATGGGCGTGAGGTTGGCGCTCGGAACTACGCCTGCGCGTTTGCGCGCAACGTTTGTACGCCACGGGCTGACTACGGTTGTGCTTGGCACTCTCGCCGGGATTGCATGCTCCGCAGGTACGGGCAGGCTGCTGGGGAGTTTGATCACGGGAGCAAAGGCATTCGATCCCGCAACGTATGTTCTCGCAATGATCTCTATTTGCCTGATCGGAGCAGTGAGTATCTGGATGGCTACGCGTCGCGTGACCAACATGGACGTTATCGAGATTCTCCGCGCGCAGTAGGTTCGGCGCGAGAAGGCACGGTGTCAGCGGAAGTCGGGCTTGCCGAATTCGAGGTGGAGGCGGAGGCTGTGGACCCAGACGGGGCCGCGGTCCTGGTTGTAGGCGGGGTTGACGATGAATTGGAGGTCGTAGGTGGCGGTGAAGCCGTGCAGGAGTTGGGCGCTGTAGTAGGACTCCCAGATGTTTTCCGTGCCGTAGCGGAGTCTGCCATCGCCGATGAGGAAATCGTAGCCGCCGGCGGCGAGGTATTGGGCGTGGACGGCGCTGAGTCCGCTGATGGTGATTTCGCTGGCGGCGACGTCGTGGGGGCGATGCCAGCGGGGGCCTTTGAGGGAGACGCCGAGGGTGGAGAGGCGGTCGATGGAAGTGAAGGCGAAGCTTTCGGTTTTGCCGTCGTTCCAGCCGAGGCGGCCGAAGATGCCGAGGTCGGGGGTGAGTTGCTGATCGGCGCTGATGCCGAAGCCGTATTTCAGGCGGCCGGTTTGGGAGGCGGCGGCGACGTCGGGGCGCTGGCCGGTTTGGCGGCTGATGGCAAGGGCTTCGGCGTAGCTGCCGGAATTGGTGTGGTTGAAGTACGACAGGAGACGGATGGCGCCGTCGCGGGCGTGGAGGCTCCAGCGGCGCTCGGCTTCGAACATGTCGCCGCGATCGCGGAAGAGGCGGCGATCGAAGCGGAGACCGTTGGCGACGCGGGGTTCGGCGGCGCTGCCATAGCGGAAGGAGTAGCGGCGGGTGTGGAATTCGTGGACCCAGCCCCAGGTGTAGCCGCGGGTGTCGGCGGGATAGTCCCAGGCGCCGTTGTACATGACGCCCCAGCCGAGGAACTGGGTGCGCGGGTCATGAGTGAAGGCGTTGTTGTCGAAGAAATCGCTGACGGTGAAGCGGCCAATGGTGATGCTGTAGCGGGTCATGGGGCGCGTGCCGCCGAGCTGGTTGGCATCGCTTTCGACGGTTTCGCGTTGGGAACCGAAGCCGAAGTCCTGAGTGAGGTAGACGCGGGCGATGTAGGGTTTGGGGGTGGCGGAGGCGACGCGGGGAAGCTCGCCATTGGGGGCATTAGCGACGCCATTGACGCCGCTGAAGCCGCGGCCGCCGGCAATCTCGGGATCGAAATAGATTTGCGTGTTAGCGAAAGGACGGAAGCCGAAGAAGAGAGTGGTGGTGAGGGAGACGTCGCGTTCCGCAGTGGGCTGGAGGCTGAAGGGGCCGGTGTAGGGAGCGCGGAAGGCGCCGTGATAATCGCCGATGGAAGTGGCCTGGTAGAACCAGTTCCAGGTTTCGTTAGGAGGAGGTGAATCGGGCGTTGTGCCGAGTGGAATTTGGGCGTACGCGAGCGCGGAGATCGAGAGGGCGAGAAGGCAGAGGCGCGTCAACTAGACACTATAGCTGGCTTTCGGAGAAGCGACTAGAGACACGTCGGCACGTACTCGACCAGAGCGTCCGGACCTCAGCTGGAGTTTTTGCGGGAGCTAAGAACAGGCACGGCGGCCTGTTATGCGCTCCCCGCTACGGCGGCGTTGCCTTTTCGACTCAAGAAACATTCCCGACAGAAGACGGGACGCCCCTGGGTGGGTTTGAAGGGGACCGTGGTCTCCCGTCCGCACTGGGAACAGGTGGTCATGGTCTCGGTTTTGTTGAACCCGCCCGAGGAGGAGCCTTGACGCTTGTTCTTGCAGCCTTTGCAGCGTTTGGGCTCATTCTTGAAATTCTTGTCATGGAAGAAGTGTTGTTCTCCCGCAGTGAACACGAAATCCGCTCCGCAATCCACACACTTCAGGATGCGATCTTGAAACTCCGGCATATCAACTGGCCCCGTTATCGATGATTTGGTTAGGCGGAGCGCGCGGCGGTTCACCCCATGACCCGCCGCGCGCCCGATGGTTTATTCGACTTCCCGGCGCGACTTCTTCCGGTTTCGTTTGCGGGCAAGCGCCTGCTTAGCCCGGAGCTTCTCACCTGGTTTGAGATAGAAAGAGTGACGCTTCACCTCTTTGATGATGTCCTCTTGCTGCACCTTCCTCTTAAACCGGCGAAGGGCGTTCTCCAGAGTTTCGCCCTCTTGAAGCTTGACTTCAGCCAAACGAAATACACCTCCTCACTCGACCATATTTCTGTGCGTTGAAGGAATTTAACCGACGACCAGACCTGAAGCCCGAAGTCCCCGAAAAATTCTGCGCATCGCACAGAAGGTACTGATATCATAGGTTTTTGACAGATAAAGTCAAGACCCAATTTTTCAACGCTTCCGAAAACATCCCACAATCGTACTCTAAAGGGCTAATTCTCAGAATTTTACGCTGAAATGGAAAACATTCTAGCGATCCTGCTGGCTGGTGGAGCTGGCGAACGGCTGTCCCCCCTCACGAAAGAAATCGCCAAACCGGCGGTGCCTTTCGGAGGAGCATATCGAATCATCGATTTCACGCTTTCTAACTGTATCAATTCAGACGTCCGACGCATACTCATCCTAACACAGTACAAATCGCTGGAATTGATCCGCCATATCAGGCACGGGTGGAACATTCTGTCGCCGGAGATGGGCGAGTATATCGAAACACTGCCGCCGATGAAGCGCGTGCATGAGGACTGGTATCAGGGCACGGCGGATGCTGTGTTTCAGAACTATCACAGCATCGAAGCAGAGGGCTCAAAGCAGACGCTGATACTTTCGGGCGACCACATTTATAAGATGAATTACCGCGACATGGTGGACTGGCACAACCACCACAACGCGGACATCACGATTGCGACGCTACAGGTGGGACCGGAAGAGGCGCCGCGTTTCGGGGTGATGGAGATTCAAGAAGACTTCCGGATTGTGGGCTTCGAGGAGAAGCCGCGGCACGGGAATCCGAAGCGGTCGCGGTTTGACCCGTCGATGATCAGCGCTTCGATGGGTATTTATGTGTTCAACACGAACACGCTGCTGGAGGCGCTGCACGACGACGCGCAAAATCCCGACTCGAGCCACGATTTCGCCAAAGACATCCTACCTAAATATCTGACGCGGGCGCGCGTAATTGCGTACGACTTTCACGATATCAATGCGAAGAAGATGCGGTATTGGCGGGATGTGGGGACGCTCGACGCATATTACGAAGCAAATATGGATCTGGTGGCGGTGACGCCGGAGTTCAATTTGTATGACGAGGGCTGGCCAATTCGCACGCGCGCGGGGCAGCAGCCGCCGGCCAAGTTTGTGTTTGCGGAAGAGGGGCGGCGGACGGGCGTGGCGATGGATTCGATTGTGAGCTCGGGCTGCATTATTTCGGGCGGGCGCGTGATGCGCAGCGTGCTTTCACCGGGCGTGCGAGTGAACAGTTTCTGCGAAGTGGACTACTCGATTCTGATGCCGAACGTGAACATCGGGCGGAATGCGCGGCTGCGCAATACGATTGTGAACACGGGCGTAAGCGTGCCGGAATCGGTGGTGATCGGGTTCGACAAACAGGCGGACCGCGATGCAGGATACACGGTTACCGAAGGCGGAATTACCGTTGTAGATTGAATTTCTTTTTACCAAGCGGTTGACGAGGAGATTACTTTGACGACGATTGTAAGCATCACGGGACGAGAGATTCTGGATTCACGCGGCAATCCGACGGTGGAGGCAGACGTTTACCTTGCCGACGGCAGCATGGGGCGTGCGGCTGTGCCATCGGGCGCGTCGACGGGTGAGCATGAAGCGGTGGAACTGCGGGACGGCGATGGGAAGCGCTATTTGGGTAAGGGCACGACGAAGGCCGTGGCGCACATCAATGGCGAGATTGCGAAAGCGCTGCATGGGCATGACGCTTCGCAGCAGGCGGCGATTGACCGCGCGATGATTGCGCTCGACGGGACAGAGAACAAGGCACGCCTGGGCGCGAACGCGATTCTGGCGGTATCGATGGCGACAGCGCGCGCAGCGGCGGCGGCGCATCGGGCGCCTCTCTACCGCTACCTGGGCGGAGTGAGCGCGAGCGTGCTGCCGGTACCGATGATGAACATCATCAATGGCGGAGCGCACTCGGACAATTCGGTGGACATGCAGGAGTTCATGATTGCTCCGTTCGGCGCGGAGAAGTTTTCCGAAGCGCTGCGCATGGGCGTGGAGATTTTCCACACGCTGAAGAAGGTGCTGTCGAAAAAGGGCTATTCGACGGCGGTGGGCGATGAGGGCGGCTTTGCGCCGATGCTGAAGTCGAACGATGAGGCGCTCGAGTGCGTGTTGGAGGCGATTGTGCAGGCGGGATATCAGCCGGGATCGGAGGTGGGCATTTGCCTGGATCCGGCAGCGAGCGAGTTTTACAAAGACGGGAAGTACATCTTCAAGAAGTCGGACAAGAGCGAGCGCTCGTCGGAGAAGATGGTGGAGTTTTGGGCTAACTGGGTGTCGCAGTTCCCGGCAATTTATTCGATTGAGGACGGGATGGCGGAAGACGACTGGGACGGCTGGAAGATGCTGACCGAGGCGGTGGGCGACAAGATTCAATTGGTAGGCGACGATCTGTTTGTGACCAACACGGCGCGGCTGAAGCGCGGCATCGAAGAAGGCGTGGCGAATTCGATTCTGATCAAGGTGAACCAGATCGGCACGTTGACAGAGACGCTGGAGGCGATTCAGATGGCGCGCGGCGCGGGGTATACGGCGGTAGTGTCGCACCGATCGGGCGAGACGGAGGATCCGTTTATCGCGGACCTGGTGGTGGCAACGGGCACGGGGCAGATCAAGACGGGCTCGGCAAGCCGCACGGATCGCATCGCGAAGTATAACCAGTTGCTGCGCATCGAAGAGAAGCTGGGCGCATCCGCGCAGTTCCCGGGAAGGAAGGCATTTCGTCAATGAAGAAACTGGTGCTGGTGCGGCACGGCGAGAGCGAGTGGAACAAAGAGAATCGCTTCACCGGCTGGACGGACGTGGACCTTTCGGAGAAGGGCCGCGAGGAGGCGCACGACGCGGGCAAGGTGCTCCGCGAGGGCGGATACACGTTCGATGTGGCGTACACGTCGGTATTGAAGCGCGCGATCCACACGCTGTGGACAGTTTTGGATGAGTTGGACCTGGCGTGGATTCCGGTGCACCGTTGCTGGCGGCTGAACGAGCGGCACTACGGCGCGCTACAGGGCTTGAACAAGGCGGAAACGGCGGAGAAGTTCGGCGAGACGCAGGTGAAGATCTGGCGGCGGAGTTACGACATACAGCCGCCGGAGTTAACGGCGGACGATCCGAGATTTCCGGGGTTGGACCCGCGGTATGCGACCCTGAGCAAAGCGGCGCTACCGATGACGGAGTGCCTGAAGGACACGGTGGCGCGGTTTTTGCCGCTGTGGCACGAGACGATTGCGCCGGCGATCAAGAACGGCGAACGGGTTCTGATTGCGGCGCATGGCAACAGCATACGCGCGCTGGTGAAGTATGTGGATAATGTCTCGGAAGAGGACATCGTGGAGCTGAATATTCCGACGGGGATGCCGCTGGTGTATGAGCTGGACGATGAACTGAATCCGCTGAACCGGTATTATCTGGGCGATGAAGCGAAGGTGAAGGCGGCGATGGAGGCGGTGGCGTCGCAGGGGAAGAAGAAGTAAGGGGGCGAAGCGGGCTGGGCCTGCAAGTTGTGCTGGCGGCCTTGGTTCCAGAATGAGGGCCGGGTAACTGCCGGCTTGGTGAACATCGCACTCGCATGCGGTATGTCCGACGATGAGCGCAGACGAGCAGAGTCGGGTCAAGGCTCA
>DATAUH010000084.1:0-4057 GCA_036268375.1 Bryobacteraceae bacterium | reverse complement strand
GCGTGAATGCCGGCGTGCTCACTCCTCGCCTCCCGCTGCGATCGTCGCGCCACGTTCTTTGCCCACACGGCAAACGTCTCGGAAATCGCAGAACCGGCAACTGGATGGATTCGCCGGCGCCACTTCAATTCGTCCTTCGCGAATCTCGCGAGCCGCGGTCAGCGTCCTTTCCCGCGCCCGCTGCAGCCAGTCCTCCGGAATGCTTTCGCTGTTCAGAAATCCGCTGCGGCTCCAGCCCACATACACGGTTTCTTTTTTCAGCCCGACGTAGAACACGCCGTCCGGCTCAATTCCAAAGTGGCGTTGGGCCGCCATGTAGTACAGCGGCGCCTGCAGCAGGTTGTCATCGTGCAGCCGCGCCTTCGTTGTCTGTTTGGCGCTGTATTTGTAGTCGATCACGTAGGCTTTGCCATCTTCTTCGCGATCGATCCGATCGATGCGCCCGCTAATTTCGAGCGCGTCATCCAGCGCAAACTGAAACTTTTCCTCCGGGCGCGAGGTGAAGCGCTCGCGTGGCCAGGCTGTATGCAGCGTGAATTGCAACAGGTCCTCGCGCATCGCATTGCGCAGCCGCTCGGTGTGATACCCGTTCGGAATGTGCTCCTTCACGCGCACACGCTCGAACGCTTCTTCGAAGACCTGCTCCACCTGCTCCGGATTGCCGTACGCCGAAGCCAGAACGTCGTGCACAATATTTCCTTGCAGCAGAAAATTCTCGTTCAGCCGTTCCTCCGGCCGCTTGGGCGCGGGCTTCAGGCGCAGCATTTTGCGTCCGAAAAACTGAAACGCGCACTGTAAGTACGACTCCAAACCGCTCGGCGTCAATCGCGCAGCGTTTTGTCGCAGGTGCTCGCGCAAAGCCGCTGCTTCAATGGGCCTGCGCGCCGGCATAGTCCGTTGCAGCTTCGCCCGCGGCCGCACCAGCCGCGCCTCTTCGGCGGCCAAAGGCAAAATTTCCAGAAAAATTGAAGGCAGGTTGCGTTCGCCGCGCGCATCGAACTCGGGATACGTCAGCGTGACCAGCGATGTCCCGCGTGTAATCGCCGCCTTGAACAGCGCCTGCTCCTCCCCCTCAAACCCGGCCGCTGTGCGCACCCGAATTCCGGCAGCGTTCAGGCTCAATCGCGCACTCTCCGGAAAAAAAGGATCCGGCCGGTGAAACTGTGGGAAGTGGCGTTCCGTCAACCCGCAAACGAACATCACCGGCAGCGACCATTGCCGCGCCTCGTGCGCGCTCAGCACCTGCACCGCATTGCGCCGCCCGTCGCGGACGCGTAATGGCGTCAGCCGCAGCGCCGATTTCACCAGCGGCCAAAACTCCGCCAGGGGCAGGGCCTGCGCGCCGTGCATCGCGTCTGCCGCCTGCGTGAGGGCCTCGTCGAATGCGTCCAGCGCCGCAGCCTGGCTGCGATACTGCAATGCCAGTTCGTGATTCGCGCCGTCCGCCGGCCGCGCCGGTTTAAAGATTCCGCGCAGGGTTCGCAGCCGCCTCGCCCAATCCGCGGGGGTCTCCTTCAACCCGCGCCATTCGTCCAGCGCTGCCAGTGACGCGAGCATGCGCTGAATCGGCTCCGCCTCGCCCGCAAGCGTCTTCAGCACTTCCAATCCCGCATTCGGAATCTGCTCCCGCACGTCGAAGTCGAAACGGTCCATCGCGTTCAACTCCGCGAAGCGCGGCGCCAGTCGCATCGCACTCAAAGTGGCCGCGTGGTCCCAGCCGCTCAACATCGCTTCCACAACGCCGCTCAAAAACCGCACCGTCGCGTGCTCTTCTAAGCTGCTGTGAAAGTAGAACCGCGCCGGAATCCCGAAGCGCGCAAATGTTGAACGCAGCACCGGCGCATACGTCTCCGCCGCGCGTACAATTACGCCGATATCGCGAAACACGCGCCCGTCCGTCACCTGCGACAAAATACGTCTGGCGATCTCTTCCGATTCGCGCTCGATCCCAGCGGCCTTCACTAATGCCGTGGCCGGTCGAATTCTCCGCGACGGCAAAATCTGCGACCGGAAGCCGAAGCGCTCCAGGTTTGCGCGAGTTCCCTCCGCCGCGAAATCGCTCAGCGCGATTGTCACTTTCGCGTGTTTCGCCAGCGCGTCTATGAAATGCAATTCTGGCTCCGGCAACGCATGAAATCCGTCAAACCAGATCTCGCGCACCTCACCCACGCCATTGGCCCGCACGTTCTCCGCCGCGAGTTCCAATCGCCGCGCGCGCAGCGCCAGTCCGCGCCGCTTTAACTCGCGGTCCACCTCCCGGTAGACCGCCAAAAACGCTTCCGCGAGTGGCGCAGCGGGCAGATTCTTCGCCAGTCGCTCGCTATCGCAACCTGCCGCCGAGAATTCTTCTATGGTGCGCGCCAGCGATGCGTGGAACCCGGTGAACGGCAGCACTGCTGCGAACTCCGGCCGCTGCAACCGCCGTGCGGCTTCCTCCACGATCCAGTGAAATGCCGTTGAAGGCGCCTGCGGCCAGCCCGTGACCGACTCGTCCATGAAGCCGCTCAGTGTTTGCACGACGGCGTGCGAAAACACCAGCCCTTCGCGCGCCAGTTCGTTGCGTGCATGCTGCGCCAGGGTTGCCGTGGGGACAATCAGCCGCGCTTCGCGGCCGCGGCCGGCCTGTAGCGCCGCCTTCAACTCCGCAAGGATTGTCCATGTCTTGCCGGAGCCCGGCGGTCCAGTAAGCAGCCGCATGCGACCAGTGTAACGTAGCAGGTGAAAGTAGGCAAAGAAAAAGCGAAGCTGGGTTTTAACGGTTTGCGTTTACCACGTGCGACTCAACTGTAAACTTTCGGTAATCCGTGAATGCCCAATCCGCATCCAGGTGGTAACCCTTCACAAATAGCAGCCGCGCCGAACCTTTCAAGGACGCGTGCTTCGGCAGCCACACCTCGTTATTCACGTGCGCAAACTCCACCACGATGTGGCCGCCCTTTGCAACTCGCAGTAGAAACGCGCCAATCGAAATCGTGTCGAGGGTCACGGCGTCCATCTTTACCGCGTGGTAATCGCCCTGCGAAATCCACATCCGGCCTCTCATCTTGCCGAAGAACGAAGACGTCCGAGATTTCGCGTGATAACCCGGGTGCGGCGTTCCCTCCACCACCCACGTAGGTACGCCATCGACCGTCTCTTGGCCCACCAGCCGGAAATCGAACGCGTCCGGAACTTCCTGAATGTCCTTCAGTTGCTCCTGCCGCTTGCGCTCCCACTCCGCAATGCGCTGCCGCCGCTGCTCCGGCGTCTCCTTGCGCCGCTGTTCGATATTCCACTGCAGGCTGTCCTGTTGCTGCTTCTGTTCTTCGGCGGAGAGCGGCTGGTCGTTGCGTTTCACCAGCCGTTTGTACGGCGACCCTTCGACCGGCGTCACGTCCCACGTCTGCAACTTGCGCTGCTTCGTGTTGCCCGCGCCATCCAGCATCCGCATGTCTTCGCGCTGCAGATATGTGTATTGCCGCTCCGCCGCGTCATCGTGCGTGTACGCCGCCAGCGCGCGCCGCACCATCTCCTTCGGATCTTCGGCGGCGCATAACTGGAGCGCGCAACAAGCGGCAATCAGGAGCGTTCGCATGCAGAAGTACATAGACGGAACACCGCCCCGTACAGTTCCAGCTTAACAACCGCCCGGGGCATGCCCTACCTTCTTTCGAACGGCGATCGGTTCGTCACGTTCGTCGAGTGGACTGCCGGCAGAGGACCGGACGACTGTGCACGACGTGTGGTGAGTCTGAAAAAACGAACTCGGCGAACGAAAGATCGGGGACCATGTGTGGCAGCGTTGAAGGCTCTTGCTACGGAGTGTTTTGCGCCAGAGAGGTTGTCAGGCTTTGGCGTGGGCGGGTTTGGCGACGGCCTCGAGGAGTCGATGGCTAGTGGCGGCGATTTCCTTGACGGCGTGGTCGAAGGCTGCTTGGTTTGCCATTGAGGGTTTATGGAAGCCGCTGATCTTGCGGACGAACTGGAGGGCGGCGGCTGAGATCTCTTCGTCGGTGGCGAATTCGTCGGGACGGCGGAGAACTTTAATGCTACGGCACATGGTTTTATTGTAGGGCGG
>DATAUH010000083.1:0-10809 GCA_036268375.1 Bryobacteraceae bacterium | reverse complement strand
TTGCAACTCACCACCGTCGATCACGACGCGGACATGAGCGCCCCGTTCGATGAAGGCGGCAATGCGCTCCGCAAGCTCACGATCCTTACGCGCGTAGCAAAGGAACAGCGAAGGGCTTAAAGCTTGCACGCCACCGTCAGCCCGTCGCCCAGCGGAACCATGGTGATGGCAACGCGCGGGTCGGCATGAACCTTCAAGTTGAAGGCGCGAATCCCTTCGGTGTCGGCGTCGTGAGCGTTACTGTCAATGGGGTTGCCGTGCCAAAACACATTATCTGCAACGATGGCGCCTCCCTGCCGTACCAATTGAACGGCGCGGTCGAAGTAATTGGAGTAGTTCGTTTTGTCGGCATCGATAAACGCCATATCGAACGTGCCAGCGTGGCCTTCGGCGATGAGGCGGTCAAGCGTTTCGAGCGCTGGGCCAAGGTGAAGTTCGATGCGGTCTTCCACGCCGGCCGCACGCCACGTTTTACGCGCCGTCGCGGTGTATTCCTCGCTCAAATCGCATGCCACGATCTTGCCGCCGGGAGGTAACGCGAGCGCCACCCAACTGGAACTGTATCCCAGGAAGACGCCGACCTCCAAGACCTTCTTGGCGCCAACCAGTCTGGCGACTACCTGTAGAAACTGACACTGTTCGGGCGAAGATTGCATTCCGGCTTGCGGATGATCTTCGGTCGACAGCCGTTCCCGCTTGAGCGCCTCCGGTTCGCGATTCGTGACTGTAAACAGGTACTCGGCTAGTTCGGGAGTGAAGGGCGTTTGATTCCGTGACACTTTATCAGCTTACCGAAAGCGGCCGAGGCTGGCTATTCTGGCTTCTGGAGCCACCCGCGCTGAACCACTACCTTGAATGTTCCGCTATGCTGGTTGCGAGTTGAGGTCTTGAGCGCCGAAGTGAATTCATCATCCGCAATTCCGCGCGTCGAGAGCCATCAGGCTGCTCCGTCGGAGGATCCAACGTGAACCGCCGCGAATTTCTAGCTATGGCCGCGGGTTCTCTGTTGCCGACGAAATCGGCGATTGCGCAGGAATCGGCGAAAGCGGATATCACTTTGCGGATTGGGCCTCTCGATCTCGAGATCGCTCCCAAGCGTGTGATTAAGACGATCGGTTACAACGGCTCCGTGCCCGGTCCTGTGCTGCGCATGACGGAGGGGCGGCCGGTCACGATCGATGTGTTCAACGATAGCGCCGCGCCTGAGTTGGTCCATTGGCACGGGCTGTTTATACCTTCCAACGTGGATGGCTCAATGGAGGAAGGAACGCCGATGATTGCTCCCAAAGGACATCAGCGGTACTCGTTCACGCCGCGCCCCGCAGGAACGCGCTGGTATCACACCCATACCTTTGCAGGGCGCAATCTGAAGAAGGCTTCCTACACTGGCCAGTTTGGAGTCTTGCTGGTCGAGTCTGCCGAAAACCGCGGCGCCTACGATCAAGAGGTGATCCTTGCTTTGCACGGCTGGGATCCGTATATGACTTCGATGGATGATGGTTCGCTTGAAGTGGCTTACCGCTGGCACACCATCAATAGCCACTGCTTGGGAAGTGGTGAACCCGTCCGAGTGAAGCAAGGGCAGCGGGTTTTGTTCCGGATTGTGAATGCAAGCGCTACCGGGTCGCACCGGCTTGCGCTCTCTGGTCACCGCATGACCGTGATTGCATTGGACGGGTACGCCGTGCCCACACCGCGCGCCGTGGACGTCATAGACCTCGCTCCTGCCGAACGAGCAGATGTGCTTGTGGAAATGAATCAGCCCGGCGTGTGGATTTTGGGGGAGGTCGACGAAAAGACGCGCCAGAGCGGCCTTGGGATCGTGGTGGAGTACAGCGATCGAAAGGAAGCATCGAAGTGGCTTGATCCGCCTGTCTCTGCCTGGGACTACACGGTTTTTGGAAAGCCGGCGGCCGCCACGGAGGCGGATGAACGGATTCCGTTGGTGTTCAAAGCGAAATGGATGGGCAATAAGTGGGAGGATCACTGGACCATCAACGGCAAGGAGTTTCCGCACACCGATACGATCGCGGTGAAGAGCGGAGCTCGTTATCGCCTGGTATTTGACAATCAGAGTGACGATGCTCACCCTGTGCACTTACACCGGCACGCTTTCGAGTTAGTGAGTGTCGCTGGCAAGCAAACGGCCGGAGTTATGAAGGATGTGGTGATGTGCCCGGCTCGGAAGCAAGTGGAAGCGCAGTTCGTTGCCGACAATCCCGGTCCAACGCTGTTTCATTGCCATCAGCAGTTTCATATGGACTTCGGATTCATGGCACTGATGGAGTATGACGGCGCTAAGGCCCCTGCGGCGTCAATGCGTCACGCTTAGTCCACTTAACGAGCTTTCGATAGCAGCCGTTCCGTAAGCGATGTGTGGGCGCGCGAAAACTGCTCGGCGGCCGCGCGCAGGTAGGGCTTGAACTCTTTCCGCCAATACGCAACATATCCAACAGCGTGAATCTGCTGCAACGTGCTTCGATAGTGCTCCAGGAGTCCTTCTGCAAAGAACTGGCCCGTTCTGACGGTCGCGGTACGCGCGCAACGAGAGAGCCACAACAGATTGCCGGGCAGGGAACGGACTGATGAGAGCGCCATCAACGACGACAGCTCCAGAATAGAGCGCTTCTGTACCGCAGCTTCATGCTTTAATGCGTCCCACTGTTCCCGCAGCACGTGCGGCGACGGCAGGCTGAGAGCCGGAAGGCTATGCGCCGATTCGCGTAGCGCCAGCCATTCTTTGCGCAATCCAGGTACGTCGAGCGGGGGAAACCGGATCGAAGTTGCGAGTTGTCCGGTGGTCTTCTCCAGACCGTCCAGCAGTTGATCCACGTTTTCGAAATGGGCATCAGGATCCAGCAGGCCTTCCTCTTTCAGGCTGGTCGTGATTTCCACGATGAGTTGACGTCCAGTGCCCGAAATATCTGCTAGCGCGGCGAGTATCCATACCGGCGATGCGTGGAAGGCGGCGATACCAGCCAGATCGATTCCATCACCGATCGTGCGTTTGATCAGGAAATTTTCGGCCAGTTTCTCTTCGGACTGGGACACGCTTTCCACTTGTCCTACCTGCTCGGCGAGAAAGCGCAACGTGCTTTCCACCATGATCTGGTAGACCTTCGTACGCCGCATCGGAGCCGGCAGCGTCGCGTTTCCCAGTTCGCGCAGCAATCCGGCGGACATTGCCGCCGCGGCGCGTAAAACGCGCTCTGGAAGCGACAATAGAAATGCTCGGTTTGGCTTTACCGACATACGAAATTCGTGTCCACATCGATCCTTGTACCAAAGTGCGCGATTCTTTGTAGTTCTTGCGGAAAGCTGTAATTAATCATACCTGTCGAGGTAAGCTGATCGAATATCAACCGGCCAATCGGTCCAAACTGGCAACAGGAACTTGGACATGAATAACAAAGAAAAGGTCGTACTTCCAGGAAGCGAACGGCGCGCCATCGGTAAGAAGACGGGTGAACAGCCGCCAGATGAAGTTATCGAGGTGTCTGTCATCCTTAAGCCCAAGGCGGGCGAGCAGCGGGCCATTACGCAGGGGCGCGTGCTCTCCCGAGAGGAGTTTGCGGCCCAGTTTGGCGCCGACCCGCGCGTCATTCAGTCGATTGAGGAGTTTGCAAAGGCGCACAATCTTACCGTCACCGAAGTTGCGCCGGCCCGGCGGACGATTAAATTGAGCGGCAGCGCTACCGACATGCGGAATGCCTTCAATGTGAAGCTGGAACGCTTCGAGGACGAGGGCGGCCGTCAATACCGGTGTCGAACCGGCGGAATCCACGTTCCTGTGGATCTGGTCGATTCTATCGACGCGGTCTTAGGGCTGGATAACCGTCCGCAGGCGCGCGCCCACTTTCGAATCCGGGCCGGCGCCGGCAATGTATCCTACACGCCTCCGCAAGTAGCGAGCCTGTACCAATTCCCGACGGATGTGAATGGCAAGGGTCAGACCATCGGCATTCTCGAACTGGGCGGCGGATACAAGACCGCGGATCTGAAGAGCTATTTTTCATCACTCAAGATCACTGAACCGAAAATAAGCGCGGTTCTGGTAGACAAGGCCAAGAACAGTCCAACGACGCCGGATAGCGCGGATGGCGAGGTTCTTCTCGATATCGAGGTGGCGGGGGCGGTGGCGCCGGGTGCACACATTGTGGTGTATTTCGCGCCCAATACGGATCAAGGTTTTCAAGATGCGCTCACCACCGCGATTCATGACACCACCAACAAGCCTTCGGTGATCTCGATCAGTTGGGGCGGTCCCGAGTCTGGGTGGACTGCGCAGGCAATGTCCGCCTTTGACTCTGCGGCGGAGGATGCTGCCGCTCTCGGAGTGACGATCTGCGCGGCATCAGGTGATGATGGATCGAGCGACGGCGAAACGGACGGAGCCAACCACGTAGATTTTCCTGCGTCTAGTCCGAACATTCTGGCGTGCGGCGGCACATCGCTCAGCGGCTCGGGCAGCAAGATCACCAGCGAAACCGTGTGGAATGATGGCACTCAGGGTGGAGCGAGCGGCGGCGGCTACAGCACTCAGTTTTCGCTACCCACATGGCAGAGTAGCGCGGGTATCAAGCCCCCTTCCGGGGGTGGACGAGGCGTTCCGGACGTCAGTGGAAATGCCGATCCGAATACCGGCTATCAGGTGCTGGTGGATGGCGAATCGCTAGTCATCGGCGGTACCAGCGCGGTAGCGCCGCTGTGGAGCGGACTCATCGCGCTGCTGAATCAGAAGCGGGGGACGCCCGTGGGATTGCTGCAGCCGCTGATTTATGCACTGCCGAAGTCCGACAGTGCGTTTCACGATATTACCAGCGGCAACAATGGGGCGTTTTCGGCGGGGCCTGGTTGGGACGCCGCGACTGGCCTCGGTTCACCTGCGGGAACCAAGCTGGAAACGGCGCTGACGGCTGCCAAGAAGAAGGCCGGATAAAGCCGCTCGCGGTTGCTGGAAGTTAGTCAGGGGCGAGAAGTGCGGATATCCTCAATCGGCGCCGTACTTCTCGTTTAACTTCCCCAGCTCTTTTCGGAAAAGCGGATTCTGAGGATAATTCCGGGAAAGTTCCGCCAGGAGCTTCTGCGCATCGCGTGGATGTTTATCGCGCAAGGCCGCGATGCCGAGAAGAATCTTGGCGAATGGCTTCAGATAGTGGCCGGCAGATGCCACCAATTGCAAATTGCGGACCCCCTCCTCTTTGCTCCCGCTCACGTTGTCGAAATGTACGAACCAGCGGATGAAGAAGGGCAGACTGCCGACCAGGTATTCCGAAAAGCCGGCGGTCAAATATGCATCATAAAATTTCGGGTCGAGCTTCAGCAGCCGTTGCGCATATGCGTTCGACTTCTTGGCAGGCTTCAGACTGCTGATCTGATGCTTCTCTACCAGCGCCATATAGTCCGTAGCTACGCCTTCGGTGATACTCATGGCGAAGAGCGCCATTTTGTCGTTCGGATCCTTTGCAAGGACGGTCTGGGCTCGGGATTGCGCATCGGTCACGGCCCTCAAGAACTTCACCCGCGTGGCGGGGTCTGGTTGCGGCGGGTCTTTCTTTTCGACGATGCGGGTGTCGTCAACGAGAAATTCGCTCTCGAGAATGCCGAGGCGATCTAATTCAGAGAATAGATAGGCTGCGGAGCGGACTGCATAAGGCATCGGGTCGTTGGGATGCGCGGCAACCTCGCGGTCAATCGTCGCGTGAGCCGCGGGGAAATTGAAATTGTAAAGATCGGCGAACGCATCGTCGAGCAACTGCTCGGACGGGGCGGCCTGTATTGAAAACGTTACTACAAGGGAAAGAATCGCGACCTTACATCGCATTCCACGCTCCACTCAAATCCTTCTTCATATACTACGTTGGGTGCTCCGTTAGCAAATTCCAGTAATCCATTAGACGTCAGAATTGGCCGCGATGAGTACTTCCGGATTCCGGCAAAGGGACTGAAAAATGGAATCTTCTACATTCTTCGTACTTGTTCGGACATACGAGTTTTCGCGGTAAGTGGCTGGGCCAAAGCTGTGGCGGCCCCGTGCGATTATAAAAGCGAATGGGTCTTAAGAGCATCGCCAGCAGCGCACTTTGTATCGCCTTTATTGCCGGAGAGTGCGCCTATGCGGCCGACACCCGGGAGGAGAAAGGGCGCAAAGTAGTCGACGATGCAATCGCGGCGCTCGGCGGCGACGCATTTTTGCACATGCAGGACCGTCTCGAGACGGGACGCGCTTATTCGTTCTACAACAGCCAGATGTCCGGCGCGTCGCCCATCGCAAAGATTTATACCCGCTACTTACCGCCCTCCGGACCGCTGGTCGCGGGAAAGATGTTGGTTGAGGAACGGCAAAGCTTCGGCGATCGAGTGCGCGGAAAGTTCGAAGAGCGATATGGCTTCGTGTTATTCACCGCGGTTCCGGAGGCCTGGGAAGTAACGTTCCGGGGCGCGCGCCCGCTGCCGGACGATCAGCTGTCGCGATATCGGGACACCACCCTGCACAACGTCCTTTATATGCTGCGCGAGCGGCTGAAGGAACCTGAAGTCTCTTTTTATTCCCTGGGCAGCGATATCTTCGACAATCGCCCCGTGAACATCGTGCAGATTGCGTGCGCGGAGAATATGCCGGTGACGGTTTACTTCGATCAATCGACGAAGCTTCCGACGCGCCAGACGTACAAGCGGCGCAATGAGGAGTATCACGACATGGATACGGAAGTGACCTCATTCGCCCGGTACCGCGACGCTGGAGGCGGCGTTCAATGGCCGCATGATGTGCGGCGGGAGCGAAACGGCGAAAAGATCTACGAGATGTTTTCGGAATCGGTCGAGATCAATAAAGGCTTCGGCGACGAACTCTTTCGTTTGCCCGCCAACGCCAGGGTCCTGCAGAAATCCAAGTAAGCTGCGGCGCTCGAGATCAAAACGCAGCCAGCGGGAACGTGAAGCCCCAGGGAACCCCCGCGCCGGTTTCGGCTGAGAGGTGTTTCCCGTCGGTGCGGATCGTAATCAGCCCGTCCTGATCTGTGCGGAAGATTTCCGTGTGGTGCTCTTCCAGGCGCTCCAGAACATCGCGATTGGGATGTCCATAACTGTTGGCGTAGCCGACCGAGATCACCGCGAATTCGGGATTAACTGCGTCCAGAAACTCCTCCGTGCTGGAGGTGTGGCTGCCGTGATGGCCGACTTTTAACACGTCGGTGTGCGCGATCTCCGCATCGCTCAGCATCTGCCTTTCGATGGGCTTCTCGGCATCGCCACAGAGCAGAAAAGTGCGTGAACCGTAGCGAATTCGCATTACCAATGAATCGTTGTTCTTGGGGGTGTCGCTCGCGACGTAGTCTGTCGAAGGCGCCAGGATGTCGATCTCGGCGCCGCCGAATTTGAATTGTTGCCCTTCAGCCAGCGGAACGATCTTCATGCCGGTTTTTCCGGCTTTTTCACGCAAGTTATTCCAGGATGCGTTGCCGCGGGCGTCACTATCCGGGGTGGCTCCGGTCCAGAGCTCGCGTGGATGGAAATCGTCCACGATGGCCGCCAGGCCGCCGATATGATCCTCATGAGCGTGCGAAAGGACGACCACGTCGAGCGAGCGTATGGAGCGTTGCCATAGGTACGGGGCAACCACGTCTTCGCCTGTATCGATCTTGGCACGCTCTCCACCGCCGAAGGCGGGAATGCCGCCGCCGTCCAAAAGCATCGTCTTGCCATTCGGAAAAACGAACAGGATGCTGTCGCCCTGGCCCACATCTATGGCCGTCATCTCGAGTTCACCCGGCCTTTTTTGAGGCGCGAAGGGGTGCCACAGCATTAGGATGAGGGAAATACCCAGTGTGGCTCCCGCCGTAACGCGCCAGGCGCGCCTGTGAACGAAACCTGCCACGATCAGCGAGAGAACGAATGCAATTGCGAGCCAAAACGGCGGTGGCGGAATGCGCCAGTGCGGCTCAAGCGCGGCGTGCCAGGCTACGATGAGGCGCGAAATCCCAAGAATCCAGCCCGCGATCTTCGCGACCCACACCCAACCCGTAAACAGGGCGACAAAAGCGATAGGTACCGCGACACCGAGAATGGGCACGATGAAGGCGTTGGCGGACAGGCCGGAGATTCCGATGCGATGGAAGTAGACGATCATCGGCAGCGCAAGACCGACCTGCGCAACGGCCGAAACGGCTGCGGTTTCAAGAAAAAGAAGGACGACTCGACTGGGCACGGTGACGATCAGCCTGGCTGCCTTTTGCGGCAGGCGGAGCGCCATATGCAATGTTTGAGCGAGGAGGCGCACCTCCACGCGGAATGCGGCGGCGCGGGGCTCGAGATACATATCGCGCCGGACATCCGCCAAATCGGTGAGGCCGCGTGTGAGCGGGCCCGTGGTGGCGTTAATCAGCGGATTGGCAAAGGCGCCGAGGAACGCTACGGCCAGGAAGGTCAACTGAAAACTGGCGTCGAAGAGCTGATCCGGATTGAGCATCAGGAATCCGATAGCGATCGCGGCCAGTAAATTCAGTGGCCGCCGCTCCCGATAGAAGTAGCGGCCGATACTAAATAGCGTGAGGCCCGCCGCCGCGCGTACGCAAGGGGCTCCCCATCCGGATACCAACGCGTAGAGCCACATAACCCCAGCGGTAGTGAACAGCGCCATGCTTTCCGGAACGAAACAGAGGCGCAGCAGGAAAAGGAAGAACGCCGCCAGAATCGCAACGTGCGTGCCCGAAATCACCAGCGTGTGAAAGGTGCCGGTGTTGCGATAATCCTCTGTCCAGACGCGCTGCAGTTGATAATTCTGACCAATCAGAATCGCTTGCACCATGGCGCTTTGATAGGTATCGTCCGGGTAGAGGCGGGCGATCCGGGCCAAGGCGGTGGCGCGTAAATCCATCACAAATTTTTGAAACGCGGAGCCGCAACTTCCGGGCAGGATGTGAACGGAACCGGCGGCGCCGCTGGCGGTCCAGTAAATGTCGCGCTCTGAGAGGTAGTGAGCGTAGTCGAAAGCGCCAGGATTTCCGTAGTTGTGCGGCTTGCGGATTTTGGCGTCGAGTTCGATGTTCTGCCCGTACCGCAAATCCGGAAGCGTTTCACCCGTACGCGTGTAAAGCGTCACCTGCGCACGGGTCTTCGGCTCCAGTTCGAGCACGAAGCGTTCGCGAGCGCCGGAAATCGCCGGCGGCTCTACAACGCATCCGCCCAGGATCACCACTTCGCGCGCTTCGGCGTCGATTTCAGGTGTCGGACCAGGGGCGTGCGCGACCGCCGTCCAAATGCCGGCGAAGAGCATGGCGATGCAGCAGCAGATGGCAGCGAGTTTGGGTGAGCGGCGCCAAGCGGCCAGAGCCGCCATTGCGAAGAGTCCGCCGGTGAGTGTAGCCGCTTCGGCCTGGCGAAAGGGTACGAAGCGCGCCAAGAGCACACCCAGGGCCACAGCCGCGCAAGGACCGAGGAGGGGGTCCCCGGCCGTGGAGGGTCTCATTGGATGTGTACTCACCGGCTCTAAGGAGATGGTTGAGCCAAGCCGTAAGAGTTCTCAGATATTTTGACGTGAGGACCGGAATGGCGGGACTAAGCTTCTTCTGGACAGCAGGATAACGCTGTCCTACATTGAATCTATGCGAAAGCTCCTTCTGGCTCTGCTGCTGGCTTCGGTGACTTTAATGGGTGAATCACGGCCCAAGGTTCGCGCGATCACCGCGTTTATTGATATCGACGCCAAAGGATATGAAGGTCAGATTGCGGATACGCTGCGTTTTCTCAATGCTGCGCGCGACGCGTACAAGCGGGGCGGATTTGAGGTTGAGACTGTCCGGATCGTCACGCAGCCGTTTCCTCGATACATACACGGCATGAAACGTGAGGAGGCGTTGGGATTGTTGCACAAGCTGAACGATCTCGCCGCAAAGTCCGGCTTCTCGCTCAATATCGGCCCCGCTATGATCCAGGACGGCGACGACGCGTCACTGAATGATCTGTTGGCCCAGGCGCTTTCGACCGGCAAGACAAACTCGAGCCTGATCATCGCGGGCGAGGACGGCATTCACTGGCGCGCTCTGAAAGAGGCGGCGAAGGTAATTCATTTGATCGCGCAGCGCAGTCAACACGGAGAAGGAAACTTTAACTTCGCGGCAACCGCGATGGTGAAGCCGTTCGGGCCATTCTATCCCGGCTCTTATCACTTGGGCGGAGGACGGTCGTTTTCGGTTGGACTAGAGGCGGCCAATGTTGTCGGCGACGTTTTCGCGCAGACGCACGATCCAGTGGAAGCCGGGAAACGCTTGGCCGACGCATTAGCGCGCTACATGCGAGAGGCGGAGACGGTCGCCACTGGCGTTGCTTCTTCCAGCGGGTGGACGTATCAAGGGATTGATCCGACGCCCGCGCCGCTAGGTGATGTCTCGATCGGGCGCGCGATCGAAGCGTTCACCGGCGTTCCGTTCGGTTCGAGCGGCACTATGACGGCAGCGCGCATCATTACGCAAGCGGTACAGTCTGTACCCATAAAGCGCGTTGGTTATGCGGGGCTGATGGTTCCAGTGTTGGAAGACGCGGTGCTGGCGAAGCGGTGGGAGGAGAAGACGTACAGCATTGATTCGCTGCTTGCCTATTCGGCAGTTTGCGCGGGTGGGTTAGACACGGTGCCGTTGCGAGGAGACACCAGCGAGGAGCAGATCGCCAAGATTCTGGGTGATGTGGCCTCGCTGGCGCAGAAATGGAACAAGCCGCTGGCTGCGCGGCTGCTGCCTGTTCCGGGGAAGATATCGGGAGACCGTACTCAATTTACGGACTCCCGAATGGCGAACACGATTATTCATTGAGCGC
>DATAUH010000082.1:0-11426 GCA_036268375.1 Bryobacteraceae bacterium | reverse complement strand
CAAAGTGCGGTATATCGCGGCCTCGAACTTTTCCGGATGGCATCTTCAGAAATCGCTCGATGTGAGCGATCGTTACGGGTGGTCGCGGTATGTCGGACATCAGGTGTATTACTCGCTGGTGGGGCGCGACTACGAATGGGAGTTGATGCCACAGGGAGAGGCCGAGGGCGTGGGTGCGTTGGTCTGGAGCCCGCTGGGTTGGGGACGGCTGACTGGAAAGATCCGTCGGGGGCAGCCGCTGCCGGAGGTGAGCCGTTTGCACAAGACGGCGGACAAAGGCCCGACGGTGCCGGAAGATTATCTATACAAAGTGGTGGATGCGCTGGACGCGGTGGCGGCCGCGACCGGAAAGTCCGTCCCGCAAATCGCGCTGAACTGGCTGCTGCGCAAACCAACGATTTCGAGTGTAATTATCGGCGCGCGTGACGAGAAGCAGTTGCGGGATAACCTGGCGGCCGCGGATTTTGTGCTGAGTGCGGAGCAAGTGGCGAAGTTGGACGAGGCCAGCACGACTCAAATCGCATATCCGTACTGGCATCAACGGCAGTTCCCGAATCGCAATCCACCACTATCGGCTTATCGAGCGTGATAGGAGAGCGGCGGACGGGTGCGTTCGCCGCTTTATTTCGCTGAACCGAACTTATTTCACCAAGCCAAGCTGGCGAAGCGTAGCGGCGGGCTCACTATCGGATTCGAACTGAGTGACGGCCGCTTTTTCGTGACCATTCACCAAGGCTACGCCTGCCGGGGCCGCGGTGTAGGGGAAAACGGCTTTGAGCTTGTCGAGATCGTTAGTCAGCGCGGCTTTGAGCTTGGTTTCGTTGAGGAACATTTGCGCGAAACGCGGCGTGGCGACGGGAACCGCCACGACCTTGGTAGATCCCCAATTGAGTTGCGACATTTTTTGCGCAGCCTGGCGGCAGTGTTCGCATTCGGGGTCGAAGTAGAAAATGAACTGCTTGCCTTCGCGCAGAGGGTAGGGCGCGCCGTTGACTTGCACGCTTTCAGGCGCGAGCGTCCCGGTTTGGCGCACGGCGGCCACTCCCCAGGAGACGAGTCCATACACAACGACTACGCCTACAATCAGCGCCGCACTGCGAAGGCTATGAATCGGCTTGGCCCAGACACCCGCTAATGCGGCAATTCCCAGCATTGCGCCATCGCCGACGAAGAAGCCAGGGCCAACGACGCGCTTGACCCAAGGAAAACAGGTGCAATCGGCGCCGCGCAGCGCGTTGTAGTTCAGGGCGAAGTAGATGAGAAAGCAGGCGAGCAGAAATCCGATGAGCGCCGCGCCTGCTTTGCGGAAGCGCGGCGTCAGGATCATCGCAGCGCCAACGGTTTCGGCGATGCCTAAAACCAACGAGAGCGCCAGGCTGAGGTGTTCGGGAAATTTCAACTCCGAGAGGCGGACCGCCCAATCCAGCGGATAGGTGAGCTTCCACATTCCGGAGACCGCGAAGAGCACGGCGAGAAACAGAGCGGCGAGCCAATTCGCCGCGGACTTCCAACCCGGCAACTCCAGCGAAGCAAGCTCCGCCCGAGGCCGGGCCATACTATCGTCCATTCCTTAATTTTAGCCTTTCTTCTTACGTGCAACTGCGCCGGAGGGCCTGTTCGGGTATGGGATACTTGGCGTATCGTCTGACATGCCGCTCTTTGCGTGCCTGCTGTTTCTTACTCTATTCCGCAACGTCAACATGGTCGACCGCGTCGATCAGGTGCCGCCGGACAATTGGCGCTACATCGATTCCTCTAACTGGCGCAGCCCGGAATTGCAGTGGCGCGAGGAGCCCGCGATTGTGACGGCCGT
Source organism: Bryobacteraceae bacterium (assembly GCA_036268375.1). GTDB lineage: Bacteria > Acidobacteriota > Terriglobia > Bryobacterales > Bryobacteraceae > PALSA-243. Next base: position 9,613 of record DATAUH010000082.1, on the reverse strand, counting down.
CTTCACGGTGGAGTCGGGAGCGCCGGTGCGCTTGCTGATGATCGACCGGGCCGGGCTGGAAGAGCTGAAGACGGGCCACATGCCGAGTCCATTGCGCAAGACTCCGCCGATACGGTCGGGCGTATTGCGCGAGCATGTCGGGAATCCGAACGATTGCGTTTTTGTGCTGGAAAACCGCGGGTCGCCCGACTCATCGGTGGTGCGCTTGCGAGTGAGCATCGATTCGTGGGAGGCGGCGGAGCTATCGCCGCGGCGCAAACTGGCAGTATTGGCGATAAGCTTCTGCGTGTTTGTGGGAATCACCGGCTACGCGACAAGTAAACTGTGGCGCGTGTTTAAAGTTTGAAGGCTTCGGTTGCGGCCGCGATGGTCTCGTCGATATCCTTTTCCGTGTGAGCCGCCGAGACGAACGCCGCTTCGAATTGAGAGGGCGCAAGATAGATGCCGCGTTCCAGCATGCCATGGAAGAACCGGCCGAAACGAGCCGTATCGCTGCGCTTGGCCGATTCGTAATCCGTCACTGGCTGGTCGGTGAAGAAGAAGGTGAACATGGAACCCACCCGGTTCACGGTTACGCCCGCGGGTACGTTTTCGCAGAGCTTAGCTGCGCGCGATTCCAGCTGCCGGTAGACTTCGGGATGGGCTTTCAGATAACGCAGCATCGCGAGACCGGCGCCGACGGCCAGCGGATTGCCCGAAAGGGTTCCAGCCTGATAGACGGGTCCCGATGGCGCGATCATCTTCATGATGTCCTTGCGCCCGCCATAGGCGCCCACAGGCAAACCGCCGCCGATGACCTTGCCGAGCGTGGTGAGGTCGGGTTTGATTCCGTAAAGCTCTTGCGCGCCGCCGAACGCAACGCGAAAACCGGTCATCACTTCATCGAAGATGAGCAGCGCACCCGCCTGTTGACTGAAATCGCGCAGCGCTTGCAAGAAACCAAGCGCGGGCGGAACGCAACCCATGTTACCCGCGACGGGCTCTACGATGATGGCGGCGATTTGATCTTTATGGGCTTTGAAGGCATCTTCAACGGCGCTGATGGAATTGTACGGAAGCGAGAGAGTGGTGTCGCAAAAGGATTGGGGAATGCCGATGGTGTCCGGAATTCCGAGCGTCGCAACACCAGAGCCGGCTTTAACCAGCAGCGAATCGACGTGACCGTGATAGCAGCCGTCGAACTTGATGATCAGGTTGCGACCGGTGAATGCGCGCGCCAGGCGAATGGCGGACATCGTCGCCTCGGTACCGGAGTTCACCAGCCGGACCATTTCGACGGAGGGCACGGCCTGGCAGATCTCTTCGGCGAGATCGATTTCGCGCGCAGTAGGCGCGCCGAAGCTGGTGCCGATGTCGATGGCGGAATTGAGCGCCGAAATAATTTCGGGATGACGGTGACCTAAAAGCAGCGGGCCCCAAGAGCCGACGTAATCGATGTATTCGTTGCCATCGACATCGAAGAGACGGGAGCCCTGTCCCTGCGCGATGAAAATGGGATTGCCACCTACGCTGCGAAAGGCGCGTACCGGGGAATTGACGCCGCCTGGAATGAACTCTTGCGCTCGTTCGAAAAACGCTTCGGATTTGGTCAACTTTCGACTTTCCTCGGAACCAGACGGCTGAACCCGAAACTCATTACGATGTCGTACAGGCTGCCGTTGAGATTGCGCAACAGGCGCTTCTTCAGTTCGCTGTACGGCTGTTTGCCTGCGAACAGGTCCTGCATGACCGCCGAGAAGCGGGGACTGCGCCGCGTGAACTGCACCATGCGCGCGGGCACGGAATCGAACATGAATTTGCCGCGAAAGATCTTCTTCGCCAGACGGGCGCCGAATTCCAGATCGGCAGTGAAATCTCGGAGCAGCAGTTTCTTGTAGTGGGTGACGCGTTCCGCGAGGCCATTGACCTCCATGAGGAGCGAACGCACCGCGAGATCGGCGGAGCGGATGGCGTAGTAAAGGCCTTCGCCGGTGATGGGGTCGACGAGACCCGCGGCATCGCCCACAGCCATCCAGCCTTCACCGGCGACGCGATTTTTGCGCCAGGAGCCGATTTCAAGCGAAGGCAGCAGATGACTATAAAACGGTGAACCTTTCCACTGCATGCCGCGATCGGTCATGTAACGCTCTAAGCGCGCGCGCAGCGAGCTGGCGGATTCACCCTTTCCGCAAATGCCTACGGACATGTGACCGCAGCGCGGGAAGATCCAGATGTAGCCCTCGAGTTTCGGAAGGAATTGAATATCGATGCGCGACTGCTCACCTTGCACATAGTAGCCAAGCGCGGACATGGCATCGGGCGGCGTGAGTTGCGTGCCGACATCGCGTAAGGGATTGCGCGCGCCCGTGGCAACAATGCAGAAGTCCGCATCGGCGACGCCGCTCTTGGTGCGCAGCAGCCATCCGTCGCCGCGTCGCTCCATTTCGAGTACGCGCGCTTTTTCCAACTGCGCGCCTGCTCGTTCGGCGCGATCGAGCAGCATACGATTGAGTTCGATACGCGAATAAATGAGCAACGGATCACTAAGCTTGAGGCACGCTTCACCTGCATTGGGAGCGGCCAGCACGCTTTCGGTGACAAACTTTTTCGGCGTCGAGTTTTCGATCAGGAATGGATACTGGCTGTAGGCTTTGTGAGTGAGACCGCCGCCACACGGCTTTTCCCAAGCAAGCTTTTCATCGAACAGGCGGACCTTCAGGCCCGCGGCTGCCAGTTGCTCCGCTGCGAATGCGCCAGCCGGACCTCCACCGAGAATTGCTACCGATTTCATTGGCGCTTGCCGGCCGGAGGAAGGTCGTCGGGCGAAGGCATTTTGGAACCGTGATCCGGCGGCATGGCCGGCACGCTATCGCCGTGCGGATTGGGCGAACCGGGCATCACTCCGCCTCCGTGTCCGGCCATTCCCGCATGACTGACGACCACCCACTTGCCCTTTTGATTTTCCAGACCATAGTGCAACTCCATTCCCTGTTCGTGCGTGGCGCCTTTCGGCCGCACCTCTACATCCGCTTCCGCCTGGTTGCCGTGGAAGACTACATGACTGACATCCACATCCATGTTCTGAGTGCTGAGCCCCGCCTGACTCAAGCGGTCCATAATCCCACGCTGGACGGCGTCTTTATTCTCCATCGAACTGTGGCAAGCCGTAAATGGGATGACGATGGCGGGCAACAACAGCACTTTCCAACCAAATTTCACTACTAGATTATAACCACCCGCCTGCTGCAAACATGAACTGTTGCACGTCAGGCAGAAAGATACTCCGCCGACGCGTGAGGTTTGCGCGCGCTCTCACAGAGCGCCCGCGCGAGTGCGATGTGAAGTCGGATTTGCGTGACGGCCGGAGGGTGAATCAATCTTGGCTATAAATGATAATCGCCGACACCTCGTTTTGGTCTTGGCAATGCCGCTGATGTTTCCATCGAGGAGCACGCAAGACAGTCCCAAGGAGCCGGCGATTTTAATCTGCCGTGCGATTGATGCTGCTGTGGAGCCGTTGCTGAATCAGTAGTGGCGGTCCGGCTCGCTTTTACAGATCTTCACGCGTATCCGCGTAATCGTCGGTGACCACGCCACCGCTGCCCGCGGTACGGACACGGGGCATGGGCTTGTCGGCATTCGCGAAATCGCCGGCCTTTTCACTTGCCGAGGCGATATCCTGGCCGCCCGCGCGCTCCAGAATTTCCTTCGCGCGCTTCACCCAGTCTGTATTGTCGCAGTGCACCGAGAGTAGCACTCCGCCCTCGCGAATACGGCCCTCGTACCGCTTGGCCTCGTATTCCGGGATGCCCATGCCCGCAAGCGCGCCGACAACGCCCCCGAGGGCTCCGACGGCGCCGGCGCCAGCGAGTGCAGCCACAATAGGTCCAGCAGCGATGAAAGGTCCAAGGCCCGGAATGGCGAGAGCGCCGATTCCGGTAAGCCAGCCCAGCACACCACCGGCGAGACCTCCAGCAACTACGCCTGTCGTGACGCCTTCCGGAGCTTTGGTGTTCTTTTCGTGCGCGAAATCTTTGGTTCCCTGATTGTCGGGGAATAGTACGGAGATGTCCGTGTTTCGAAATCCAGCGGTTCGCAAATGATCGACGGCCTCTTCCACTGCTACGCGATCGGCGAAGATCCCGAAGACTGCAGTATTTTTTCCTGACATGGTCCGCTCCTTGTCTGAATGATCTGATAGAGCCGCGGATTACGCGGCTTTGTTCTGTCTGACACACAGGTTGCAAGGCTGATGCCACGTATGCGGGTTTTCGACTGGGGAAGTGCGGTTTCGACCGGTTCTGCGGCGGGTGAGAGAGGCTACTGAAAACGGCGGTGTTCTTTCAGAATGCAACGGTCCATAACAACGTCGAGTCCGGCTTCCTGAGCGCGGCGCGCGGCCTCTTCATTTACCACATCTTCCTGCATCCAGATAACCTTGGCGCCTTTACGGATGGCCGCTTCGACTATTTCGGGGACGAATTCAGAACGGCGAAAAATGTCGACAATGTCGACTGCGTCAGGGATGCGATCAAGCTCGGGGTAACACTTCTCACCCAAGACTTCAGACTCCTGGGGATTTACCGGTACGATCCTATACCCTACGCGCTGCATGTACTCCGAAACTCCGTAGCTGGGGCGGTAAGGTTTACTCGATAGCCCGACAACAGCGATCACCCGCGAATCCCGCAGAATCTCTGGAATGGTTCTCATACCTTCACCCGTTCCCGCTTCTGCTGAATGGCGCGCTTCAACTTCTGAACCTCTTCCTCTTCCAGATGACGGAACTGTCCTGGTTTGAGACGCCCCATGTCGATGGGGCCGATCCGGACCCGCTTCAGCTTTTCTACCAAGAGGCCGAAGTGCTTGAACATCATGCGAATTTGATTGTTGCGGCCTTCGATCAGCTTCACCTCATACCAGGGATTTTGCGCCTCGCGAATGATCTTCAAACCCGCGGGCAGCGTGCGTTTTCCCATCAACGGCACGCCCTGGCGAAACTTCTGCTCCTGCTCAGCGGTGAGCGTGCCGTTGACTTTTACCAGGTAAGTTTTTGGCAGGTGCGTAGCAGCGGACATGACGGCGTTGGCCAGTTCTCCATCATTAGTAAAGAGCAGCAGGCCTTCACTGTGATAGTCGAGGCGGCCCACCGGATAGACGCGGTCCTTTACGCCGCGCAGCAGTTCCATGACGGTGGTGCGTCCCTGCGGATCGCTGACCGTGCTCACCGAAGCATCGGGTTTGTGTAACGCGATATACACCATGTGTTTGGGTGGACGCAGTAGACGACCGTCGACCTTGATGTAGTCGCGGTCGAGATCGGCTTTGGAACCGAGCTTGTCCACCACAGCGCCATTCACTGTAACTCTACCTTCGAGCAGCAACTGTTCGGCGTGCCGGCGCGAGGCAACACCGGCTTGCGACAGGATTTTCTGCAGGCGTTCTTCAGCCATCTATGCCTCCGGTTCCGTGGGCTGCTCCGGATCGCGAGGCGAGGCGGCAGGTTTTTCTTCGGGCGCTGGCACAGCTTCGGGCCCTGGCACAGCTTCGGCCGATGGCGCAGCTTCGGCCGCCGGGGTTGCTTCGGCGGTGAGCGATGGGGCCTCGGCAACGGGGCTGGCGGCGGTGTCTGAATCGGCGAAGGCCATGCGGCGGATCTCTTCGAACTCCTTCAATGAGGGCAGTTCACTGATGTCCTTCAGGCCAAACTGAATCAGGAATTCCTTGGTGGTTTTGTAGAGAATGGGCTTGCCGATTACGTTTTTACGGCCGGCCCCCGCGATCAGCTTGCGATCGAGCAGCGTTTTCAAAACACCTGCGCCCTGTACGCCGCGAACTTCCATGATTTCGGGCGCGGTGACGGGCTGTTTGTAGGCGATAACCGCCAACGTCTCAAGCGCTGGCAGCGAAAGCTTCAGTGGCGGCTTGAGACTCTTCACGAAGCTGCGGACCGCATCGTGGTGCTCCGGTTTCGTGGCCATTTTGAAGCCGCCGGCCACTTCACGCACCGCAATACCGCGACCTGGCTTGTCGCACTCCTGCATCAAACGGCGCAGGATGGCTTCGATGCGCTCCGGGGCTTGCGCCAGGCCGTTTGCGATCTGCGCCAGGGTCAGCGGCTCGTCGGCTATGTAGATAACGCCTTCCAGAATCGCCTGTAATTCTGTATCCGATATCTCGACTGGCGGTAGAATGGCCTGTCCAATCGGCTCGGCAGACTCTTGGGACGCGGCGGCATCCGGAACCATTTCCACATCGATTTCGGGGACCGCAGTTTGCGTTGGCTCCGTCTCTTCCGGGTTCGGATCAGCGACGACTTCGACGTCCAGCTCCTCCCCAACAACGCCCGCCTCATCGTCGGCTGCGGATGGCGCCTCGAGATCGGGCGGGATCGTAGAAGACTCTTCCGAAGCTGCCGATTCTGACATCGACCGCGCAGCATCGGGGACAACCTCGACGTCGATCTCCGCCACGCCGGCCTCGACGGGCGCAATTTCTTCCGGATTCGGATCGGGCACTACTTCCACGTCGATTTCAGCGCCGCTGAGCGAAGTTTCCTCATCTTGATTTTGCGCGTCGGCGTCCGGCCCGGGCGAGCCCTGCTCTTCCGGCGCCGCGGCCGCTTCGGAATTGGTTTCCAGTTCTTCCATTCGCTTTAACGGTAATCTTTTTCTACAGAATCAATGGCGGCTGTGGGCTGTCCCGAGGCAAAAACGGCGTCGAAGTGGCTGTGACGCTCCAGCGCGATTTCTCCAAACAGATCTCTCTGCCGAACCACGACCGCCTGCATGCGCACCATTTCGAGGACGGCGAGAAACATCGCGATCATGGCGCGTCGCGTGCGTTGCCGTTCGAAGACGCGCAGGATGAACACGGGCTGCTCGGGGCCTGCCTCAACGAATTCGTCGCGCAGATAGCGGATCATGTCCGCTACGGTCACGTCGGCCCTCTCCACTTCATATGTAGGACGATTTTTGGCGCGCTCCAGGATCTCGCCGAACGCCTTCACCAGGTCGAAAAGGGAGATCTTGAGCCCCGGATCGTCGTCCTCGGAGACAAAGGCCTTCATCTGCGGGTTCGACCAGACGTTTTCTTCAATCAGCCGCTTCTGTTGCAGCATTTCGGCGGCATTTTTGAAGCGGTCGTGCTCGATCAGGCGCTCCACAAGCTGCTGCCGGGGATCTTCCGCTTCCTCTTCTTCCTTCACCAGCGCCGGATCGCGCGGCAGAAGCATGCGCGATTTGATGTGAATCAGGGTCGCAGCCATGTAGATGAACTCCGCGCCGATATCGATATCCATTTCGCGAACCTGGTCCAGATATGCCAGGTATTGCGAGGTGATGGTAGCAATCGGGATGTCCTTGATATCAATTTGCTGTTTGCGAATCAAGTCGAGCAGCAGGTCGAGCGGTCCCTCATATTGCTCCAAATGGATGTTCAGGGGCGACGGCACTTCAAACCACGATAACACGCAGCCTAGCGGCTTCTGCCTGCGCTTCGAAGCTTCAGCGGACCACCCTTATGTACGCCAATTTACGCCCACATTGAGCTTTTTCTTGGCATATTCGAGGCTACGTTCGAGATCGAGGCGCTGCTGCTCTTTGAGCGCATCGTTCATGACGGGGAGGCGAGAACTGGCCGGGGCGTTTTGAACATCCTCCACCACCATCAGGCCCATATAAGGACGACCGGACTTCGCCAGCGCAACGAAGCGGGCGAATTCGTCGCCTTTAGCTTTGGGAAACGCCTTCCAGAAATCGCTTTCGAGATAGGGAATGACGCGGGGCGCGCGGCCGGTGATGACTTCGAGTTGCATAGACGCGTGCGGGCACAGTTCACGAAAGCGCTGCGTAAAGCGCACGAAATCGACGTTGCCATCGCCCAGCACGACCCATTGTCCGGCGGCGCCGCGCGCAACTTCGAAGACGGCCGAATCGCGGATGTGGGTTGTGACCACATAAGGCGCAAGCGTTTCGAGCGTGACGAACGGGTCTTCCACGACCCAGAGCGGGTTGCCGGTATCGAGATTGGAGCCGACGAAATCTTTGCCGGCTTCCTCGATCAGCATCCTGGTTTCCCAAGCCTGCATGTCGCCGTCATGATTTTCGATGGCGATTTTCACGTTGAGATCTAGCGCTTCCTGGCGCACGGATTTGAGAACTTTCGCCGTTTCTTCGATGTGTGATTCGATCGGGGCGGGACCGAGCCGGTCGGCGCTGGAACCGAGGAAGCAACGCATGGCGCTGGCGCCGACCGCGTGCGCGACTTTGAGTCCGTCGATAACGCGATCGCGCGCGGGCGGACCATTTTTGCTGAATGAGTGGCTGGTGGGGCAGATGCATCCCATGCCGCCATCGATCACCATGTTGTAACGCGCGGCCTGGTCTTTGATCTTGGCGAGGTCGGCGGGGTCTTTCGATTCGTAATCGTCGAGGCTGGAGATCTGGATCGTATCGAGCTTGAGGCCTCCCGCGAAATCGACTAACTGCTGCGCCTTCCACTTGAATGTGCGCACGGAGTAGGTATCGAAACCGAGCTTGATAGGCGTATCTGCCGCGGCCAGCGCGGAGGTGGCCGCCAGAGCGGGGATGCTCTTGAGGAAGGAACGGCGGTCCAGGGAGATTCGATCCATGGGGATAGAGTAGCGCGGACAGCAACTCCGGGACGCGCTTGGTGACAGACGCAGTTGGTGAGGTATCTTTTCAGGCTTCCGGCGGTAATAGTGAATAAGAGTTCCGCATGACGGCGCAAGAGGCGTTCGACCGCTATCACCGGCAGGTATTCGGCTTTGTGTGCCGCCTGACGCGCGACCGGCAGGCTGCCGAGGACATCACGCAGGAGTGCTTCCTGGCATTAGTGCGTTCGCCGGGAAAATTTGATGCCACGCGCGGGACCCTGCGGGCGTACCTCTGTGGAATGGCGCGCAATCTGGCTCTGAAGCGGTTTCGCGATCTGAGAGTGGATGAGCCTATGGAAGGGAAATTTGCGGAGTTGGAAGACTCGCGGGGCGATCTAGATGCGTCGGCCGCGGTGGAACAGGCTGTATCGCGTTTGCCGGTGCTCGAACGCGAGGCGGTGATCCTGTTTCAGTACGAAGGGCTATCTTTGGCGGAAATCGCGGCTACTGTCGGCGCGGAGGTGGGCGCCGTGAAGGGCCGCTTGCATCGCGCGCGGGAACGTCTGCGCATGACGCTAGCGCCTTTCCGCCGGGTGGGAGAAAGCAATGGAGTGGAATGAGCAGGAGCCGCTATCTGACGGCGAACTGGACGGATTGCTGAGCGAGTGGATGATCGACGCGCCGCCGGAGCGGTTGCAAATGCTGAGGCTGCCGGGCCGAAGCATGCAGCGTGTCAAACGAGGTTGGCCGTTGTTTGCCGGGCTGCGATCGCCGCTGGACTAATGGGCTTGGTGTTGATTCACAAGGCGCCACCAAGGTCAAAGGCGACAGCGGAGACCGCTGCTGGATTCCTGCCAATTCCATATACGCTGCCACTCGGCGACGGCGAAAGCCAGCATGTGCTGCGTATGACCATGCCGATGGCAGCGTTGACCGCAACCGGATTGCGGTTTCCCGCGATGGACCCCTCGATGGTGGTTACCGCGGATGTAATTGTGGGCGACGACGGACGCGCGC
>DATAUH010000081.1:0-3775 GCA_036268375.1 Bryobacteraceae bacterium | reverse complement strand
GTCCTTTCTCCCCGCCGGGGAGCAGCGGGGGCGGTCGGAGCAGTGTCGGCGGATCCGGCAGCAGCGGAAAGCCGCGATGGTCGCCAGCCGGTTCGTCCGTGGCGTACACGCCTGCGGAGGTGCGCGCACTCACGCCGGTCCACGAAACCGTCGAAAAGCTAGCGCTCCTGCCTGAACGTCGGGCGTTTTCCTCTGCCATGCGTGGGACGACCGGGCAGGGGCCGCTAAGGAACTGTACGATCTGCTCGAGTCACGCGGTGTCTCGGTCTGGTTCAGCGAGAAGGACGTCGCCCTCGGTACACCGTTGCTTCGCGAAATCGACAAGGGATTGGCGAAGTCGCGAGTCGGAATCGTGCTAGTGACCCCTGCGCTGCTGCGCCGTCTCCAAGGAGAGAGTATCGCCGACAAAGAGCTGTCGGTACTCCTAGCGCGTGACCAGCTCGTCCCCATTGTGCACGGCACGACGTACGAAGCTCTCCGCGAAGTCAGCCCTCTGCTCGGCTCGCGAACCGGCCTGAGTACTGCAGAAAATCCAATGGCAGACGTCGCGGCCAACCTCGCCGAGCTGGTCGCCCTATAGCTCTATTGCCGGGGTGGGCCGGCCCCGCGCGAATAACGGCGACGGGGGCCGTTTCCCGTCTCATAAAGGGTTGTTTATGCAACACGGTTACTGAATTCCCGCAGGTAATCCCGCAGTTCATCCCGCACGCGCCGGAACAAGGCAAGCCGTTCTTCTTCGGAGCCATTGACCGCCGCCGGGTCTTCGAAATCGTGGTGCAGTTTTTCCGCCTTGCCGAAGAACACCGGGCAGGTTTCGCGGGCATTGTCGCAGACCGTAATCACGTAATCGAAGTGCTGGCCCTCGAATTGATCGACGTGCTTAGAGCGATGCCCGGAAATATCAATGCCCAACTCGCGCATGACGGCAATCGCTTCGGGGCGCACAAAGCTTGCCTTCGTGCCCGCGCTCTCCACGTCGAACCGTTCCCCTGCATCGTGGCGCAGCAGCCCTTCGGCCATTTGGCTTCGTGCCGAATTTCCGGTGCAGAGTATCAGCACCCGTTTCTTATCGCTCATAATTTTCCCTTTGTTCCACAGGATGAGAAACCACGACCGCTCCGGCATCTTTCGGGAGCGACGGAACCAGCCAGCGAAACAGGACCGTTGCCGCCGCCGCCCCGGCCAGTTGCGCCACGATAAAACCCGGCGCATCTCCGGGCCGGATTCCGGCGAAGGTATCGCTTGCCGACCGGGCGAGAGTCACGGCGGGGTTTGCAAAGGACGTTGACGCCGTGAACCAGTAAGCCCCGGTGATGTACGCGCCGACCGCGAAGGGAACGGCAGACGAGCGCAGCCGCGCACAGCCCCAAATCACGCACAGGAGGCCAAAGGTCGCGATGAACTCGCTAAACAGTTGCGCCCCGCCTGCCCGGACGTGGCGCGATGCGCTGAATACCGCCTCGCCGAACATGACATGCGCCGCCGCGACGCCCGCGAAAGCTCCGATCAGTTGCGCCGCGACATAACCCGGTACTTCCCGCCACGGCAGCCCGCCTTGCGAAGCATCGGCCAGTGTCACGGCGGGATTGAAATGCGCCCCGGAGATCGGCCCGAAAGTCAGGATAAGCGTTACCAGCATCGCGCCGGTTGCGAGCGTATTGGCAAGCAGTGCGATTGCCACGTTTCCCCCGGCCAAGCGGTCACCCATGATGCCCGAGCCGACCACCGCAGCCAGCAGAAAGGCCGAGCCGACTGCCTCCGCAGCGATGCGCCGCGCCGCTGTCATGCGCAACAGCCGGGGGCGCAGCAGCTTGCGGGCTTCGTGGCGCGGATAAACGCACCCATGAATTTCCCATCGACCTGCGGCGCGATTGCGTCCACATCGACGCCCTGCCCCGTCAGGAATGCTCGCGCGTCCTCAATGTTGTAAATACGCGTCGGCTCAATGTCGATGCCGTCAAAGCCAGCCTTGGCGAGCTTGGCAACGTAGTCGTAATCGTTAAGCGCCCCGGCGATGCATCCGACCCACAACAACATGTTCTGCCGCACGTCTGGCGGTACATCCCCACGGGTGACAACATCCGAAACGGCGAAGCGGCCCCCCGGTTTCAGTACACGGAAAGCTTCGCCCAACACCCGGTCCTTGTCGGCGGACAGGTTGATCACGCAATTGCTGATGATCACATCCACCGAATTATCCGGCAGCGGAATATGCTCGATTTCGCCTTTGAGGAATTCGACATTCTCAACCCCGGCCTTGCGTTGGTTCTCCCGCGCCAGCACGAGCATTTCATCCGTCATATCGAGGCCATAGGCTTTGCCGGAACTCCCGACACGCCGCGCAGAGAGCAGCACGTCGATACCGCCGCCGGAACCGAGATCGAGCACCGTTTCACCGGGATTGAGTTGCGCCAGCGCCGTAGGGTTTCCGCAACCAAGCGACGCCAAGACCGCCTCTTGCGGAAGCTCGCCGGTCTGCGCTGCATCGTAAAGGTTTGAGGTAATCGGGTCGCAGCAGCCATCCAGCGCGGCCCCTGCCCCGCAGCACGAACTACCGCCCGTGTTGACGCGAAGCGCCGCCGCGCCGTATTTCTGTTTCACAATTTCCTTGATTTCCATGGGTGTCCTTTCTTCCTATCTGCACAGGCGGACAATCGCCTGCGGTTCTATAGCCTTGTTTCGGGTGCAGCATTCGGCATACAGAAAGCCAAGAAGTTCCTGCAAGACTTCCGCATTAGCCGAGTACCAGAGAAATGTGCCTTCCCGCCTCACCCTGACCAAATCTTCGTTTTTCAGCTTTTCCAGATGATGCGAGAGCGTTGACGCGGGAATGCCCAACTCTGAACCGATATCGCTTACGACCATCCCGGCAGGGTGCGCTGACAGCAGCACGCGCATGATGCGCAGGCGTGGGCCGGTTCCCATCGCCGAGAACATATCGGCAAAGCGGGTGATTTCTTCTTCCGTTGGTTTCGCGGCCATTATTTCTATAATTCTACATTTATGGAAGTATAAAAACAAGTCTCGGCATCGTGTCTCGAAGAGGGTAAGTTTTGCGACACGGGCTTAGCTTGGAAGGTTTAGCGTCTTCGTGGGATCCCGATCAGCAGGCCACCGCTTTTTCCAATCGAGCGCTCATGCCCTCGCGCGAAGCTGTAATCGTAGCCCGCTTCGAGGAACCAGCCAAAGCGATGCTTCGAGGATGGCCAGAACAAAAATCCAGCACCACAACGCCGCCGAGCGAGTTCGTTGTCACGCCATACGCCCTCGCATGTATCCACTCCGGACCAACGCCGAACATAAATTCCACCTTTTCTGAGATGGTCCAAGGCTTCTTGAACAGAAAGTCCGTATCCCATTCTGTCGAGTGACGACGGAATAGCGGCGTCGTGCTGGCTTCAATCTCTAGCCACTTCTCTATCGGTGTAAACTCAACCGCAAGGTCCGCGCCGCCGCTTGACCCACCACCTTTCAGATCCCGCCCGACAGTTCCACCAAGCTCGACGATTGCCGCAGGCTCAGGCTCTCTATCGACCGACTGGGCGAAGACGTTCCTCGGGTAGAAAAACAGTGATGTGAACAACAAAAATGTTATTGCGTTCATTCGTGTGCTCATGCCCAAAACTCCACCATTGTGGCGCAAACGGATTAACCCGGAACATGTGGACCATGGCTTAATTGCAGCTCCGCGTGCACAAGGCGTATGACGAGCCATGCCCCTTGTAGCGCGAAACAAGCCATGACGAGGGCAACGAAAATGTCAGGCCAGCCTTTA
>DATAUH010000080.1:0-69073 GCA_036268375.1 Bryobacteraceae bacterium | reverse complement strand
CGTATACACCGCGGCTGCCGGTCTCGATACGCGTGGATACGCGCGTGGTGGAAGTGCCGGTGGTGGTCCGCAATGGTCGAGGCGATGCGGTGGCGGGTCTGCGCCGCGAAGATTTTCAAATTACAGATGACGGCAAGAAGCGTGAGGTGAGCTCTTTTGTGGCGGAAACGAAAGAGCGCGGGACGAGTGCGAGCACGGGAGCATCGGGCGCGCAGGTTATGAATACGGCTGCGACGAAAATGCCGCAGGCGAAGGCGCGTACGCGCTATGTGGCGCTGGTGTTTGACGATCTGAACTCGCGCGTGCCGGAGTTGATGTCGGCGCGATTGGCGGCGGCGCGATTCCTGAAGGAGGGCCTGCGGCCGGGCGACCAGATTTCGGTGTTCACGACTTGGGGAAGACAAGTGGTTCCGTTTACGACGAACACGGACGAGATTGCGGCCGCAGTGAACAAGATTGCGCCGCACCCGGTGAAGGCGGATATGCAGGGGTGCCCTTCGATTACGGCGTACGAGGCCTATCTCTTGGCGAACAACATGGACCAGGAGCTGCTGTCGGTGAAGGTGGATGAGACGAAACGCTGCAAAGGCATACCTCCGACGACCAACCGGAGAGGCGGCGGTGGCGGGGGAATGTCCGATCCGACGGTGCAAGAAGTACTGGCGATGGCGCAATCGAGCTGGGAACAGACGAGGCTGATTTCGCGCAACACGTTAGGCGCGATCAACGATATCGTCGAATACCTGGCGAGGCATGATGGCGAAAGGCTGATGGTTTACGCGTCGAGCGGGTTTTTGACAGGGACAATCGAGCTGGATCAGGAGTTGTTGATCAACCGGGCGCTGCATGCGGGCGTGGTGATCGACGCGTTGGACGCGAAGGGACTGTACACGCCCGAAGCGCCACAACCCTCGCCGGGCGCGAACATGCACTCGATGATTGTTCAGCAGAAGATGGGAACGCGGCCGCTGGAATCGGAGAACGATGGAATGGCCGTGCTGGCGTACGGCACGGGCGGCATCTTTTTCCACAACAATAACGACCTTTCAGCGGGGCTTCGGGAGATGATGACGCCGGAGACGATTTACCTGCTGGGTTTCACGCCGGAGCAGGTTTCGAGTAACAAGTATCATCACCTGAAGGTCCGGCTGGCGTCGGGACATTACAACATACAGGCTCGTCCGGGATATATGGCGACGCCTTTGAGGCCGACGGCAGAGGCCCCGCCGCGCAAGATCGATGAAGCGGCGCTGGCGACGGATTCGCGAGCAGATGCGCCGGCGATTGTGGGAGCGACGTTGCGCGAGAATCCGAAAGACGGCGGAAAGGAGCTTGCGGCGGTGCTGCATCTGGACATCGGCCACATGTCGTTTCGACAGGCTTTCGGAATACGAACGCAGCGGGTCACGTTTATCGCCGTACTGAACGATTTGCAGGGAAATTTTGTGACGGGCACGGAGTATACGATCGACTTCGCGCTCTCCGATGCGAGTTACGAGAAGTATGCCAGCGGCGGTTTCAACGCGTCGGCGGGACTGCGGGCGGCGCCGGGGAAATATAAGTTACGAGGAGTGGCGGATGCGGGTAACGGAGCAATTACGGCCACAACGCTGGACGTGGAGATTCCCTAAGTCGAGGGAAGAGGCCGTGATAAGTTACAAGACTGCGACATTTCCCTCAAGGCGCCGAGAGCGCGGCCTCAGTATGATGAGTGTATAGTGAGTTCACGCTCTCTTCTGGTGGTCGACGCGGACCCGGCGGTTCAAAAACTTCTGCAGGGCATTTTGGCCCGCGATGACCGCGCCATACAGGGCGCGGCGGACGGCCGAGAGGGGTTGTCGTTCCTAAAAGACTGCGATTGCGGCGTGATTGTAGCCGGGCAGGGACGCAATGGCTTCGACGCTTTCAAGTGGCTGCGTAAGGCGAGGGCGATCCGGCCGGACGCGCGGGTGATTCTGGCGGGCGAAGCTAATCCGGCGGCGGCGGTGCGGGCGATACGCGAGCGCGCGTTTGGCTATGTGCACAAGCCGTTGACGGAACATGCGGTGACCGAACTGGTGCAGCAGGCATTCGACACCGATTCATGGCAGAACGACTTGCGGCTGATCTCGTCGCGGCCGGAGTGGGTGACGCTCGATATACGTTGCAAGCTGAGCGCGGCGGATCGGGCGACGCACTTTATGCGCGAGATCATTTCGACATTGCCGCAACGGGCGCGCGAGGATATCGCGGCGGCGTTTCGCGAATTGCTGCTGAACGGAATTGAGCATGGGGCGAAGAGCGATCCGCGGAAGCACGTGCGCGCGTCGGTGATTCGGGCTTCGCGGGCGGTGATCGTTCAACTGCACGATCCGGGCAAGGGCTTTTCGCTGGATTTGCTACCGCACGCGGCGATCTCAAATCCGGCCGATTCGCCGGTGCGGCATGTGGAGTTTCGCGAAGAGCACGGGCAGCGGCCGGGCGGCTTCGGGATTCTGATGACACGCAATATGGTGGACGATTTGCTTTACAACGAGCGCGGCAACGCTGTGCTTTTTGTGAAGTACCTGAGGTGATTCCACACCATAGAGACGGGCAGCCCCACCACGTTGAAGTAGCAGCCGTTGATTTTGTCGATGTAGCGCGAGGCGAGGCCCTGGATGGCGTAGGCGCCGGCTTTATCGAGAGGCTCGCCACTGGCGGCGTATTCGGCGATTTCGGCTTCGCTCATGGCCGCGAACCAGACTTCAGTGACGGCGGAATCGCTGATGCGCTCGGCTCCGCGCACGAAACAGATGCCGGTGATGACTTCGTGGCGGCGGCCAGCTAAGAGGGACAGCATGCGGCGCGCATCGGCTTCGTCGACGGGTTTGCCCAGGGTTTTACCATCGATGACAACGGTGGTGTCGGCTCCGAGGACGATGTCGTCCGCGGCGGCTGAGATGGCAACGGCCTTTTCTTCGGCGAGGCGCGTGACGTAATCGAGGGGCGCTTCGCCGTTGCGCGGGGTTTCATCGACGGCGGCAGGGCGCGCGACGAAGGGAATGCCGGCGTTGCGCAGAATTTCGGCGCGACGGGGAGACTGCGAGGCCAGAACGAGCATAGTTACTCTTTCCTGGCCGCGGCCGCGCGGGCTTTGAATTTGGCCTGGACCGCGGAGAGGCGCAAGAGGGCTGCGGCGGCGCGGAGGCGAACTTCTTCTTTATCGTCTTCGATTATGGGTTCGATCTCGGGGCGGAGCCTGGGGTCGTTACGCATGGCGAGAGAGTGCACGGCGGCGGCGCGAACACGCCAGTCCTTATCGAAGAGCGCGTTTTCGAGGGCGGCGGTGGTGGCGGGATCCTTGTCGCGCTCGAGCAACAGAGCGGCGGCGGCGCGGCCGGAGACTCCAGGGTCCATGAGAATCTGCTGCATGGATGAGATGCCCATACCGAGGCCGGGTACGGGCGCGAATCCGACGCCCTGACGGGCGGCGTAGATGAATGTAGTGCGCGGAGTGTGCATCATGCGCATGGCGTCGCGCATTTCCTTACTGAAGAAGCCGGATGAGGTGCGGCTTTCGCCCGCCAGGACGCTCAGAAGCGCCTGCTTGCCGGCGGGGTCGTTGAGGGTCCAGAGGGATTTGGCGGCGGCGAAACTGACTTCGGGAGCGGGATCTTTGAGGGCTTGTTTTAACGCCTCGATCGCGTGCCTGGTTTTAAGTTCCTGCAGGCCGGCGATGACGGCGAGACGGACTTCGACGTCCTTGTCGTGGAGCATGGCCTGTAATTGATCGAAGAGTGCGGCGTTGGAGGCGGCGAGGCTAAGGGCGGCAACAGCCATTTTACGCGTATCAGGGTTGGAGGCGCTTAAGGCGTGCTTCAGAAGGTCGGTGCACTGCTGATCGGTAACTGTGGCGAAGGAAGGAAGCGCGGCCAAGGCCAGGAGGAATCCAAGGGGACGATGCATCGTCCCGATTGTAAACCTCCTGACCTGGGCTCCGACTGAGTTACGGGGCTAGTTGTAAGTTACATTGGCTCCGGTTCCCACCAGACCAAGGAAGAAACCATTGACATTTCCGCCCGCGGTGAGCGGCGCCGTGAACGTGCCGTTGCCGTTGGCCGGCTGCGTGGTGGTTTCAACAAACAACACGCTGCTGGCGACGCCGGTTACCGACGAAGGAGTCGGCGGGAGCTGGCTCAGAATAGATGCCGGCACGGTGAACCCGCCCTGCCCCGCAGTGGTGGTACAGAGGAATTCAGAGACGCTTCCGGCCGAGCTCGACGATTCGCCGACGATGATGACGAGATCGTTCGAGTTGCCGCCGGTCCAGTTCAAACGCAGGTCGGTATTGCGATTGACGGTGGAGGGCAGACCGTTGGTGATGGTGAGCGGAGACCCGAGCGTCATGGAGGCAGTAAACGGCCCGACATCGGCGCCGCCGTTGCCTTTCAGTGTGTAATTGCCGGCGATGACAGTTCCGTTGTTTTGCATTCCGGGAATGCCGCTGATACCGGAGAGTTCGGTGGCGATGTTAACGGAATAAATGTTGCTGGTTTCCGTCAGCGCGAGCCCGGTGATGCCGGAGCCGCTTGGGCCTGTGAGCGTGATTGGGCCCGCGTCGAGGTACTTACTGGTGATGGCCTGACCGACAATGCTGGGGTTGGTCGAGGTGGACGAATAGGTGGAGACAATGCAGGCATTGGACGGCTGCAGATAGTTCTGATAAGCGGCGATCTGGAAGCCCGTATAGGAGACAAATCCGCCGCCAGCGACATCGATCTTGGCGTTCACGTTACCGATACTGGGAATGGTTTCGGAGATCGAAAATTGGGTGACGTCGAAGGATCCGATGGTGTAAGAGCTACCGTTATCCAGGTTCTGCAGCTGCTGCGTGGTGAAGCCGGGAAGGACGCACGCGGCGGAGGTCTGATCAGGCGCGATCGCGAGGAATGTAGTGGCGCTGACGACCCCGTTGACCGAGACCTGGAGAGGAACGGTGCAACCAGTGGTGACGCCGGCGGGCAAGACGAAGTCGATCTGGTCTTCACCCGCGAGGCCAGGGGCGCGGCCCGCGAAGCTGGGGGTAATCGGCGTGCCGCCGACGATCACCTGAACCTTCGAGGTTTGGCTGACGTCGAGCACCGGGGCGGCTACGTTATCGCCGGTGGTGATGGGACCGAGACCGGTGAGCCACAGGATGAGTGTCTGACTTGGGCGCGCGGGCGAGATGGAGACGCCATTCACGGCGCCGACGGTGAAACGGTTGACATCGGTTTCGGTGGGCGAGATGTAGTTTTGAACGACGGCTAATCCAGCGCCGGTGCCATCCTGGGTGATGATTTCGGGCTTGGTTTGGACGACCGTGGCCGGGAAGGGAGCGCTGACGGCGCCGTTGTTATTGGTGACCGTAACGTTATAGTTGCCTGGAGCAACGGTAGACGGAAGGATGGCGGCGAGCTGGTTGGTGCCGCTCTGGTTGTAAAGATATATCAGATCCGCCTGGGCGCCGGCGCCGCCGGATGCGGGCGTGAAGGTGATCTGACCGTTGGAGGCTCCGGAACAGAGAGCTGAGGTGCAGACCGTTGGCAGGGGGAATCCGAACTGCACGAAGCCGCTGGCGCTGAGGTTGGTCCCTTTGACGACGAAGATGCTGCCTTGGGCGATGTTGGGCGTGTAGCTGCCGGCGTCGAGTACGCCAGTGATCGTAGGCCCGGTGCCAGTGGCTCCGGTGGCGCCGGTTGAGCCGGTGCTACCCGTGCTGCCTGTTGTGCCTGTTGTGCCGGTCGTGCCGGTCGTGCCCGTGGTTCCGGTAGTTCCGGTTGAGCCGCCGATGTCGATGGTGCCGCTGCCGTTAAGGTTCAAGAGCAGGCCGGAGCTCGAGAATGAGCCTGTCCCAGTGAGCTGCGGAAATGAGCCAGTGGAGCCGATGTAGAGACCGGTACCACCTGTAATCGTCGCCGACCCAGTTCCGCTACCAGTGAGGACGCTTACCGAGACGGTAACGGTGCCGGTAAATGTGCTGCCATTGGACAGAGTGATGGTGAACGGACCACCCACTGTAGAGGCGCCGGCCGTAACTTGCGCACTGAAAGTTCCTGTTCCGATGCCACTGAGGGTGACTGGACCATTCACCCCTATCGGACTGCTGGTTATCGACGCGACTGCATTCGTCACGCTCATTGTTGTGGTAACAGCTGCCGCATTTCCCACTGCGGCGGCGAAAAGCGCAAAGGCGAGCGTCTGTATGATTTTGTTTTTCATTTCAAATGTTCCCTCCCTAAATCCGCATCTCACACGCTTTCTGCTGGGGCGCGCGATAGGACCACGTCTATTGTCCACGCCGGAAAATATCACGGATGAAAACGGTTGCAACAGGGCCTTAGGTGAAGATACGCACGTCTGAGGGGTAAAAGAAAGAAACATAGAGGGGACTAGGTAATGGTACCTAGCCTATTTGTATGAAACTTTCGGTTCTGGCGAGATGGATGTTATTTTACATACACTTAATTCAGGCAGAATAAATGTACAGTTCCTTCGGATTAATCGGCAAAATACTGATCCTGGCAGGCGCGATTGCCACGTCCGCGTTCGCCGGCAACGTTTCGTTTTCTCTTTCTCCTTACAACGCTCTCGTCTTCGGCAGTTTTTCGGATAATGCGAATTTCGGCGGCGGTATCGCGGCCGGCGGCTCAGTAACGATCAGTTCGACGAATGTTGCAGACTCGCTTCTGAGGGAAGCGCTTTCCAGTTTTCCATCGGGCTACACGCTGGTTGCGCAGGGCACCCTCCGCGCCAGCAACGGCGCCGTGACGCAGGGGAATGTTTACGGGGGCGGCGACCCCCACGATTTTTCGTTAACGTTGGCGAGCGGCTCCAGTTATTCGCAAGCTCCGACACCCGACCCGGTAGACTTCGCGTCAATGCAGACTATGGCGGATTCGCTGTCGGCGACTTTGTCTCAGCAGACGCCCACGAGCACGTGCAGCTCGAACGGGTACGGAACCACAACGTGCAATGCACTGTCGAGCGGGGTAACTTACTTCAACGTGAATCCGTCGATGTTTGGGCTAAATACGACCGTGAATATCAATCTCGGCTCGACGAGCTCCTACGCGGTTTTCAATGTGAGCGGAACTTCGGATGCCATGACGAACTGGAGTTTCAATATCAATGGCTCCTCCTATAACGGCGATTCCACGACATCCCTGGCCGATAATGTGCTTTTCAATTATTACCAGGCGACCAGCCTGAGCATGTACAGCGTGATAGGAACAGTGCTGGCGCCATATGCCACGGTGACCAACGCGGGCAGCGGCCAGTTTGATGGGCAGTTGATTGCGAATTCATTCAGCGCCAACAACGGCGTGACGGAGTTTCATAACTTCGGCTATACGGGAGCACTGCCGCTCACTTTGAATGCGGCCGCGACTCCGGCCCCGGAGCCGATGTCGCTGGTGCTGATGGGCGCCGGGTTGATCGGTGTGAGCCTGTTTGCCAAACGCCGTATCCAATAGCTCGAGAGGCTAGCCTGCATTTCTCACACACCTTCTGCTCCGGTGCGCGATAAGGCTGTGCCTACTTCGTTGCGCTCGTTCAGCGTGCTCGAGCCGTTGCGGCCCTCCGCGCGCTGACCTTCGCGCGCCTCGTATCCACGGCCTTCTCACGCGCCTCGCGACGAACCTGTGTGAGAAATGCAGGCTAGCGCGATGCCGACCGTCGCCATTCGTGTTCCAGAATTCCCCAGTTCAGGAGGTCGACCCAGCGGCCACCGACCCACTCGGCCTCCAGCTCGATACCTTCCTGACGAAAACCGAGGCGCTGCGGAATGGCGCAACTGCGATGGTTGCCAGTGGCGCAGCGCACGGCGATGCGATGCAGCTTCAATTCGCGAAACAGGTAATCGGTGAATGCGGCGCAGCAGCCGGTCATGAGACCGCGGCCTCGAAAACGCTCGTCCAGCCAGTAGCCTAGAGCACAGCTGCGATTGGGCCAATCGATGGGATGACAGCCGAGGGAGCCGGCGAACTGGCCGCCGACCCAGATGCCGCAACTGGGACCGTTGCGGGCTTGATATTGGGGAATAGCGCGTTTGCGGAGGAAGTCGAGGATGTCAGCGGGCGAATGCGTGCGATCGACCCAGGGCAGCCACTCGCGAAGAGAAGCGCGGTTGCGGTCGACGGATTCGAAACAGGGTTCGGCATCCGCCAACTCAAACTGGCGCAGTTCGACGCCTTCGTTTACGCGGAGCTGGAACATGTCAGGCGCCGCCGGGCATTTGCGGGTTGCGCGACTTCGAAATGGCGGGGGTTTCGGCGGTTTCGGGCTGCGCGTATTCGAGAAGGCCGTGTTTGAGCAGGTCGAAGGCGGAGGCCGGATCGTCAGCGTATTGGAAAAGGTTCAGGTCTTCTTTGGAAATGGCGCCCCACTTCACGAGCGCGTCAAAGTTCAAAACCTCTTTCCAATATTGGGAGCCATAGAGCAGCACGGTGATTTTTTTGGCGAGCTTTTGAGTTTGGACGAGAGTGAGAATTTCGAACATTTCGTCCATGGTGCCGAATCCCCCAGGAAAGACGACCAGCGCTTTGGCGGGGTAGGCGAACCAGAACTTGCGCATGAAGAAGTAGTGGAATTCGAAGCTGAGCTCGGGAGTGATGTAGGGGTTGGGGAGCTGCTCGAAGGGCAAGCCGATATTGAGGCCGATGGTTTTTCCATTGGCGTCCGCCGCGCCGCGATTGGCGGCTTCCATGATGCCGGGGCCGCCGCCGGAGCAGATCACGAAACGGTAGGAGCCATCGATGAACTGCTGCGCCCATTCGGTGACAAGACGCGCGAGTTCGCGGGCATCCTTATAAAACTGCCCGAGCGGGCCATCTTCGCGAATACGGGCGGAGCCGAAAAAGACTACGGTGTCGCGGACGCGCTCGCGGCGGTAAACGGCCAAAGGCTCGAGGTATTCGGATAAGATACGCAACGCGCGCCCATCGGGCCCATTCATGAACTTGGGATTCAGATAAGGGACCGGATGGCGGCCGTCGCTCGGAACGTTAGCTTGAGGCATGTTTCTCCAGTGATTCCACTTTCTTTTGTAAGTCGCGAATCGTCTTGAGTAAGTCGGGTAACTTGGGAAGGGCTGTGATGACGCGCAGCCATTCATTGGCGGCGTAGGCGGGCGAGCCGGAGATGCGGGAATTGGCCGGCACATCGCTGCCGATGCCGCTCTGCGCATATACGATGGCGCCTTCGTGCACGGTAAGGTGACCGGCGGAGCCTACCTGGCCGGCGAGGAGCACGTCGCGTTCGAGAGTGGTGCTGCCGGCCAAGCCGGTTTGGGCGCAGATGATGTTGTCTTCGCCGACGACGCAGGCGTGACCGATCTGTACGAGGCTATCGATTTTGGCGCCACGGCGGACGCGGGTCTCGCCGACGGTAGCGCGGTCGACGGAGGTCAGACTTTGGATCTCGACGTCATCTTCTATGATGGTGACGCCGGACTGGACGATTTTTTCGTGGGAGCGGTCGGCGCGCTTGGCGAAGCCGAAGCCATCGCCTCCGACGACGACGCCGTTTTGTAACGTAACGCGATTTCCGATGCGGCAGAATTCGCGTACGGCGGCATGGGAGTGGGCGAGGAAATCGTCGCCTATCTCAGCGCCTTCATAGATGACGACGTGAGGGTGAATGACGGCATTGCGGCCGATGCGGACGCGTTCGCCGACGACGGCAAAAGGTCCAATGGAGCAGTTTTCAGCGATGGTAGCGGTTGGAGCGATGGACGCGAGGGGGTGAATGCCGGGCGCGGGCGACGGAGGCTGATAGAAGAGCGCGAGGGCGCGGGCGAAATCGAGATATGGATTTTCCGAGACGAGAGTAGCGATGCCGGGGACGGCGGCGGTGGCGAGAATGGCGCTGGCTTCGGTGTGCTTGACCTTGTGAGCGTACTTCGGGTTGGCGAGGAAGGTGAGATCGCCCGCGCCGGCGCGCTCCATGGAGGAGACAGCGCGGATTTCGATTGCAGGGTCGCCTTCGAGGCGGCAGTGGAGGGAATTGGCGATTTCGCGGAGGGTCATGGCGCCACCATTAAGGGTAACGCGGGAGGGCTGCGAGCCGGTTCCACATGCGCGGCAAGTGGGTGGAGATGCAAACCAATAAAACTCGAGGTGAGAATACAAACGTAATTGAAGTGGGCGCGGCATCGGGGTATGATCTTTCGCATGGCTGCTGCTGCGATGAGCGTCGCCCAACGTGAACCGGGTTGGATCTACAGTCGCAAGTGGGATCTTACCCTAATCATTTTCAGTTCGGCTCTTGTTCCCCTACCTTTTCTTGTCTCCTGGATTGCGCAAACGACGGGATGGATGACCCAGGAAAAGGCGGTCGACATGATCAACATCGTAGTTTCGCTGTTGATCGGCGGGCCGCACCTATTTTCAACGATCAGTTACACGTTTCTAGATAATAGGTTCCGCACCAAGCATCCCGCTTACACTTACTTTGCGCTGTTACTACCGCCGATCGTGCTGTATCTGGGTATTACCCACTATACGGCGCTGATTACCTTCTTCTTTACCTGGGCGTCGTTACACGTTCTTCATCAAATCATGTATCTGACCGATTGCTATCGAGAGCGCGGCGGGTTGATGGAGATCAAGTGGTCGCGACTGGTGGACTACGGGTTGATTTTGACGGGATTGTATCCGATAGGGATCTACAAAATCTCGCAGGAGCAATTCCATGTCGGCGGCGTGCTGCTTCCCTACCCCGGATTTCTGAAACCGTACCCATTGGCGGCGCTGGCGGGAGCGGTTTTTGCGGGGTTTTTGATCGCATGGATTGTGAAGACGGCCGCGGAGTTTCGCGAAGGCCGCGGCAATGTTCCCAAGACGCTGCTGATTGCGATTACGACCGTGGTTTCGTTCTGCCTGCCCATGGGATCGAATATGGATGTGCTGTTTCAGGGCTATAACACCTGGCATTCGTTCCAGTACCTGTTCCTGCTTTGGATGATTAACCGGCTGCGCGATCAGCGCGGCGAAATCGAAGATGGATTTATGCGCCGCCTGATACGGCGTAAGGGCATGGGCGCGTATTACCTGTGTTTCGTAGCCGCGACGGGAATTACGGTGGTTCTGACGCTGATGGTGCGCGCCACGACGCCGCTGAGCACCGATCAAAGCTATTTTGTGGTGGTGTTGAGCGTGTTGCTGATGCACTACTACTTCGACCACTTCCTGTTCGTGCAGCCGCGCATGGTGGATTGAGCCGGTTCGCCGGAGTTTACCGAACGGCCGCACACCACGGGGCGTATTCACTCCGCCCCAGCAACACCTGTGCCGCCCTGCCACAGCCGTGCGTGCGCGCGGCCTTTGAAAGCTTACGCGAAGCCGCTCATTTTGGCACAATAGAGGATTCGGCGCGGCATGGTCCGATTTGGACTGTAATCTGCATCCAGGGTGAGCCTGCGCTGCCATACGCTCGCGTTGGAATCCATATTTGAGGCATTCGTGACGATCTTTCGAAACGGCATTATCTCGATCTGTGTAGCAGGGCTGCTCCTATTAACCGCGCTTCCGGCGTGCGCGCAGCAACTGGCGGATCCGCCCGTTACAGGCGACGGCGCGGCGGCCGATCAGAATCAAACTTCGCAGAATCCCCCGGCGCAAAACCCAACGACACAGAATCCGCCGGCACAGACGCCCGCACAAAACCCGACGACGCAGAATCCTCCGGCACAGACGCCCGCACAAAACCCGACGACGCAAAATCCTCCGGCACAGAAGCCTCCGGCCGCGACGCTACCGCAAACCCCGCCGCCTGCGACCACTCCGGCGCAACAAAGCGCGACTCCGCAAACGGGGAATGGCCCGATCGTGAACGCCGTTCCCGAACTTCCGAAGTATCCCGACGTGCGACTGCCTGGGGAATATGGTTTCTACATTGGGGTCACCGGTTTTTTTCCGAAAGAGAAGCCAACTTTCAATAAGGGGCGCAATTCGGGGATCACGAACAATTCGCTGGTGACCATGCAGGGCAAGCCCAACCTGGCGGACGGCGTCGAAGTTGGAATGGCGATGGGTCTGCATAACATGTTGAAGCTGTCCTTTTTCACGACGCGCGCGTCGGGGGATTTCACCGCTCCGTCTCAGACGCAGGTGTTTAACGGTCAGGTGTACACGGCGGGCACGCTGATTGCGACCGACTACCGGGTGCAGAACCTCAAGATGTCGTTCGACTACCTGACGTGGCCGTATCCGGTGGAGAGCCGGCGCTTCCGGTTGAAGACCTTGTGGCAAGTCCAGTACACGGCGGTTCGCGCAGGCTTTGACGCGCCGCAGCTGCCATTGTTTGACGCGAGCGGTAATCCGTTGATCGACATCAACGGAAACCCGATCAGTTATCAATCATCCTCGACCAAGTGGTTTATTCTGCCGACGTTAGGACTAAGCGCGACGGAATATCTGACGCGCAATATTCGATTTGAGGCGAGCGCGGACGGGTTTACGATTCCGCACCACTCTACGCTTTACGAAGGCGAATCGACGCTGAACTTCCGCGTGAAGAGCTTCGAAGTGCGGGGCGGAGCGAAGTTATTCCATTACAAAACGTCGACGAGTCAGGACTTTTATCTGAAGGGCACTTTGGCTTCGGTGTTTTTCGGAATTCGTTGGTACTCACGGTAAGGCGCAAGGGCTTCGGCCTTGATCCGTTGCGGATGGGCGTCGAGGAAGTCAGGAGTCAGAAGCCGCAAGAGCGCTGCGACCGCTCTCGCGACCGACTAAAAAGCTAACTGAAAATTGACGGGCGCGTCATAAATCTGGCTGACCGCTCGTTGTCTTTACGTGTTTGCCGCGCGGAGGTTGCGTATGCGAATGTTTGCGCGTCTGCTTACGGCCGTGGCGCTGCTTGCGTCCGGCCTCATATCTCAATCGCTCGATGTACCGGCAGCGTTCATCGCCACGGATGTACACGAGAGCGCGCCACAACGAAACGAGTACGCACGTGGGCCATATTTACGTGGGCCGCGCTTCGAGGTGCGTGACGCCAACATGGTGGACCTGGTCGCGGCGGCTTACGACGTCAAGCCGGATCTGGTGGTGGGCGGCCCCAATTGGGTGGAGATGGACCGGTTTGACGTAGTCGCGAAGGCTTCAGAGAAGCTTACGCCTGCGAAAGCGCGCGAACTGCTGCAGGCGCTGCTGGCGCAACGGTTCGGACTGAAGGCGCGGAAGGATACGCAGGAGATTGAAGCATTCGCACTGACGGCGGGGAAACACGCCGGATTGAAAAAGTCGGGCGGAGAGGGCGAGGCAGGCTGCAAATTCCAGCCGATGCCTCCTGCCGCGGCGGATAGCGGCCCGCGTACGCCGACATTCGGGTATGCGTGCAAGAACATGACGATGGCGGCTTTCGCGCGGGCGTTGAAGGAAGACATGCCGACGTTCCGCTATCTTCGGGAGAAGACTGTGATCGACCAGACTGGACTCGATGGCGCGTACGACTTCAACTTTCATTTCTCCCTGATGGCGGGCGGCGCTGACAGCGACTCGGTGACGCTTGCGGACGCGGTTGAGAAGCAGCTTGGGCTGAAGCTGGCGCCTGGGAAGACGCCAACGGCCGTGATTGTGATCGATCAAGTGAACCGAAAGCCGACTACGAATGCGCCTGGCGTGGTGGAAGCGCTGGATGACGGGCCGGCTCCGACGGAATTCGAAGTGGCGGATGTGAAGCTAAGCGGCCCGGAGGGGCGCAACATGAACTTCGACATTCTCCCGGGCGGGCAGGTGGATATACGTGGCTTGCCGATGCAGTTCATCTTTCAGCAAGCCTTCAACTTACCGCCCTTCGCGATCTCAGGGCAGCCGGACTGGTTCAACCGGGATCGGTTCGATATCATCGCGAAGGCTCCAGTGAGCGCGCTGCAGTTAGGCCCAGACGGTAAGCCGAGGATCGATGATGAGATGCTGCAGGTGATGTTGCAAGCGCTTTTGCGGGAGCGCTTCCAACTCAAGACGCATATGGAAAACCGTGTGATGGACGCGTTTACACTGATCGCGGTGAAACCAAAGATGAAGCAGGCGGACCCAAACAGCCGGACGCATTTTACGGAAGGTCCGGCTTCGATGACGGGGAAGGATCCGCGCGATACCAATCCGGCGCTGTCGCGCCTGGTGACGTGTACGAACCTCACGATGGCTCAATTTGCCAAACAACTGCAGCGGATCGCACCGGGTTACATACATAGTCCGGTGGTGGACGCGACACATCTGGAGGGCGGCTGGGACTTCACCCTGAGCTTCAGTCCTGCCGGCGCGACTCGGGGTGGCGGGCGCGGCGGACTGGTGGCGGCGAGCCGGGCATCCGCGGGAGGCGAAGGCGGGACTCAGGCATCGGACCCAAGCGGCGCGGTTACGTTACTGGAAGCGATAGAGAAGCAGATCGGCCTGAAATTGGTGACGGAAAAACGGCCAGTGTCGATGCTGGTGATCGATCACATCGAAGAGAAACCGATCGAGAATTAGATGGCGTGAGCGCGTGGCCGGCTAAACGTTCTGCAATTCCGCGAGCTTTTCGCCGGTGGCCTTTTCGACGTCCGCGTGCAGGCTGTTGCCGTGCGCGTCCATGGTAACGATGGCGGCGAAACCATTCACCCGAATGTGCCACATGGCTTCGGGGATGCCGAATTCCAAAAGATTGACGTCGAGAACCTCTTGTACGGTGCGGGCATAGTATTGCGCCGCACCGCCAATGCCGTTGAGGTAGACGGCGCCGTATTCTTTGAGGGCTGCCAGCGTTTTCGCGCCCATACCGCCCTTGCCTATGACGGCGCGGACACCGTATTTGCGGATCACGTCGGCCTGGTAGGGCTCCTCGCGAATGCTGGTGGTGGGACCCGCGGCTTTCACGGTCCACTTGTCGCCCTGTTGGAGCATGACTGGACCGCAGTGGTAGAGCGCGGCGCCGTGCAGATCAACGGGCGGCGGGTTCTTCATCAGATAGGCGTGGACGTTGTCGCGGCCGGTGTACATTTCGCCGTTGATGAGCACGACGTCGCCGACTTTCAACGCGCGCATTTGCGCTTCGGTGAGGGGCGGCGTAAGGACAACTTCGCGGCCGGTGAGCGGGAAACCTTCGCCGCGCGCCATGCGTTCGACGGGACGAGATGGATCGCGATAGAGCCACTTGGTGATGGCGCCGGAAGATGCGTCAAGGCGCACGCCTAAACGGCGGAAGGCCCAGCATTCATAGGCAACCGAGACGAAGAAGCTTGCGGGCAGGCGATTGGCCGCGGTGACCTTGCAACCGATGAGCGAGACCTTGCCGCCAAAACCCATGGCGCCCACTCCGAGGCGGTTTGCCTCTTCCATCACCTCGGCTTCCAGTTTCGCGAGGACCGGGTTGGGGTTCACGTCATCGAGCGTGCGAAAAAGCTGCTGCTTGGCGAGGTCGTAACCGTGAGCGCGGTCGCTGCCGATGCAGACGCCGAGGGCGCCGGGCGCACATCCCTGACCCTGCGCTTGCCAGACGGCGTGCAGCAGGCACTTGCGAACACCCTCGAGGTTGCGATCGGCGCGTCCGAGGTGATCGAGGTTGCAGGGGACGGAGTATTGGATGTTTTTGTTTTCGCAGCCGCCGCCCTTGAGCATCAGCTTCACTTCGATTTCGTCCTGTTCCCACTGCTCGAAGTGGATGACGGGAGTCTCGCTGCCGAGGTTGTTGCCGCTGTTCTTACCGGTGATGGAGTCGACGGAATTGGGGCGCAGCTTGCCGAGACGCGTCGCTTCGGCGACGGCTTCAAGGATGGCGCCTTTGATGCGGATCTGGTTGGCGCCGACCGGCGTGTGCACGTAGAAAGTCGGCATGCCGGTGTCCTGGCAGATGGGACCTTCGGCTTCGGCTGCCATATCGATGTTGGTGAGGATGATGTTGAAAGCTTGGGAGGATTGGGTTCCCGGCGTTTCGTTGTCGGTGGCGAGCGACATGGCCGCGCGCACGTCGGGAGGCAGGTTGGTGGAGGTCTGAGTGATGAGTTCGAGGAGGCTGGAAGCAAGGAATTGCATAGACGAATTCCATAGTATCGTAGCCGTAATGCGAATTGCCTTGTTGCTGCTTGCGTGCGCCGTCGCGTGGGCGCAGAACCGCGCGCCGGTGACGCGAGTGGAAGTGGAACAGTTCACCGCGTCGCACGAGCGTCAGATCATGGGTGAGTTTACTGAGATGCTGGCGATTCCGAACGTGGCCGGCGACCGGCCCAACATCCGGCGCAATGCAGAATTCCTGCGCGCGATGCTGGAGCGGCGCGGAATGAAGAGCGAACTGCTGGAAACGGCCGGAAATCCGCTGGTCTATGCGGAGAAAAACGTAGCAGGCGCGGCGCGAACGAATCTTTTCTACATTCACTACGACGGACAGCCAGTGGATCCGCCGAAGTGGAAGCAGGCAAGCCCGTTCACGCCGATCATGCGCGATGGGCGGATGGAGGAGGGCGCAAAAGAGATACCGGACTTCGCGGCGAAGACGAAGTTTCCAGATCAGTGGCGCATTTATGCGCGTTCGGCATCGGACGACAAAGCGCCGATCGAGGCTTTTTGCGCGGCGCTGGACGCGGTGGGCGGCCGGTTACACAGTAACGTGCATGTCGTGATCGATGGAGAGGAAGAGGCGAGTTCGCCGAGCCTGCCGGGCGCAATTGCGAAATATCGCGAGAAGCTGAAGGCTTCACTGCTGCTGGTATTGGATGGGCCGGTGCACCCAAGCGGGCGGCCCACGCTGGCGTTTGGCGCGCGCGGCATTGTGACGCTCGATTTAACGGTGTTCGGGCCGAAGATGGCGCTACACAGCGGGCACTATGGGAACTGGATTCCGAATCCGGCGGTGCGGCTAGCCCAGTTGATTGCGTCGATGAAAGACGATCAGGGACGCACGACGATTACGGGATTTTATAGCGATGTTCCGCCGTTCACGGATGGGCAGCGGAAGATTTTGAAGTCAGTTCCCGACGATGAAGCGGCGCTATTGAAGTTGTTTGGCGTGGCGCGTCCGGACGCCGTGGGTGAGACCTTGCAGGAAGCGATTCAGTACCCGAGCTTGAACATTCGCGGAATGCAGAGCGGCTATGGCGACCGCACGATTATTCCGCCGGATGCGACGGCGGCGATCGATATACGGCTGGTGAAGGAGACGCCGGCGGCGCACATGGTGGAACTGGTGCGCGCACATATCGAGAAGCAGGGCTATCACGTGGTGACGGGCGAGCCGACGGACGCGGAGCGGGCGCAGTTTTCGAAGCTGGCTCGGCTGCGATCGAGCGAGGCGGCAGAGGAAGCGTTTCGCACGGAACCGGAGTCGCCCGAGGCAGTAGCGGTGACGCGCGCGCTGCGGGAGATGTGGGGCGCGCCGCCGGTTTTGATTCGGACGATGGGCGGCACGGTGCCGATCGCGGCGTTTATTCGAGAGTTGAATGTGCCATCGGTGAGCGTGCCGATCGTCAATTTCGACAATAACCAGCACGGCGACAACGAGAACCTGCGGCTGGGGAATCTGTGGAGCGGAATTGTGACTCTGGCGGCGATGCTGCAGATGTAGTGGCTACTTGATGGCGGCTGCGCGCGCTTCCAATTTTGCGGCTTCGGGATCGCGTTTGAGTTTGCGTAGCAGAATCGCGTAATTGGAGAGCGCTTTCTTGAGCACGTCGGCTTCGCCAACATTGGCAGGCGGCGGGATGGAAGGAATGCGCTCCGCAACTGTTAAGGCGTGCTGGTAGAGCTTTTCCGCAGCCGTGTTTTGGTCCGTGCCTTCGAGCGTCATCGCGAGATTGATCAGGGCGAGTACATCGGCTTTCTGTTTAATGGCAAGTGAACGGCGGTAGAGCGGCTCCGCTTTGGCGAACATTTCCTGCGAGGCGTAAACGACAGCAAGATTGTCGAGCGATTGCGCAAGCGGCAGATCGTCGGGATGCATGGTGGCTTCCCAGATGGGCAGGGAACGCTCGTACAGAGGCTGCGCGGCAGCGTAACGCTTCTCGATGAAGTAGAGCATCGCGAGGCGGTCGAGATAAGTAGCGACGTTTTCATGCGAAGGGCCGTAGGTGGTCTCTTCGATCGAGATCTCGCGGCGCAATGGGGCCTCGGCGTCGGCGAAGCGGTAGAGCTTGATGTAGACATCCACGAGGCCATCAAGCGGCGCGATCAGCGAGTGAGAAACGGGGCCGAGATCCTTTTCGATGAGTGAAACGGCGCGGAGGAAATTGGGTTCCGCGACCGAAAAGCGCTTGCGCGCCACGTAAAAATTAGCGAGATCGGTGCAGTCGGAAGCTAGTGCGAGATCGTCGCGGGCGGGCGCTTTGTCGCGGACGGAGATGACACGCAGGTAGGTGATCTCGGCCTCCGAGAATTTGCTGCTGGACGCGTAGATGGCGGCTAGCGCTTTAAGATCCGGAATCTGGGCGACAGTATTTTCGCCTTCGGTTTTGCGATGGATCGAGAGCGAACGATCATAGAGCTTTTGCGCATCCGGCAGGCGGCCTTCCGCCCGGTAGAGCGACGCGAGGTCGGCGAGCGGACCAGTTAGGCTTGGGTCATCGGACGAAGTGGCCTGCTCCTGCGCGGCGAGAGCTTCGGTGAGAAGCGGCTCGGCCTCGGCATATTTTCCTTGCGCTTCCAGGGCGCCCGCGCGACGGCGAAGCGCGGCGGGGTCGTCGGAGGCCGCGGGCGACTGCGCGAAGGAGGCTAATGCGACCAGCCACGACACAACGGCGCCCCGAATCATGCTCACAACATTAGAGCAGATGAAAGGACATGGTGATAGAGGCCCGGGTAACCACGGGTTTGCCGTTGAGCGTGCCGGGGAGGAAGGTCCATTTAAGCGCGGCTTCGATGGCTTTCTCGTCCAGGCCCAGGCCGGCGCTGTGCACGACGTGCGGGTGAACCACGCGACCGTGTTCGTCGACTTCGATGGCAACTACGACGACGCCCTGGAAGCGGGCTTTGCGGGCTTCGTCGGAGAATTCGGGCTCCTCCTGATGGATGAGTTGGGGTTGGGTGACGCCGCCTTTGCCGGGATTGTAGACGATACCGCCGCCATCGCCCGGACCGGCGCCACCCCCAGTGCCGGAACCGACGCCGCCTCCTTTACCGGAGCCGATGCCGCCACCGGAACCGGTTCCGTTGGATGGAGGGCCCAGGTGGCCGAGCGGGTCGCCGTAGTTCGGTAGGTTGACGTTGGGCAGATTGGCATCGGGTGGCGCAAGAATGGAGGCCTCCATGGCGAGTTTCGGCTGGGGGTTGTTGAGGACTGCCGTAGGCGGAACGAACTGGCGCGGCGCGGGCTTGGGGAGACGGCCCTTGCTGGCAGGCAGCGGAGAGCGATCGCCGCCGCCACCACCGCCGCTGGCGCGCGTGACCGGTTTAGGGGGCGGGGCAGCGTCGGGCAATATCAGCGGGACGACTTGTTGGATTTGTTTCTGGACGGTTTTCGATGAGAGCGCCGTGAAGATGAGGACAACGGCCGCGACTTGGAAGCCGGTGGAGAATAGGAAGGATTTTTTCTGCCGACCGTAGAGGCCCCAGATGTCCTGCACGACGACAGGTTTCGAGGTTACTTCGAGGGGAGGAAGCGTGGCTGGATGAACCAGCTCTTTCAGACTGCGCCAAAGCGATTTGTAGAAGGACTCGCCGGTTTCGGTGAGGAGCAGGCGCGAGAGATTATCATCAGGCATAAGGAATCACCGCCATATGCTATTTTTCCAGCATATGCTAGAAAAATAGCACTGACGGTTATGCCTGTCAACAGTGCGGAAAATGCACGGTGTAGCCGGGGTAGACCGTTAACTGGATATCATGCAGACGATCGCCGAGCGGGATGTTGTGGAGGCGGCTTTACGACTTATAGCCCTGCTGCTTGAGCGCGTCTTTTAGCGCATCGAGGACCAGCCCGACGTTCTCCGCCTGTGAGCCGTAGCCCATCAGCCCGATGCGGAACACCTTGCCTGCCAGGGGGCCGAAACCACCGGAGATCTCCATGCCTCGCTCCTCCAGCAGGTATTTGCGAACCTTGGCATCGTCGATGCCATCGGGAACGCGCGGCGTGTTGAGCGTCCAAAGCCGATTGGCGGGATCGGGGACGAACATCTGCAGGCCCATGGCTTCGATGCCTTCAACGAACGCCCGGTGATTGCGCTGGTGACGCTCCCAACGTTTTTCGACGCCTTCTTCTTCGACGATTGCGAGAGCTTCGCGCAGAGCATAGAACATTGTGGCCGATGCGGTGTGGTGGTATTTGCCACCGCTATAAAACGCATCGATCAGAAGCAGATCGAGATACCACGACTGTACGGGCTTGTGGCGATGCTTCAGGCGATCCAGCGCGCGCGGCGAAACGGTGATGGGCGCGAGACCCGGAGGGCAGCCGAGACCTTTCTGCGTACAGCTATACGCGATGTCGATGCCGTTTTCATCCACTTTGACGGGCATGCCGCCCAACGAGGTGACGCAATCGGCGATGGTGAGCGCGTCCACTTCGTGTGCGGCTTCGCAGATGGGCTTCGCGTGGTTGAACATGCCGGTGGAGGTTTCGGCCTGAACGAAGGCGACGATCTGCGGACGCTCGCGGCGGATGAATTCGCGCGCCTCCTGCGGGTCGAAGGGCTCGCCCCAGGGCTTCTTCAGCGTCACGAGTTCCCCGCCCTGACGGCCGGCGATCTCGCCGATGCGATCGCCGAAGAAGCCGTTGGTGAGCAGCGCGAATTTGGTTCCGGGTTCGGTGAAGTTGGCGACAGCCGCCTCCATGCCGGAGCTGCCAGTTCCAGAAAGCGCCAGGTTGAACTCATTGGAAGTGGAGAAGACGGGGCCCAAAAGGGTGCGAACTTCGCGCGCAGTCTGCAGGAAAAACGGATCGAGATGGCCGACCACGTTCTGCTGCATGGCTTCATAAACTCGAGGCGCCACGGGACTAGGCCCGGGGCCGAACAACAGCCGCTTGGGAGCTTTTACGGTCATGATTTTCTCGTTAGTAGTAATCTGCGCAGCTCATGTAATAGCCGCAGCGTTCGCACAGCAACTTGCACTTGCGCGGGGTGAGGCGCATGGAACAGACGGGGCAATACAGCATCGGCTCGTCGTGCGAAGCGGGAGTGCTTTCGGCCGCCGGCTCTTCTTGCGCTCTATCCACGGAGATGACCAAATTATACTAAAGGCATCCTATGAAACTCCGAATTCTACTCCTGACCGCGGCAGTGGCGTTGTTGGCTTTTGCGCAGCGTGGTCAGCGGCCCGTCCGGTTTCCTTCGCGCGGGACGCGCGGCGCGGTGGCGGGCGGTACGGAGTATGCCACTGAGGCCGGCATGCGGATGTTTTATGCCGGAGGCAATGCGGTGGATGCGGGTATCGCGGCGATGTTGGCCGCATCGGTGACTGAGTTTTCGCATTTCGGAGTGGGAGGAGAAGCGCCGATCTTAGTGCGCACGAAGGAAGGCAAGGTGTTTGCGATCGCAGGCGTCGGCACGATGCCCAAGTTGGCCACCGCCGACTTTTTTCGCAAGCATCAGAAGACCGACGACGAGATTCAAGACCCGCCGGAGCCGGGTGGATTGAAAGATTGGGTGCCCGTGATTGGGGTGCTTTCCGCAGTGGTGCCGGGAATGGTGGATGCGGCGCTGGTGACGCTGGAGAATTTCGGGACGAAATCTTTCTCCGACGCTGTGGAACCGGCGATCGAATTAGCGGATGGATTCCCGATTGACGAATTTCGCGCCGGAACGATTCGCAGCGACGTGCAGTGGCTGGCGAAATGGCCCACGTCGCGCAAGGTTTTTCTCCCAGGCGGGCAGCCGCCGAGAGCCGGCGACATTTTCCGGCAGCCGGACTTAGCGCGTACGTTGCGCGCGATGGCGGAAGTGGAGAAGAAGGCTCTGGCGGGCGGCGCGTCTCGTGAAAAGGCTATGGATGCGGTGCGCGACTACTTTTATCGAGGAGAGATCGCGCACAAGATTGACGCCTTTATGAAGGCGAACGGCGGCTTGATGCGGTATGAGGACATGGCGGCGTTTCACGTGGCGCCCGAAGAGGCCGTTTCGACGACCTTTCATGGATATACGGTTTACAAGCCCGGATTTTGGAGCCAGGGTCCGGCGATGATCGAAACGCTGAACATCCTGGGTAATTTCGATTTGAGCGCCATGGGTTTTAACTCGCCGGAGTATGTTCATACGGTAATTGAGGCGCTGAAGTTAGCTTATGCGGATCGCGATACTTACTATGGCGATCCTAAGTTCAGTAAGATCCCGGCGGAGCGGTTGCTTTCGAAGGAGTACGGGGCCGAGCGGGCGAAGCAGATCGGGCATGACGCATCAATGGATTTTCGGCCGGGAAATGTGGAACCGAATCCGCCCAAGCATCCATTTTTCGCGCACATTCCGCATCGCGATCTGAACCCGGCGTTGCTGGCAAAGGACACTACGTGCGTGGACGCGGTCGACAAGAACGGCGTGGCGATCTCGATTACGCCATCGGGCGCATGGCTGCCGTCGGTGATTGTCGGCGATACGGGAATTGAGCTTACGGAGCGCGCGCAGAGCTTTTTGCTGGTGCCGGGACATCCCAACGAATTGGCGCCAGGCAAGCGCCCGCGCGTAACGCTGAGCCCGACGCTGGTGACGAACCCGGACGGAAATCTGCTGGCGCTTTCAACACCGGGAGGGGATGACCAGGACCAGGGCTTGCTACAGGTGCTGTTCGATTCCATTCTGTGGAGTCAGAATGCCGAGAATGCGGTGGAGATGCCGCGTTTCCAGACCGAGCATCTGGTAAAGAGCTTCGACAATCACGCAATGGCGCCGGGATCGCTTTATCTGGATGAGCGGATTCCGTCCGAAGTGGCGGCAGACCTGGGAAAGCGCGGGCACAAGATAACGGTGAAGTCGCGGTACGACAGTGGGACTGCCCCTGTGCTGATCCGGCTGCATCCCACAGGATTGATCGAGGCGGGGGCGGATCCTTTCTATTTCCGGGCGTCGCAGGCGTGGTAGGTTCGCTCTTCGATGAGCCGGACGGCTTCGATCGCGATCTGTTGGCTGAAAAACTCCGTAAGCTAGCCGAGCAGAAGATTTTTATCGGGGGTAGTTCCTGGAAGTACGAGGGATGGCTGGGGCAGATTTACTCGCGAGAGCGTTATCTGTCGCGCGGCAAGTTTTCGCGGCAGGCTTTCGAGCGCGAGTGTCTGCGCGAATACGCGGAGACCTTCCCGATTGTGTGTGGCGATTTCGCGTTTTATCAATTTCCCAGCGAAGCTTTCTGGCGCGATCTATTTGGACGAGTGCCGGAGGGCTTTCAATTTGCGTTTAAAGTGCCGGAGCAGATTACGTGCAAGGTTTATCCGGCCCACGCGCGCTACGGACCGCATTCCGGCAAGGAAAACGACGATTTTTTGAGCGCGCGCATGATGCAGGAGATGTTTCTGCGGCCTTTGATGCCGTATCGAGATCGAATAGCCCTGCTGATTTTGGAATTTGGGACCTTCAGCCAGCGCGCGTTTGAAGATTTACCTTCGTTTCTGGATCGGTTGGATGCGTTTTTGGCCTCACTGCCGCCGGACTTTCGTTACGCAGTGGAGATTCGCAACGCGGAGTTCCTGGCGCCGGACTATTTTTCCTGCTTACGTAACCATCGCGTTGCGCATGTGTATAATGCATGGACACGCATGCCGGAACTGCGACAACAGATGGCAATTCCCGACTCCGAAACGACCGACTTTCTGGTGAGCCGGGCGCTGCTGCGCTTCGGACGGAGTTATGAGCAGGCGGTGGCGACGTTTCAGCCGTACAGCGAGATTCGCGATCCGAATCCGGAGGCGCGCGCGTCGATGCGAGCGTTGATTGGGCGCGCGAAAGAGAAAAAAGAGACGCTGATCATTTTTGTGAACAACCGCTTCGAGGGAAATTCGCCGAGGACGATCCTAAGCCTGGTGGAAGAAGAATGAACGTACTGTTGCAAGTGCGGTAGAATCGAGGATTACAACATGCGTAACTTTTTGGCTATGGCCGCAGCTGTAAGCATGCTTGCCGCTGCCGCAACTGGGGCAACAAACCCCACCGCTAAGAAGAAGACAGCGACCGCCGAGCAAAAATCGGCGACGGTGCACAAGGCTGCCGGCGCAAAGTCCACTCCGAGCGCCAATGCTAAGACGGGGACGGCCGGAACGCACAAGTCCGGGACCACTGCCGCAAACCGGAAACGACATACACCTCCGGTGACGCGTGCGACATGGCGGACACGACAGCTTGCACCCACTTCCGACCGCTATCGCGAAATCCAGCAGGCGCTGGCAGCGAAGGGCTATTTGCAGGCGGAGCAGGCCACGGGCGCGTGGGACAACGATTCAATCGAAGCGCTGAAGCGGTTCCAGGCGGAGCAGAACCTGGACGCGACGGGCAAGATCAATTCGCTATCTCTGATCGCACTGGGGTTGGGACCAAGGCACGACGCGATGCCCACGCAGGTTGCTGCACCCGAAGAGCAAGGCCAGCAGGGCCGCGAGTAACGCCCCTTCATTCGCTGCGCAACGCGGTCAGCGGGTCGATCGAAATCGCCCGGCGAGCCGGGGCCCAACAGGATATCAGCGCGGTCAAGATCATTGTCGCCGCAACGCCGCCGAGCACCAAAGGATCTCCCGGAACGGCCTGTGCAACTACATGAGCAAGGATGGTTGCGCTGACGACGCCTCCCGCGATTCCGGTGAGCGCGCCGGCTCCAACAATCACGCCCATACGCCCCAACACCGCGCCAATTACCTGGCGTGGCTGCGCACCGATGGCGATGCGAATGCCGATCTCACGCACGCGGCGGCTGACGGTGTAAGCGGTGAGTCCGTAGATGCCGGTGATCGCGAGCATAACCGCAAGGATGCCGAAGGCGCTCAAGCACCAGGCGGCAGCGCGCGCTTGCAAGTATGCGAGGGCGAGCAGATGCGCCAAAGGTCCGACGCTATATTGCGGCAGGCGCCGATCGAGCGTGCGAATAGCGGCTTCCATCTCACGCGCGACAGCTTGCGCGGGCCGCGCGGAACGGGCCAAGAGATATGTAGTTCCGTTGTATTGCTGCAGCATGGGCGTAAACAGGGCGGGACGCGGGTCTTCCGTAAGAGATTGGTACTTGCCGTCTTCGACCATGCCGACCACTTGAATACGCATCGTCTTGCCGCCGAAACCGAAATAGTAGAGGCCGGCGGCGTGCTCCGAGCCCAGCACCTTTCGCGCAAAAGCGCGATTGACGATGGCTACGCGCGGAGTCGTTCGATTGTCGTGCCAATCGAAATCGCGGCCTTCCAACAGGTGAGTTCCGATGGCGGCGAAGAAGCCAGGCGAGACATTGTAGTGGCTGGTCCCGATCGCATTCGAAGAGCGAAAGTCTGTCTCGCGCGGACCGTAGACGGCGTTCGTCGATTGATCGATGCCGAGCGGGAAGGAATCGGCGAACGCGGCGGCGGTAACGCCAGGGATGCGCGATGCGGCGTCGAGAGCACGGCGTTGGAAGGATTCGCCAGTGGCTGGCGAATAACGCGCTAAACCGAGATCGAAGCCCGACACCGCGACGTTTTGTGGATCGATTCCGACGGGCATCTGAAACGCGCGGCGCGCGCCTTGCACAGACACGAAGCAGGCGGTGACCAACACGCAGCAGAGAGCGACTTGCGCGGAAAGCAGGATTTCGCGAACAGGCCAGCGGTGCGCGCGAAGCAGCCCGGCGCCTTGCGATCCGGCGCGCAGAGTTCCGCTGGGACTGGCGGCAAACGCCTGACGAACGGGCGCGATTCCGAACAGCAGCGCCGCGATTGTAACTGCCGCGAATGCGAACAGCAAGACGATGAGATTGAGGTGAGTGTCTACGCGGATGGGAATCTCTTCGGACGCAATGCTGCCCAAGGCCCGCAAAATGAAATCTGCCAGCAGGCAGCCAGCAACACCGCCGGCGAGTGCGATGACGCAAGCCTCGGTGGCAAGCTGCCGGACGATGCGGCTGCGGGCCGCACCGATCGAGACGCGAATGGCGAGTTCAAAGCCGCGGTCGGCAGCACGGGCTGCGACTAAGCTGGCGAGATTCGCGCACGCCGCCAGGAACACCAACGCGGACAACAGAATGACACCCAACGAGAAGGCTTCGAGCGGGCGGCGCAACGTTTGTCCCAGGAGGCCCAATTTGGTGAGGCGAACATCGACGCCGGATTCCGTTTGAGGATACTGGCGCGCGACGTCCGAAGCGATGGCGCGGAGATTGGCTTCGGCTTGCAATGGCGTGACGCCCGGTTTCAAACGGCCCGCGACTTCGCAGTCTTTCGTGGAACGCTCCTCCAGCCATGGACGCTCTTCGATCTCGGCCTGCATGGACATGGGAACCCACACGTCTGGGAAATAGATATTCTCGACACCGTGGAAACCGATGGGCGCGACGCCGATGATCGAGTACGGATGGTTGTTCAGCCGGATTTCGCGTCCCGTAATGGAGGGGTCCGCGTTAAAGCGGCTGCGCCAGCACTCGTAGCTCAGAACCGCAATGGGTGAAGCGCCGGGCGCGGCATCGTCCGCGGGATGGAAAAGGCGTCCGATGAACGGCTGAATGCCCAACGCGTCGAAGTAATTGCCGCTGGCGAGGTAGCCCCAAACGCGCGCCGTGGATTCATCGGCCCCCAGCCCGATCGGAGAGGCACGGTAGGCGAAGAGTTGGCTAAAGGTGGTGTTGCGGTCACGAAGGTCGCGATAAGCGGGATAGGAGTGCGTGGTGGGCTCTACAAAGGTCAGGCGCTCCGGCGATTTGACGGGCAGCGGGCGAAGCACTAAGGCGTCGATAACGCCGAAGACCGCCGTGTTCGCGCCTACGCCAAGCGCGAGCGATAGCACAGCCACAGCCGTGAAACCAGGCGAGCGGCGAAGCGCGCGAAGGGCATAGCGCACGTCTTGCCATATGCCTTCGAACCACTGCAAGCCATAGGAATGGCGGCATTCGTCTTTGTAGGCGTCGCGTGAGCCGAATTCGAGACGGGCACGGCGCTCGGCCTCTTGCGGCGACACGCCGGCGCGCATCAAATCCATCGTGCGGTGTTCGACATGGGAGCGCAGTTCATCATCGAGATCGGTTTCCCATTGGGTCCTGTGGCGTAGCGCCCGCCACACATTGCGCAAAGGCCGCAGCACGTTAAACCTCCTTCGGACGCGTCTTGAGCGCGCACCCCATAGCGTTGACTAATCGCTCCCAACCGGCGGTTTCCTGGCGGAGGCGCTTTCTGCCGGCGGCAGTGAGCGAATAGAACTTGGCGCGACGGTTGTTTTCGGATACTCCCCACTCCGCTGAAAGCAGCGCCTGACGTTCCAAGCGAAAAAGCGCGGGGTAGAGCGCGCCCTGTTCGATTTCGAGGGCGCCCCCCGAGATCTGGCCGATACGCAGGAGCACGCCGTAACCGTGTGCGGGACCGAGTGAGACGGCTTTCAAAATTAACAAATCGAGCGTTCCCGGCAAAAGATCGGCGGACGGCGGCATGG
Source organism: Bryobacteraceae bacterium (assembly GCA_036268375.1). Classification (GTDB taxonomy): domain Bacteria; phylum Acidobacteriota; class Terriglobia; order Bryobacterales; family Bryobacteraceae; genus PALSA-243. Next base: position 41,592 of record DATAUH010000080.1, on the reverse strand, counting down.
CTCTCCTCAGCTATTTAGGAGAATATGCCGCGTTTCCTAAGCTGTCAAGGAGAAAAGGGTAAACGATTTGGCTGGGGCGCCCAACACGAGATAATACAAGTATGAATCGACTGGACAGCTTGTTTGAGCAGTTCAAAGTGCACGGGAAGGATCTTTCATCGAAGATCAAAGATCTCATTCACGAAGGCAACGTACGGCGCATCATCGTGAAGGATGAGCACGGACACACGTTCATGGAGATTCCCTTGACCGTTGCAACGGTGGGCGTGATTGCCGCGCCGGTGGTGGCGGCTGTGGCGACCATCGCGGGGATGGTGGCGAACTTCACGCTTGTCGTCGAGCGTTACCCGGAAGGATACCGGCCGGGAAAAACGGAGGCTCCACGATCGACCGACCCGAGCGTAGGAGCGACGGAGGATCAAGTGGACTTGGCGGACACGGTTTCGACGGACGCGAACGACCGGGCCGGTACGGGCAAACCGGATGCCCAAGGTGGCTAACGCGCGCGAACATTTGCCGGCGCTCACCGGTTTGCGCTTCGTGCTGGCGCTGTGGGTGATCCTGCATCACCTGACGGGGCCTGGCGCCGAGTTGGACGGGCAGATGCACGTGCTACCGCCGTTCGCGTATGCATTGATCCGTGGAGGATATCTGGCGGTGACCACGTTTTTCGTGCTGTCGGGATTCGTATTAGCGCGCAGTTATGCGAAGACCGAATGGACGGGCCGCAACGTGGTGCGCTACGGCGCCGGACGACTGGCGCGAATTTATCCGGTGTACGCGCTGAGCCTTCTGGTGGTGGCGCCGTTTATCGCAGAAGATCGAACGCCGGGAAAGACTCACCTGGTGGCGGTGCACGGGTTCTTGTTGCAGGGCTGGCTGGGGCATTTGCCGGTGAGTTGGAACACGCCCGCGTGGTCGCTCTCGTGCGAACTGTTTTTCTACCTGGCGTTCCCGTTGGCTGCGGTTTGGATCCAGCGCGCGAACTGGTTCAACACCGTCGCGATCGCGGCATTTGCCTGCTGCCTGACGCGTGTGATGTGGCGCTTCGGTGTTTCGGACGATATCAAGCCCCTGGTACACCTTTCGGATTTTCTGATGGGAATCGCGGCGGCCTGCGCGTTTGGTTTGTTGGAAGTCAGGAAACCGCCTGCGGGCGCGTGGCTGTATGTTCCCGGATTTGCCATCGCCGCGGCGCTGATCGCGTTTCCGGCAGCGCTTCCTTCATTCGTGGATCTCAACACCGCGCTCCGGCCGATTAATGCTCTGCTACTGATCGGACTGGCGTTGGGCGGTGGCGCAATCGCGCAGGCGCTTTCGTCCCCGGTGGTCGTCTACTTAGGCAAATCGAGCTATGCGATGTACATTCTGCACGTGCCGCTGCTGTGGTGGTATTTGCGGTGGTCGCACGGATTCTCGGCCGTAGTCTATCTATCGATTGTGGTTGGCCTTTCCGTGCTGGTCTATTGCTGCGTCGAGGAGCCGGCGAACCGGTGGCTACGCACCCGCATCCATCGCGCCCTTGAGGCCTAATTCTTCGGCGCGATCCTGCATCGCCTTGATGCAGAACTCAATGTGCTCCTCAAGCGGAATTCCCAGTTCCTGCGCGCCTTCCACGATGTCCTGACGGTTTACCGAACGCGCGAAGGCTTTGTCCTTCATCTTTTTCTTGACCGAGGCGGTGTCGACCTCGAAAACGCTGCGATGCGGCTTCACGTACGAAATTGCTGTGATAAATCCAGCCAATTCGTCGCAGGCGTAGAGCGTTTTTTCGAGTGGGCTGACACGCGGAACGTCTGTGTGGTTGGCGTGAGAGAGAATGGCGCGGCGAATTTCTTCTTCCACGCCCCGCTCGGCCAGAATGGCTTCGCCTTTTTGCGGATGCTCTTCGAGCGTGGGGTGAATCTCCCAGTCGAAATCGTGCAACAGCGCGGTGAGCGCCCATTTGGGCTCGTCTTCGCCCCGTTTACGCGCGTAGGCGGCGACGCAGGTTTCAACGGCCAGCGCGTGTTTGCGCAGACCCTCCGATTTCGTGAATTCGCAGAGCAACTCCCAAGCTTGTTCGCGGGTAAGCATCGCATTCATGATAAAACGCGGGCTTACTCGCGGAGCGCGCCGCCCCACAACGCGTGGCGCGCCTGACGGAATTTGTCTCGATCGCGCTTGGTGACGCGCTGTGTTTCGAGCCCCGCCGGCGTGCACGCTTCGAGCTCGATCCAGCCTGCGTGATGATGAGGACGGCGCACGATTCGCGCTGCTGGAAGCGCCACAGGCTGACGAACGAAGCCAACAAAGCTGAATTTCTCGTCTTCATAGCCGAGGTCTCCATCCTTGATGCGGCGATGCAGCGAAGAGCGCTCGACGCGCGCGGCGAAATGACACCAATCATCGCCAGACACGGGGCACGGCATGGCGCCGGGACACGGCGCCGCCATATGCGCGCCGGCGGCCAGTAATTGATCGCGAACGGCGCGCACGAGCGCGAAGCTTCTGGGCGTGCCGGGCTCGATAATGATTAAACCAGTGCGCGCGGCTTGCCACAGGCGATCGACGGCAGCGGCGCCGATTTCACCTATGGAATAGGCGGCGATGACGAGGTCGCGCTCGGGGAAGCGCTCGATCCGGGCGGCGTCGGCAGTGATGAGTTCCGCCTCGGGGATCAACGCCCGCGCCTCCTTCGCCAAAGAGACATCACGTTCCAACATCGTGATTGCGGCCCGCGGCAAAAGGGAGCGCACTGCAAGCGAAGCGGCGCCCGTACCGGCTCCGACGTCAAGAACCGAATTGATGTTGATGGAATCGAGCGGAAACTCACGCAGTGCGGAGTAAGTGGCCGCATAAGTGGCCGGCATGCGAGTTACTAAGTAAGCTTCGGGAGTTATGGTGATCGGGCGGCCATCGCGATAAGCGTCCGACATAGCCGCCGCGGCGCGTTTGAGATCCGCAAACGGCACATCTGCCGCCCGTTCTTCGATGCGCCGTCGAACCTCAAGCGGAAGTTGCATGCTTCTATCATGCCGGAACTTTGCACAACGGGCTGGAGTCTGAGTACATAAGCGCGCGAGTAACCAGAGGAGATGAGATGTTTGAACAATCCGTACTCGAAAACTCGTATGGAACTCGACGCGCATTCGCAACCGGAGCCGGTTTTGCCGGGCAGGCTGCATTGGCTTGCCTGCTTGTGATCGCACCGCTTGTCTGGCCGCAGGTATTGCCGCAACCTCGTTTTGCATTGGCGATTTCGCAGCCGCCGCCGCCCCGACCTGTGCCGCCAGACAAAACATTCGCTGTGAGACCCCGGCAGCCGCAGAGCGCGCGACCGCTATTTGATCCGTCAGTCCTGATACCCTCCCGCATTCCTCCGAGCGCCAAGATGATTGCGGATGAAGTGCAGCCGGACGTTGGAGTGGTTGGCGGCATCCCCGCGTCGGGAGCGGCGACGGCGGGAAGCATCGGACTTTTGGATCATCTGCTCAGCACAACACCCACCGTGGCGAAGCCTTCCACCGCAGCGGCGCCGGCGAAACCCGCTGCCGGGGAGGTAAAACGCGTCCACGTGAGCAACCTGGAGCCAGGCCGGCTGGTGCACCGGGTGGATCCCGTGTATCCGCCGATCGCGAAGAGCGCCCGCATCAGCGGGACAGTCGAACTGCAGGCGGTAATCGGGACCGATGGACGCATACGCGAGCTGCGCGTACTGAGCGGGCACCCGTTGCTGCGGGAGGCAGCGATCCAAGCGGTCCGGCAGTGGGTCTACAAGCCGCCGATTCTGAATGGCGCGAGCGTGGAGATCGTGGCGCCGGTCGCGGTGATCTTCCGCATGAATTGACTGTTGGGAAGCGGGCGGCGATCTCTGCCACGGCACGCCCGCTTTACCGCAACCACCTGATTTTGCTATTCTCTGGAGGTAGAATTCAGTTGAAAATGTTCTCTCCCGGCCGCCGGCCGGGCCTACCTGCGAGGTTCACATGTCAGGCCACTCTAAATGGGCCACGATTAAGCACAAAAAAGCCGCTCTCGACGCCAAGCGCGGGAAAGCATTCACACGGCTGATCAAAGAAATCACGATCGCCGCGCGTAACGGCGGCGATCCGGATGGCAACCCGCGACTGCGCACCGCGATCCTGGCGGCAAAGGGTGTCTCCATGCCTGCGGACAACATCAAGAAGGCCATCATGCGCGGCACGGGCGAACTCGAAGGCGGCCAGATCGAAGAAGTGATGTTCGAAGGCTACGGGCCCGGCGGCGCCGCCGTGCTGGTGAACGTCGCTACCGACAACCGCAACCGCACCGTGAGCGAGATCCGTCACGCGTTTTCGAAGAACGGCGGGAACATGGGTGAACAAGGCAGCGTGGCGTGGATGTTCGAGCGCAAAAGCCAGATGTTTGTTCCCGCGGACAAGATTTCGGAAGACGCGCTGATGGGCATCGTGCTGGATGCGGGCGGCGAAGATCTGCGTCAGGATGGCGAGCAGTGGGAAATTCTCTCTCCGCCGGAGGCGCACGAGGCCGTGCTGAAAGCGCTCGAAGCTAATGGCCTAACGCCGGAAGAGGCGGCCATTGCAATGGTGCCGAAGAACCTGGTGAAGCTCGAAGGCAAGAACGCGAGCGCGATGGTAAGGCTGAACGAGGCGCTCGAAGACCACGACGACGTACAGAGCGTCTACGCCAACTTCGATATCGACGAAGAGGAGTTGGAGGCTCTGGCGTAAGCTTGTGCGCGTGCTTGGAATCGACTGCGGATCCGAACGAACCGGCTACGGCGTCATCGAGAGCGATGGCGCTGCCCACCGGTTGTTGATCGCCGGCGTGATCCGCACCAGCTCGAAAACACCGTTTGAGCGGCGGCTGCTGGAGATCGCTACCGGACTGCGCGCATTAATTCAGGAGCACGCGCCCGAATCGGCGGCGGTTGAGGGCGTTTTCCACGCAGTGAACGTAAAGACAGCGCTCAAACTTGCACATGTGCGTGGGATTGCGCTGTTGGCCATCGCCGAAGCAAAAATCGGCTTGGCGGAGTATTCGCCGCTGGAAGTGAAAATCAGCGTTGTGGGATATGGGCGCGCGGAAAAGCATCAGGTGCAAATGATGGTGCAATCGCTGCTCTGCCTGCCGTCGGCGATCGAATCGGAAGATGCGAGCGATGCCTTGGCGGTAGCGATCTGCCACGCAACCCGCGCGGGATTCGCGCGAAGGGTCGCATCGTGAGACTGCTTTGTATCCTTGCTTTGGCCGGCGCCTTGTGGGCGGGCGACGCGCCGCGCCTGTTCTATTCGCGCGCATTTCCGGGCAGCAAGCCGGATTACATCCAAGTTGTAGTCGACAAGAGCGGCGACGCTTCCTACCAGGAAGCCGTGGACGACGACCTGCCAGTGAAATTTAAGTTGACCCCGGAAGAGGTCAAGACCGTATACGATCTGGCGGTCAAGTTGGACGATTTCAAGCATCCGCTCGAGTCGCCTCTCAAAGTCGCCTTCATGGGAACGAAGACGTTCCGCTATATCGATGGCAACGAAAAAACAGAAGTGAAGTATAACTACTCGGAAGATGTAACCGCGCAGGCATTGCAGAATTGGTTCGAGCGCATGGCCGAATCGGCGCGCCACAATATCGATCTCGAACGCGCTGTGAAGTACGACCACCTGGGCGTGGACCAGGCGCTCAACGGGATTGAGGAATCCTTTCAGACGGGCCGCGTAGTTGCGCCCGAGCAGTATCTGCCGATGCTCGACCGGGTGGTGAAGAACGAAACCTACATGCATCAGGCGCGCACCAAGGCGGCGGAACTGGCGGAATACATTCGCAGGTCGAAATAGCCCGGCATTGCCGGCCGCAGATTAATTTCCACGTTCTGTGGAAACGATCCCAATGGTTAGCGAACTGCACCGCCCGGTTTCGGGGGTGATTTATGAACGCATCTAAACTCACGGTCGGTCTGGCGCTTGCAGGCTTGATTGCGTGTTCTCAAAATAGAGCACCGGATGTTGCAGGGCAAATCCGAAATTCATTGAAGCAGGGCGGATTGAACTCTGTTACCGTCTCTCAGGATCGCGACAAGGGAGTTGTAACGTTGGGTGGCAGCGTTGCTCAGTCGCTGGACAAAGACCGCGCCGCACAGCTTGCGCAGCCGCTCGCCGCCGGCGAAGTTGTGGCCAACGAGATTGCAGTGCTTCCGGCAGGCTATCGGTCGGAGGCCAAGAGCGTCGACTCTAACCTGGACAAGGGCATAGAAGCCAATCTTGACGCGGCCTTGACGCAATCCAACATCAAAGGCATTCGTCACAGCACCACGAACGGCGTCATCACGCTGAAGGGCGATCTGGCCACTCCGGATATGCGGGCGCGTGTGGAAAAGATCGCGGCCGGTGTTCCGAACGTGCAGCAAGTCGTGAACGAGATCGATGTGAAGAATCAGATGGCGACCTCGACGGGTTCGGCTGACCGTTCCAAGCATTAGCCCACTAGGTTCGCAGCATAAGCTGAGCGTCTCCTGCCGCTCAAAGTCGACAAGGGCGCACACGGTTACGTCGTCGTCACACAACTGTGAAGCGCCCACGACCCGGCTCCATACATAAACGGGGCTATAATCGACTTTCAATCAAACAAAGGAGCAACCTTGCGAAAGAAAGTCACAGTTGTGGGCGCCGGAAACGTCGGCGCAAATTGCGCTCTGCGTATCGCCGATAAGGAACTCGCTGACGTCGTTTTGGTGGATGTGGTGGAAGGCGTCCCCCAGGGCAAAGCGCTCGATATTCTCCAATCCGGGCCCGTGCAGGGCTACGATGTCTCAATCACGGGCGCGAACGATTACGCACCGACGGCTAACTCCGATATCGCGATCATCACCGCCGGGCTCGCGCGCAAGCCCGGAATGAGCCGCGACGATCTTCTGATCGCAAATAACGACGTCGTGAAGACGTCAGCCGAGCAGCTCGCCAAACATTCGCCGAACTGCATTATCGTCGTGGTCACGAATCCGCTCGATGTCATGACGCAAGCCGCGTTCTGGGCATCAAAATTTCCGAAGAATCGCGTGGTTGGAATGGCGGGCGTGCTCGACGGCGCGCGCTTCCGCACGTTTATCGCTCAGGAGTTACAGGTCTCCGTCGAAAACGTAATTGGCGTAGTGATGGGCGGACACGGAGACACGATGGTGCCGGTGGTCCGACTGAGCAGCGTGGCGGGCATTCCGCTCACGGAGTTGATGGACCAGGCGACCATCGATCGGGTTGTCGACCGCACGCGCAATGGCGGCGCCGAGATTGTGAAGTATCTGAAGACAGGCAGCGCGTATTATGCGCCCTCGGCTTCTGCGGTCGAAATGGCCGAGGCGATCCTAAAGGACAAGAAAAAGGTTCTGCCTTGCTCGGCATATCTGGAAGGCGAGTACGGCATCAACGGCCTGTATGTCGGCGTGCCGGTGAAGCTGGGTGCGGGTGGGGTCGAGAAGATCTATGAAGTCTCGCTCACGGATGACGAGCGCGCCATGCTGAAGAAGAGCGCCGATTCCGTAAAGGAGATGGTCGAAGTTTTAAAGGCGAAGCAGTAGAGTTGTTACACATTACTCGGCGGCTACCGGGCCATCGCCTTTAGAAAGTTCACCGAGCATTTCTTCCCGTTTGCGATAAGCCGCGATTACGGCGGAGTCCAGGCCGATCCAGTAAACGGCTCCGCCGATCGCGGCGCTCAATCCGAGCACTACCAGAAACGCAACTTCGCTGTTGAGCGCCCAACGCGCCACATACGCCAATCCCACAGGCAGCAGCGTCACAGGATAGAGCAGAAGCAACATCCCTTGTCCTTTTCCGGAGCCGCTGCCGCGCGTGACGCGCTCCGCATTCAGCACGCGCGGATAATTGACCGAGGACATATTGCCGAGCCCGAAAAGGTAAAGCGAGCAAACCCCAATCGCCAGCATCGTTTCCCAGAATTGCTGCCAACCGCCACCCAAATGAGATAGCGTGACCACGACAGACACGATTCCCACGTCTAAAAATACAAATATCAACGCAGCGATGTTCTTGGCGATGAACACCTGCATCATGGGCTGGGGCGCCGCAAAATAGAACATCGTGGCGGAACCATCAAAGCCGAAGCTGTTCCAGTAGGTGACTTGGCCCAGCAAAGTGAGAGCGTAAATGGCAACCATCACCAGAAAGTACGATGACGGCCGTTTGGGCGCGGCGCCGTGGCTCATCACCAAGGGCAGCAAAGTCACGATCCCGATCGTGAATCCCATTACGAACACCATGCGAAAGCGCGGCGTGCGGATAAGAGACCGCAGTTCTTTCTCCAGAATTGCGGCCAATGGGTCGCGCCACAGAGCGCCGGGTAAGCGGTAAAAGAGGTCCGTCCATTTTCGCCTGCGCGAGTCCATCGGCCGCAGGATCTGCGCCTGCGCCGCGGTGACATCGAAGCGCAGGTTGCGTTCGAACTGCCATCGCCCGAACACCAGCGCAACCAGCGTCCAGAGAATCAGCGTGATCAACGAAAAAAAGCTTCCGGAAGCTAGCGCCGAAGCTGCGCTCCAAGGGTAACCCCGGCCACGCGATGCGTCGGCAAACGGACCCAGCCACTTGGAGTGAACCCCCATTTGCACGAAAAATCGGGCGCCCACCCACAGGCAGGTCGTCGATAGAATCACTACCTCTCGAACCCTGCGGCGCGACATCAATCGGCCGATGATGCTGCGGGTTCCCGAGGCCAGCAAGGAATTGAATGCGAGAAAAATGATGCCTGCGAGTATCACGCCCGGCGCCGCCGTGAAACCCCAACGCATCATGAGCCCGATGGAACCTCCTGCGATAACGAGCGCCATTTCGATGCTGCTGGTAAAGCAGAGCAGCGTATCGACAGCAAACAGACGCGCGTGTGGAACCGGATACATAGCCAGCTTTTTCAGGTCGAGCGACCGGCCCATGCTCGCAGTCAGCAGCGGCATTAATTGCCAGTAGAGCGTCACCGCGAGATAGGCCAAAGGCAGATATCGGCGCAGCATCGGCTCCTCTGCATATTTGGCTAAGATGCATGCCATCAGGGAGACGACAACCCAAAATGCGTACCAGAGGATGGTCGGGATGGCACGCAGTGCGCGGCGGCGGCCGCGGCCCAAACGCATGGTGAGAAATTGTGCGCGCAGAATGGCGGCAATCATCGGCGGCCTCTACAACCAGTCGAGACGTTCGTGGTGATGTTCGGCTCCGACGATGCGCACGAACGCGTCTTCGAGGGATTCTCCGCTCGCGCGCAACTCTTCCATCGAGCCGGAGGTGACAATCTTACCGCGATCAATGATGGCGACGCGGTCGCATAAACGCTCCACTACCTCTAAGACGTGACTGGTGAGGAAAATCGTCGCGCCGCGGCGCACCTGGTCCTGCAAAATGTCTTTCATCAGACGCGCACCCACCGCGTCTACGCCTTCAAAAGGCTCATCCATCAGGAAAAGCTCCGGATGGTGAATCAGCGAGGCCGCCATCGCGACGCGCTTTCGCATACCTTTCGAATATTCGCCGATGATCTTGCCGTCGTCGGCGAGTTCGAAGAGGCTCATCAGGTCGCGCGCGCGGTCAATCGCGGTAACGCGCGGCAGGCCGTACATGCGCCCAGCGAATTCCAGGAATTCGATGCCAGTCAGCCGGTCGAAAAGCATTGACTCGTCGGGTACCAGACCGATCCGGCGCTTGATCTCCAGATCCTCCTTGGGCATTTGGTATCCAAGGATTTCGATCGAGCCCGAATCTGGCGGAATCAGACCGGTGAGCATCCGAATGGTAGTGCTCTTCCCCGCCCCATTCGGCCCCAGAAAGCCGAAAAACGAGCCGCGCGGGACCTCCAGGTTCACGCCGGCAACGGCCAATTGAAGACCGTAGCCCTTTTTCAGATCGCGCACAACGATGGCTGGCGCGCCGGGAGAAGCGGCGATGTCGAATTCCGGCATTCAGTTTTCGTTGACCGGATCGATATCGACGGGAATGGCTTTCAGGCCATCGATGGCGCGCTGCATGGGCGGCCGGATCACCCCGTATGTATCCAGCAGCCGCTTGGCTCCCGCGTAATCGCCCTGCGCCTCCACAGTCATGATGTCGTGAGTGAGAGCGCGCACGCCATCTTTGATTTTGCTGAAATCGACAGCGAATGTGCCGTCTGGACGCGCGACAAAGGCCCCGTGATCCGTAAGGTAGTTGAACTGCAGCGCCATTCCCTTGCCGTGCGCTTCGGTCAATCCAAACCGCAGCGATCGAAACGACGACGCGAGGAACGTCGAGTAAAGTTCGCGCTCGGCGTTGGCAGCGTGCGGCATTAACTTGTGGTCGAAAAGGAATTGCAGCACGAATAGCCCGGTAACATCCGCTTTTGCTTCTTCGATAGGGCTGTAGAGCTCCTTCAATTCCTGGCGCGGCGAAGTAGATCGCCCGTTCACCTGAATCTGATGCGGCCCGATGCCGTGGCTCAGCTCATGCGCCAGAATATGCATAAAGAAGTAGTCGAAACTCAGATCGCCCTGTTCGTTCTGAGGCAAAACTTGCGCCGCAATCGGCTTCAAGTTCAAATCGAACTTCGCCTGCTGAATATTTTTCAGCATCACGCGCTTGCTGCCCTTCTGCTGGATCACGCGCTCATCGTTCGGCAGGTTAAAAGCCGCGGTGCGAACGCCGTGGGCGCCATCGCCGGCCGCATAAACCTCATTGACGACGCTGATGGGGGCGGATGCGCCCAACTTTGGGTTGCGGTAACGAGGATCGATCGGCAGGTTGTTCTCCACCTCCTGCAAATGATCGGAAAACATCTTCAGGCGATCGGTTTCACGATCATCGCGAATCGTGATGTAAGCCTCGAATGCGGCTTTGTACCCGAAGAGCTCGTCGTTGTAGGTCTCGTAAGGACCTATCGTGATGTCGAGCGGCGCGTCCAGATCCATCCACGCGAGATCGCTCGCGTAGTAGTCGTTGGAGACGAACGCATCGGCGCGCAGCGTCAGGTATTTTTTGAGCGAGGCGTTCGAAGTCAGTCCAGCCGCTTCACGTAACAGGTCAGCGCAGTGGCGCAGATCGCGGCTGTAGGCTTCGCTATAAGGAACTGCTGTGAGTTTATGATTTGCGCCACGGCGAATCACGGTGAAAAAACCTTCGGCCGCTTCGCGTTCCTTCGCGCCGAGGGATTTTACCCATGTTTCGAACTCTTCACGCTTCATGTCTTCCGGGTAGAAGTTCGCGCCGAGCGGTTTTCGTTCCGGCGCTCCGGGAATGAACGCCGTGTGTCCATCCAGATCGGACCACGGCCCCTTGTTCAGCCAGAAGTAATGCAGGCGCGATTTGCCGAGCGGTGACTGATCCCTCTCCAGCCGCTCGTACATCGCGCGATCTCCACTCCAAAGTTGATCCATAAACACGAGGTTCAACGTTCGCGCGGCCTCCGTGAGCTTCACGAGCGCCTGCCGGTCGCCCGGCGAGAGCGACGTTTCGTCGTGGTGAAGAGTTACAGGCGCGAAGCGCGCGGTCATTTGTTGAAGCTGGGCTAAGTCAGGCATAAGCGCGGCGGCAAATAACGCGACGAGCACACGATACATCACCTTTGATTGTAGAACCGCTGGTGATATGGTGTTTCATCATGTGGAGACTTACAGTACTGGTCTTAATTGCGGCCACCGCCACGGGCCAGCCTCTCGAAAAGGCAGTGCGCGAGCGGATCGCGCAACTTCCCGCGACGGTAACTCTTTATGCGAAGAATCTGGACACAGGGGCCACGCTTGGCATCCGCGAATCCGAACCGGTTAGAACCGCCAGCACCATCAAACTTGCAATCATGATGGCGGTATTCGACGCAGTGGAGCACGGGAAGGCGAAGTTCGAGGAGCCGCTAACGATTGCGCCGCGGGAGAAAGTATCGGGGTCCGGCGTATTGGGCACGGAGTTCTCGGACAACGTGCAAATACCGCTGCGCGATGCCATGCACCTGATGATCGTCTTGAGCGACAATACCGCGACGAATTTGGTCCTGGAACGAATCAGCGCCGACGCGGTGAATGCGTATCTCGACCGCATCGGAATCAAAACCACTCGTTCGATGCGTAAGATTCTGGGCGCGGGTCCCGCTCAAGGCGTCTCGGCCGCAGGCAAAATACCCGAAAACGCCAGGTTCGGCATCGGCAAATCGAGCCCCGCCGACATGGTGGCGATGCTGGAGAAGATCGAGCGCGGGGAGGCCGTGACTGCCGATGCGTCCAAAGAAATGATCAAAGTGCTCAAACGCAACCAGGACAACACCGGGATCACGCGTCGCCTGAACGGCACGCCGGCAGCCCATAAAACCGGCGCTCTGGATGCGCTGCGCGCCGACGTAGGAGTCGTCTACGCAAAGACCGGCCGCATTGCGATGGCGATCTACGTCGACGGGATCGCGAAGCCGGACTGGAGTCCGGACAATCCGGGCTCGGTTCTCATCGCCGACGTTGCCAAGATGCTGGTGGATGGACTAGGCGCTCATTGAAATTGCGGTGAAGCTCGAAATGACTCGCGTTCTAACCCGCTACTGAACCTTCATGGTCTTGCGCAACCACGCGATCATGTCCGCCTTGTAGTGCTGCATCTCAGGCGCCTTCCAGCCGCTCATTCCGTGGCCGCCGCCATCCATCGTGATCAGATCGCACGTGACGGCCACCCTGTGCATCGCATCGCAGAATGCGGTCGATTGATCGTATGAGACCTGATCGTCTTTCGTGCCGTGAATGGCCAGAAACGGAGGCATCCCTTTGTGCACTGCAAATAAGGGCGACGCTTCACGCAACTTCGCCAGACCGGCATCGTCCGGCTGTTCTGCGCCGAAGAATCGGCTGCTGCCGCCGTTTGCCATATGCGCGTTGATGCTCTTCATGTTGAAGCGTTCCGGGTGATCGCGCCTCTCCAGCACCAGCTTGGCGTAGTCCACGGGACCGTAGAAATCCACAACCGCAGCCACTTTCGTTTCCGGCGTTTGATGCGTACCTTCGTAGTTCACCAGAAAGCCACCCGCGGATTCGCCGACGATGGCGATCTTCGCAGGGTCCACTTGATATTCGCGGGCGTGGGCCTTCACCCATCTGATCGCGCTCGCTATGTCTTCTTTGGCTTCCGGAAAGCGGAACTCCGGCGCCATACGGTAATCGATGCTGAACCAGGCGAAGCCGGCATCGGCGAGCGGCTGAAAAAGGGGACGGCAATTGGTACTCTTGCTACCCCCATCGAAGCCGCCACCGTGCACCAGAATGGCGGCCGGAAACGGCCCGGCGCCGTCGGGCAGGTGCAGATCCAGCAGCAGCGCGTGGCCGCCGGGGCGCCCATACTCTACATCCTGCTTGTCAACCGGCGCGGCGATCGCCACCGCTGCTGCCAAACTCAGAGTCACGAAAGCGCGTGTCATTTTTCTTCTCCCGGTTTCGTCGATTCAGCCGCAGTATCTTCGCCCCAAATATATTTACTGAACCATTCGTAATTGTGCTCCATCACCGCGCGCTGTTGCTTCGGCTTGTTGATCGGATGGCCGAAGCCCTTATAGAAAATCAGCTTCACGGGAACGCCGCGATCCTTCAAAGCCTGATAAAGCTCGTACGAATCCGGCGGCGGCACACGCTTATCCTGATCTCCCTGTTGAATCAGCGTCGGGGTTTTGGCGCGACCGACATAAGTAATGGGCGACGTCTTGCGATAAATCTCCGGATCATCCCAGGGGGTCGCTTTCAGGTATTGGCGCGTGAATGGATGAATGTCGGTGTTGACATAGTAAGTGACCCAGTCCGAAATACCCGCGCCCACAGAGACAGCCTTGAACCGGTCACTGAAGCACGTAATGAAGGCCGAGATGTAGCCACCCTCGCTCCATCCCATGGCCGCCACGCGGTCTTTGTCAACAAGCCCCTTCGCGATCAGCGAATCGACGCCGCTAATCACGTCGTCGTAGTCGCCGATTCCCAGGTTGCGGACGTTCAACGCGCGAAACTTGGCGCCGTAGCCAGCCGACCCGCGATAATTTGGCCGCAGAATCAGCGCGCCTTTTGCCGCAAAGCGTTCCACCGGATAGTAACGATCGGGTGAAAGTACAGCCGTATCCACACCCGTTGGACCGCCATGAATCACAACAAGTAGCGGATATTTCCGCGACGGATCGTAATCGGCCGGCTTGCTTAGCACGCCCTCCACCAACGCGCCGTCCTTCGATTTCCACTCCACTACTTCGCGGCGCGCCAAACCAAAAGCTTTGTATTGGTCGCCAATATTAGTAAGGTAGTGCGGCGCAAAATCCGATGTGGAGGAGACGAGGATTTCCGAGAAGCGATTCGGCGCCGCGCCCGTCCCCGCAAACGTGCGATGGTCCTTGGTAAACGATACGCCAGCCGCGTTAAACGCGTCCGGTCCCGTCAGGCGGCGCACTGCGCCCGTGCCCGGATCGATCCTGTAAACGTGTGCGTTGGTCTTTTGCAGCGCCGAAAAGTAAATCCCGTCTTCCGCCCATCCGAGTAAATTAGCGTCCTCGTCAAAAGCATGAGTAAGTACTTTTGAGGCGCCGCCTTCCGCACTTACAACCGCGATATAGCGATTGGCATAGAAAAACGATGCATCGCCATCATAAGTGGCATAGGCGATCTGCTTTCCGTCGGGTGACCAGCGCGGGTTGCTGTTCGGTCCGTTGGCGTCGACCAACTTGCGGACGTGACGATCGGCAAGATCGAGTACGTAGAGTTGCTCCGTACTGGCAGATTCCGGATCAGGATCGCGGCTTGCGCTGAAAGCGATCTTCTTTCCGTCAGGAGACCATGCGGCGCCGCTCACGCTGAAATCGCCTTTGGTAAGCTGTTCCGCTTTGGGAAGCTTCTTTGGATCCTGCGGCAGATCGGCCGGCGCCTTTACGAGCCACAATTGCGTAAACAAATAGTCGCCGCCGATAATCTCAAAGTCTCCGTATTTTTCCTTGCGATCCTTCTTGGCCTTCGATTCGGGACCACTTGATGTGAATACGATGGACGCGCCGTCCGGTGACCAGGCCATCGTTCCCACGCCGTTATCTTCCGTCGTAAGCTGCCGCGCTTCGCCCCCCGTGGGCGAAATCAGATAAATCTGCCGCTTGCCATCGCGGTCGGAGATAAACGCGAGCCTCCGCGAGTCCGGCGACCATAGAGGACTAGCTGCGGATTTCTTTCCGCTGGTAAGTTGGTAGCGCTCGCCGGTCGCCGTAACTGCGATCCAGATTTGCGACACAAAATCGTTCTCGTCCCAATCCGTCTGAGTTTGCGAGTACGCTACAAACCGTCCGTCTGGCGAGATTTGCGCGCCACCCACCGACTTCATCGAGAGCGATTCGTCGATCGTGGGAACCGTGGCCTGCGCCGCCGCACAGGCAAGCAAAGCCACAAGTACCGGATTTCGATGCATGGCAAGATTATAGGCCACCGCGATACCCTGAGAGTTCATGCCTTTGATTCCGGTCGAAAAGCTTACTCGCTTCGTGGAAGCAATCCTTACCGCTGTGGGAATACCCGCCCGCAAAGCCGCAATTACATCTGCCTCATTAGTGGGCGCGAACCTGCGCGGCGTTGACTCCCACGGCATTCTGCTGGTCCCGCGCTATGTAGACAAGATTCGCGCCGGAGAAATTGACGTGAATGCGGACGGCGTAGTGCTCTCCGAATCCGGCGCCTGTCTGCTGTTCGACGGGCAAAACGGCGTGGGCCAATGGATTTCGGAGCAGTGCTGCGATCATGCGGTGCGCCTCGCGAAGAGCGGCGGCGTGGGCATGGTGGTGGCACGCGACTCCAACCACTTTGGGGCCGCAGCGTGGTGGGCGCAGAAAATTCGCGACCACGGCATGATCGGGCTGGTTTTCTGCAATGCCTCGCCGCTGGTGCCGCCATGGCAAGGCAAGCAGGGCCGCATTGGAACAAACCCGATTTGCATGGCCGCGCCCGGCCCATGGCTGCTCGATATGGCCACCACCACAGTCGCCGCGAATCGGATTTTCAAAGAAGTAGTGAACGGACGTGAACAGGTCCCCGCCGGATGGGCGCTGGATGCAAACGGCGTGCCCACCACCAGTTCCGCCGAGGCCGCCAGGGGAATGCTGATGCCGCTTGGCGGTTACAAAGGCAGCGGCCTGGGCATGATGGTGGAAATCCTGTGCGCGGTGCTGGCCGGCTCAGCCATGGCGAATGAGGTAGGCGGCATCCGCGTCGCGGGCAAGCCATCGCGTACCAGCCAGACGTTCATCGCCATCGACATAGCGCGCTTCATGCCCGTGGCGGAGTTCACCGCGCGGTTGGAAAAGCTGGTGGGCATGATCAAATCCACGCCGCCGGCGTCCGGCTACGAGGAAGTATTAGTCGCGGGCGAACCAGAATGGCGGAGAGAGGCCGAGCGCCGCGTCCATGGCATCCCGGTCGAAGAGGGCAACTGGAAGGAACTCTGCGAAACCGGCGGGGCGTTAGGGGTTGCGCCGGAAGCATGAACACTAGGCCCTTTCAGCCTCGCGTGCGTCCAGCGTTAGTAGAAGATCGGCTGGCAATCGCGGAAATGCGCGTGGCCCTTTGGCCGGAGGGTTCGTTCGAGGAACACCTCAAAGAGGTCGACGCGTCGTTCGTCCAATGGGTACCCTCCACGCTGCCAGGCGTCACCCTGGTGTCAGTTGATGAGCACGGCGTCGTGACCGGATTTTTGGACGTGGACCTTCGTTCGCATGCGGATGGGTGTGATCCCGCGCAACCTGTGGGTTATATCGAAGGCTGGTTTGTTAACGAGTCGCATCGTGGACGCGGTATCGGAAGTGCGCTCATCCGAGCAGCCGAAGAGTGGGCGCGGACGCAGGGCTGTGTCGAGATGGCCTCAGACGTCCTGATTGACAATGAAGTCTCGCAGCGCGCTCACACGGGGCTCGGTTATGAGGTTGTCGATCGCTGTGTTCACTATCGCAAGCGATTGTGAATTCCAGAGGCGCGCTTATTCGGCTCGCAAAGCCCGTGAAGGGTCGATGCGTGTCGCGCGGCAAGCCGGAAACCAGCACGCTGCAGCCGCTACGACAGCCAAAATTGCGGGGGCGACAAGAAATGTGGTTACATCACGTGAACTGACGCCCACTAACATCGTCTCGAGCGTTCGGGAAATGGCAAACGCCACGGCCAATCCGGTAAACACTCCCACCAGGATCAAGCGCGCGGCCTCGCGCAGCAGCATGATGCGGACTTCTCCCGGCTGGGCGCCCAACGCCATGCGAACGCCGATCTCGCGCCCACGCAGACTGACGCCGTACGACATGACGCCGTAGATGCCGATTCCCGAGAGCAGTAACGCAATGCCACCGAAGATGCTGAGCAATGTCGCTGAAAGACTCTGCTGCCAAAGCGTCTTGCGCATGCTGGTTTCGACCGTCTCAGGATCCAGATAGAGGTTCCGATCGATATTGTGAACTTCTCGTGTTACCGCAGCCAGCGTTCCGGTGATGTCGCGCGACGAACGCACATACAGCGCGGCGTACGGGAAGTAATACTGCTGCATCGAAAGATAAACCATCGCCTGCGGGGGCTCTCCTGGCATCGCGTAGGCAGCGTTGCGGACCACTCCGACAACCTGCACAGGGATGTTTTCACCCGCAAACTGAATCACCTTCCCGACAGCATCCTGGCCTGGCCACAAATTAGTTGCCGCGATGTCGTTGACGATCGCCACGCGCGGTGTGCTTGAGACATCCGCCAACGTGAAGTCGCGGCCGCGCAGCAACGGAATCCGCACGGTTTTAAAATAATCGGGATAGGTCAGGCTTGTGAGCGTAGGATGTCCCGCTCCGTCTAACGTGTTGTCTTGGCCTTGCAGCAGCACAGTGCGCGTGCCGCCCACGCCGAAAGGCAGGTCTTTCGCCAGACTCACAGCTTCCACTCCCGGAATGGAAGAAGCGCGCTCCACCAACTGGCGCCGGTATTCCCTGCCCCGCGCTTCGTTGTAACCTTGATCCGTCACATTGAAACTGATCACGCCCAGGTGGCTGACTTCGAAACCGGGATCGATCTGCATCGCGCTATGAACGCTGCGCAGGAACAGGCCGGCGCCCAGGAGCGCAACCAGCGAAAACGCAAGCTGCACGGTCACCAAGATCGCCCGCGGAGGCCAACGCCCCCTCCAAGCCTGAGGAGCGCCCGAGCGTTCCTTCAAACTGGTCGCAAGGTCAATGCGCGAGGCGCCCAATGCCGGTAGTAATCCGAAAGCGATGCCGGTGATCAGCGCCACGCCAAACGTGTACAGCAGAACACGGAAGTCCAAGTCGAAACGGAAAGATGCATACCGCATGGCAGGTGGACGCATCGGCCAAAGCATCGTGCGAGCGAATTGCGCGATCGACAAACCCAGCGCACCGCCTAGCAAAGACAGCCCGACATTTTCCATCAGCAACTGCCGGATCAAATCCCAACGCGTGGCGCCAACCGCCAGCCGTACCGTAATCTCTTTGGTCCGACCAGCGGCGCGCGCCAACAGTAAGTTGGCGACATTGGCGCACGCAATCAACAGCACAACGCCCGATATCAGCAGCAGAATGGTCCCGGTCCGGCTGTAACTGGCTCGCATCTTGGAATTGAGCGCAGCCTCCGCCACCGGCGCGAGGCGAATGCTCCGCTGCCGATTTTCGCGAGGATATTCACGCGCCAGTTCCGCCGCAAGGCTCTGCATTACGCCTTGCGCCTCTGCCAAGTCGATGCCAGCTTTTAAGCGGCCCGTCACCGAAAAGACCGAGGCGCGACGCTGATTCACCCAGGCAGGAGCCGGATATACCTGCGGATACATAGCCATTGGCACCCACACGTCCGCGCCGTACAATTCGTTAATGCCTCGAAAGTCGGCAGGCGCAACCCCAATGACCGAGAATGTTCGGCCGCTGATCAACAGCGTTCGCGAGGTGATTTGGGGATCGGACGCAAACAACCGGTTCCACAGGTCGAAGCTGATCACGGCAACCGCACGCGCTCCCGGTGTAACGTCCTCTTCTGGCACGAACGTGCGGCCCACCACAGGCATAACTCCAAGAGTCTGGAAATAATTCCCGGAAACAATGTGCGCAATCAGGTGTCGCGGCTCACCCGTTCCGGTCAAATTGACAGCTATAGGAGAATAAACAGCCAGATTCGAAAAAACGGTATTGCGATCGCGCAAATCTTTGTAATTTAGATAAGAAATGGGCAGGTCGCCGGGTGAACGCGAATCAATGGCGTAAACCGCCACCAACCGGTCCGGATTTTGAACCGCCAACGAGCGTAGTAAGATCCCGTTCAGCAGTGAAAAAATCGTTGTATTTGCGCCAATTCCCAACGCAAGGGAGAGCACGGCAATGAGCGTAAAGCCGGGTTTACGCATCATGCCCCGAAAGGCAAATTTTAGGTCGCCAGCAACTCCCGTCATCCCGTTACGTATCACCTGATTGTACTCTAATATACCGAAATATGCTAAAGAAATCAGGGCCTAGCCAGAATATTCATAGATAGACCTGGGTTTACCAGTATGCCGCCGGCTAGACCACGCTGAATTTCGCAGCCTCGCGCGACGTTATCATGGCGGAGTGGCCCGCCCGCGCTTCTTCCTAATCGACTCCTTCGGCTTCATTTTTCGCGCTTACCATGCCCGCGCCCGCTCGGCGGCGCCGCCCATGCGCACCAGCACCGGCCTTTCCACCGAAGCCATCTACATCTTCAACAACATGTTGCGCAAGCTAATGAAGGAGCATTCGCCCGCCTATATCGCAGCCATCTTTGAGAGCGGTGAGCCTACCCACCGCGTCCAGGAATTTCCCGAGTACAAGGCGAATCGCACGGAGATGCCGCCCGACTTGGCGGATCAAATTCCACATGTCCGCCGCATCCTGGAAGCCATGCGCATCCCCATCCTGCATTACCCCGGTTTTGAGGCGGATGACGTCATAGGCACTCTGGCCCGCCGCGTGGAAGGCTTGGGACTCGACGTAGTGATCGTTTCCAGCGACAAAGACATGCTGCAGCTCGTCAATGACCATGTCTACATGCTGAATCCGGCCAAAGACGACACGCTCTACGACGCAGCGCGGGTCAAAGAATTCATGGGCGTGCTGCCTGCGCAGGTTGCGGACCTGCTGGCGCTGATGGGAGACGCCGTGGACAACATCCCGGGCGCGCCCGGCATCGGTGAAAAAGGCGCGCGCGACCTCATCGAAAAGTTCGGCTCTGTGGACGCCGCCATCGAACGCGCCGCGGAAGTGACGCGAAAGATGTATCGCGAGAGTCTGCAGAATAATGTTGAACGCATTCAACTGAGCAAGCGCCTGGCTTCGATCGCAATTGACGTGCCGGTGGCATTCGAAATCGACGCGGTGAAAGCTCGAGGATTCGACATCTCCCTACTGAAGGCCATCTACAAAGAGATGGAGTTTCACAGCCTCTTGAAGGAGTTAGGACCATCCGAGGACACGCGGCCGCGAGATTACCGTCCGCTAACGTCGCCTGGTGAAATACCCGCGGGGGTTCCGGTGGCGGTTTCGATTTCGAAGGCCGAAGGCGAGCTGGGGCTAGACACGATCGGCCTTGCGTGGAAGCAGGGTGAAGGCAGATCTGCATCGGGAGAGATGCTCGCCGAGCTGAAGCCTTGGCTGGAGGACGCCTCCGCGATCAAGATCGCATGTGATGTGAAGAGCGCGATGCTGGAATTGAGCCGGATGGGAATCGACGCGGCGGGTTTCGATCACGATGTGATGCTCTATGCCTTCCTGTTGGATGCCGACCCGGGCGGATGCCAATTGGAAGCTCAGGCGCAGCGACGGCTCGATCTGAAACTCGCGGCGTCGCCGGAGCAGCATGCCGATTTGACGCTGGAACTCTGGAGCCATCTTGCGCCGGCAGTGGAATCGCGCGGCTTACGCGACATGTACTCGAGCATCGAACTGCCGTTGACGCGCGTGCTGCTTCGGATGGAGCGGGAAGGCGTACGCATCGACTCGACGGAGCTTGCGCGGCTCTCGCGCTTAATGGACGGCGAGATCGGGCGGCTGACGTCAGAGATCCACGCGCTGGCGGGAAAGCCCTTCAACATTGCTTCGCCGCAGCAACTGGGGCGCGTCCTATTCGAAGATCTCAAATTGCCTGCTCCGGTGAAGTACGGGAAAGGCAAGACGATTTCGACCGCGGCGGACGTGCTGGAAGAGCTGGCCCCCGACTACGAAATCGTCCGCAAAGTGCTCGAATTTCGCCAGCTCTCCAAACTGAAGGGCACTTATGTGGATGCGTTGCCGGCGCTGATCGACCCCCATACTGGCCGTTTGCACACCAGTTTCAACGCGGCGGGCGCAGCCACCGGCCGGCTTTCGTCGTCCAATCCAAACTTGCAAAACATCCCGATTCGCACGGAACTCGGGCGCGAAATTCGAGCGGCATTTGTGCCGCGCGAAGGCTGGAAACTGCTAGTCGCGGATTACTCCCAGATCGAGCTGCGACTGCTGGCCCATATGTCCGAAGACCCGCTGCTACTTGAGGCTTTTCGTAGCGGCGAAGACATCCACACGCGCACTGCAAGCGAAGTGTTGGGCGTGCACCCCACGATGGTGACGCCCGACATGCGTCGCAGCGCCAAGGCCGTGAATTTCGGAATCGTCTACGGCATTAGTCCGTTTGGTCTGGCGGCCCAACTGGGTATTCCGCGCAAAGAAGCTGAAAAGTACATCTGGAACTACTTCGAGCGCTATCAAGGCGTGCGGCGGTTTATTGACGACACAATTGCTGAGGTTCGCAAGACCGGCGTCACGCGAACAATGTTCGGCCGGGAGCGCCCGATTCCCGACATCAACAGCCGTAACCCGAATTCGCGTGGCTTTGCGGAAAGGACGGCAGTAAATTCACCGCTTCAAGGTACGGCGGCGGATTTGATCAAGCTGGCAATGGTGCGCATCGACAGCGCCCTGCAAAGCGGCGGCTTCCGCAGCGTAATGCTGCTGCAAGTGCACGACGAACTCGTTTTCGAATGCCCGCCCGAAGAGTCCGCAGAGCTTTCGGCGCTGGTGAAACGCGAAATGGAAGGCGCGCGGGAGTTGAAAGTGCCACTGTTAGTGGATGTCGGCGTGGGCGACAACTGGCGAGACGCAAAATAGAAAAGCCCGCCGCGAGCTTGACGGCGGGCCTGATCTCTACGGGCTAACTCCGAACGATCAATACAACACGAACGAATACAGCGTGTCGCCCGCAGCTATCAGAATGTACTGGTGTCCATCCAGCAGGTACGTTTCCGGCGCGTTCGAAACCGATCCGAGGCGCGTGTGCCAGAGGATCTTTCCATCGGCAGGATCGTATGCCACCAGATTCCCCGCCGTGTCGCCCGCGAACAGCAGTTTCCCCGCAGTCGTCAGCATGCCGTTCATACCACCGTTTCCGGGATACTTGTGGCGCCACGCGATCTTGCCAGTCTTGTAATCGATCGCCGTCAAGTAATTGCCCAGCGACCCCAGACCCACTTCGTCCTTTCCGCCCAGGCCCATTGCGCCGCGAGGGTCGGTCTCGGTCAAGTAGTACATTGCATAGCTGTCGGTCTGGGGAACATAGAAGAGGCCGGCGTCGGGACTGAAAGCGGGAGGCGGCCAATTGGTGACGCCGCCATTCGCGGGCGAAACCAGCGCCCCAGCGATATCGAAATCCTTTGCCGGGTCGCGTTCGGGCTCGCCCCGCTTATCGATGCCCTTGGCCCAATTCACTGTATCCGAAAATTTCGACGTAACGATATGCTGCCCGGTGAGCGCGTCCAGGGTGAAGTAATAGCCGTTGCGGCTGGCGTGCATCACGACTTTCCGCGGCTTGCCGTCTATCGTGACGTTCGCAATGATGGGCGTCTCCGTGGAATCCCAGTCGTGCGTGTCATGCGGTGAAGTCTGGAAGTGCCACTGCATCTTGCCGGTCTCTACGTTGATCGCCACCAGCGAACAGGTGTAAAGGTTGTCGCCCGGTCCGCGCGATTGCGACGTGTACGCCGGCGTTGGATTACCCGTGCCGGTGATGTACAGATGCGTATCGGGATCGTAAGCGCCCGGGATCCAGATCTGCCCACCGCCGTGACGGGCGGCGTCCAGGCTGCCCCAAGTATCCAGACCGGCATCGCCCTTCTGCTGCGGCGTGGAAAACCACTTCCACTGCAAAGCGCCGGTTTCGGGATCGCGCGATTGCAGGAATCCGGGCGCATCCAAATCGTCACCGGTACCCACCAGGATGTGGTTGCCGACAACGATCGGCGCCATAGTGGAGAAATACTGTTGGTTGAAGTCCGAGATCTCCACGTGCCATCGCTCTTTGCCGGTGGTGGCGTCCAGGCAGACGAGGTAATCGTCGGGCGTTTCCATGTAGAGCCAGTTGTGCCACATGCCCAGCCCGCGATTGCCGATGTGGGTGCCACCCTTGGTCTTCCAGAAGTAGTGCCACAGGATGCGGCCGTCACGCGCGTCCATAGCCCAGGCGTTGTCGGGCGTCGCAAAGTACAGCTTGCTGTTCACTTCCAGGATTGACGCGCGGATATTCGCACCCGTCGCCCCGGTGTCGTTGCCTTCGCCGCCAACGATGGTGGGCGCGCCGCCACCCCCGCGGCCTCCACCTCCGCCGCCCGACCCCGCAGTCACGCGGGCCACCCAGGCGAGCGTCAAATGGGAAACGTTCGATTGATTGATCAGCGTCAGCGCGCTGTAGCGCTTACCGGAATAGTCGCCGTTGTACGTCGGCCAATCTTCCTTCAGCGGCTTGTTGATCAGCGTTGGGTCCAGGCCCTGGGCCGCCAGAAGAACCGGAGCCAAGCCAATCGCAACACGCAGGAGAATTTTGGTCGAAATCATTTCAAGGTCACCAGATAAGCAGTTAGGTCGTGAATATTCTTGTCGGTGTAGACGCGCAGCAGTTCACGATGCGGCTCGAGCGGATCGTGCACCTCTACTTTGGGAACGTTGCCGTCGCGGCGAATAGAATGCTCAATACCGTTAGCATCGCTTAACGTCACCAGAAAATCATCGATGCGCAACAAGCGGCCTTCCATCTTTTGGCCGTTCGGCATCGTCACGGTCACGGTCGTCGGTGGAACTGCGCTTCCGCCGCCACCACCACGGCCACCCCGTCCCCCGCCGCCCGGCATCATCCAAGCCTGTTGCAGCGCGCGCGGTTCGGTGATCTTGCTCGCGAATCCTTTCAGATCGCCCGTGGGCGAATGGCACGACGCACACTTGGTCTTGAAGTAGGCTTCCCCTGCTTGTGCGTCGCCCACAAGAATGCTGATAGGCCGTTCGCGCGAGGCATCATAGCCGGCCACGCGGAAGCTGTGAATGAACGCGGCGATGTCAGAGATCTGTTCGTTGGTCAGATTGAATTTCGGCATGCCGGCATCCGGGCGTCCGTTCAAAACGACCGGAGCGATCGCCTCTCCCGCCTTGTCGCTCAACACCAGTTGCGATCGCAACAGGTTCGGGCCGCCTTCGCCGCCACGTACGTCAGAGCCGTGACAGAACGTGCAATGCACGCCGTAAAGCGCCTTGCCGCGTTCGATCTGCGCCGGGTCGGCCTGCTCGTGTTGCGGAAACGCATTGGCGAACCCGCCCCCTCCGCCGCCCCCCTGAGGCGCGGCGCCTCCACGTCCCCGGCCGCCCGCGGGCGGCGTTTGATTTTGTGTCTGTGTTCCCGTAGCAGGCGGCGCCTGCTGGGCCGAAAGCGCAAGCGCCAGCGCGGCGGCCCCGAAAATAATTCTGCTCAACAATCGATTCTCCCCAAAATCCTTTGGCGTCCACGCGCCCAATCATGCATTCTACGCCAGCGCGTCCTTGCAATAAGCGAGGCACTTCTTCATTTCGGCTACGATATCGGAACCCTCCGGAATCGGATACTCCATCTCGATGTTCGCCGGGAAGGCGTACTTTTCCTTTTTTACGAGTTGCAGCACGTCGCGAATGGGCGTATCGCCCTGTCCCCACGGAACATTGGAACCGTGGTCCTTCTTGCGATCTTTCAAATGCAGGTTGGTGATCTTGTCGTGATGCTGTTTGATGAAGGCGACCGCATCATAGTTGGCTGCCGTGAAGTGGCCAATGTCCAGGTTAATGCCGTTGTATTTGCCGTACGCCATCAGCGTGTCATAGCTTTCGAGCGTCGCGGTCTGATTGGGATCGCTGGTTTGATCGTGACCGTGGTATCCGACCATCATTTTGTGCTTGTCGGCGAGCGGCGCGATCCGCTTCGCCATGGTGAGCGTGGTGCTGGTGGAGATCGCCTTGACGCCTAAGCCCTCGGCCATCGAAAAGCCGTATTCGATGTCCTCATCTTTCATGTTGTCGTTCATGTTGTAGCAAAGCAGGGCAACCTGAATGCCCGCGTCGTTGAACTTCTTGCGCACGCCTTTCCAGGTGGCCGGGGTTGCGGAGGTTCTCCACTTGGCTGCGCCCTCGCGCGCTTGGTTCATCTCTTCCTGCTGCTCCGGAGTCAACGGCGCGCGACCGCCGCCTCGAGGTCCACGTCCCTGTGGAGGACCGCCCGCGGCTGCCTGCGCGTTTGGAGGCGCCGCAGTTGCATCTGCGCCACGTCCCTGACCCCGACCGCGACCCGCGCCACCACCACGTCCGAAGTTCGGCATCGCGGGCATGCCGGCCAGCGCCTCGCAATGGTTGGACATAAGCTCGGCCTCGCCCAGTCCAATGTCAACCATCGCTTTTATGATGGCCTCGGGGTCACGCGCAATGGAATTGAAGCTGTAGGTGATGGCGCCGATCTGCACGCCGTCAAACTTGGAGTTGATCGCCGCCCATGCGCGCGTCACTCCCGCCGCGGCGACCGCCGCTTTTCCGAAATCCCGTCTGCTAAGCACCATGACAGTATCCTCTTTGTTTTCCGGCCCACCGCACAATGCGAGATGCGGAGCATGGACCACCTGAACCGCGTGTGATTGAGGCCATTGTACGCCGGAACTCTGAAGCGGAACGCAACGTTTTTCTGCCTTTGCGAGTAATCAAACGCCACGCTCCGGAGTAAGTCCGGACTTACTCTATAATCTGCACGCCCCAGGGGCCGCCGCCCGCTTTAATCTTCTTCGTGACCGTTTGCGTGCCGAGATCCACGATCGAAACATCGCCGGAAGGCCCGTTCGCTGTCACGAGCGTCTTACCATCGGACGTAATTCCCATGCCCCATGGCCGCTGGCCCACTTCAAACGAACCAACCGGCTTATTGGTCGCGGTGTCCACTACAAATACCTTGCGACCGCGGCCCGTGCTGACGTACAGCTTGGAGTGATCGGGCGAGAACACAAGGCCCATCGGCTTAATCTCGCCCGGCTTGCCCAACGGAATCGGCTTGATCACCTGATTCTTCGTCGCGTCGAAGTAGAGGATGTCGCCATCGTTTTCCGCATTACAGTAACCGTGCTTACCGTCGGGCATAAACACGATACTGCGCGGCCGGTGGCCCACTTTGAACGTCTTGATGAGCTTGGCGCTTACGGGGTCGATCACCGAAAGTGTGCCGTCGTCTTCCGAGGTCGAATAAACTCGTGACCCATCGGGCGTCAGCGATACGCCTTCGGGTTCGTCACCGGTCTTGATGGTGTTGGTCACCTTTCCCGACGCAACGTCGATAAAGCTCACGCCGGAGGCATCTTCATTCGACACGTAGATCGTCTTGCCGTCGTTGCTGACGGTGAAATTTTCTGGATCCGAGCCGCCCTGCAGCGTCCGCACCATCTTGTTCTGCTTCACGTCCCAAACGCCGATGCCGTCTTTGCTGTGATCGGCCGGCGGCAGCGTGCTTTCATCCACTCCCGGGGGCGCGGGCGGGGTGCCGCTCAGCGCAACGTAAATCGTCTGCTTGTCTGGGCTGGCATGTATGCCGCGTGGCCGCGTGCCCAGGGCCACGGTCGCAACGGCTTCCTGCTTCGTCAGATCGATGATGGTCATCTCTCCCGACGTTTCGTTGCTGATGTACGCCTTGGGTCCGCTCGGCAGCGCAGGCGCTGCGGCTGGAGCGGATTCGGGCGCTTTCGACGCCTGTTCCGGCCCGTTCGAAGAACATCCCGCCAGCAGTGCGGCCAACGCGACTGCGCCCATCACGGCTACTTTCATTTCGTTTCTCCCTGGAACGTGAATTGAATTTCGCTCTTCGATTGCGGCGTTACCGTCACCTGCTGCTGCGATGTTCCCAATTCCTCTTGCCAGGCTTCGATCGTGTAGTTTCCCGGCGGAAGATTGCTCAAGTCAAATTTGCCGTCCGCGCCCGTTACTGCAAAGTAAGGATTATCCACCACTCCGATCCACGAGTGCATCCACGAATGGATGTTGCACTTCACGCGAATCATCACCTCGGGCGCGACGAAGTGGCGCGTCAACGGCGCTGCTCCCGGATCCTGACTCTGATTCCATTCACGATTCAGGTGTGGGCGCGGGTGGATGTTGTGCGTCACGGGATCGGAATTCACCACATCCAGCGTCTGCGCGGTTTGTATGCCCACCACGCGCGGGATGAACCAGCAGCCCTTTTGGTCGATCGTGGCTGGCTGCGGCGGCGGCTCAAATTTCTTGCCCTCCAGGCCAGCCTTCACGTAAATAAAAACGTTCGCCAGCGATCCGTCGCGCGCCGCTGAAATCGCATCGTCATGAACCGGTGAGTGCTTGTGAATCGCGGAGCACTGCGGATCTTCCGACATATCGACCACTTTGTGGGGCGGGATTTTTCCCTTGTATGTGACCTTTCCCGAGACGGAGCCCGCGGTAGCCGGATCGACTTTGAAATACACCGGCGCGGCTTTGGACTCCTCTTTTTTCGCCGCCGGCGGCGTGGAATTGCAGCCGGCGAGCGCAGCCGTGGCGACTATGGCCAAGCTTGTGCCCCACAGACTTTTGTTCATATTATTCCGACTTGGGAGGAGCAGCGTTCTTCGGCGGTTCGCAGGTCAAAGCTTCTAAAAACGCAACCAGATCTTCGCGCTCCTGTCCGCTCAGCTTCAGTTCTTTAATCTCTTTGTCCAACTGCGGATTCGAATTGCCGCCGCCCACGTAGAAATCCACCACTTCCTTCAGGGTCTTCTTGCTTCCGTCGTGCATGTACGGCGCAGTCTTCGCGACATTGCGCAGGGTGGGAGTGCGGAATGCGCCGCGGTCGGCCTCTACGTGGGTTTGAGTGTAGCGGCCCATATCCGTCAACTCACCCTCCGAGTTCATGCCCTCGCCCAGATTATGAAATTTCCCGTCAGTGAACAGCGCGTAGGTTTTTTCAATCGTGTGACACGTTGAGCAGTTGCCACGCTGCTTATCCGTGAAGATCGCCAAACCGCGTATCGCCGCCGGACTCATTGCCGTTTTATCGCCGCTGAACTGGTAGCGATCGAACGCCGAGTTGCCGCTCACCAGCGTGCGCTCAAAGCTGGCCACCGCCATCTCGGCCTTCTTCATTGTCACTGGCCCTGGCCCGAAGGCCGCTGCGAAATCACGCCTGTATGCGGCATCGCGATTCAGTTTGATCACGCAGGCGTCATGCGTCTGCGCCATCTCAATTGGATTGGCAATTGGCGCCCCGGACTGGTCTTCCAGGTTCGGCGCGCGGCCATCCCAAAACTGCGTCAGGTTATACGCCGCGTCCAATATCGTGGGAGTGTTGCGCGTACCCTGCTGGCTGCGAACGCCTTGTCCGACACGCCGCCCGTCCGTGAAATCGAGTTGCGGATTGTGGCAACTGGCGCAAGAAAGCGTTTCGTCGCTGGAAAGCCGCGGGTCGTAGAACAGACGCCGCCCAAGCGCAATAGTTTCCGCCGTAGGAGGATTATCAGCGGGAATCGGCACCGGCGGCAGTCCCAACGGCGCAGGAATCGCGACAGGCTTGCCTACAGGATGCACGGCCATCTCTGGAGCCCGCGAAGGACCGCATGAGACTGTCAGCCCCGCCGCGACGAGGGCGAGGCATGCAATTCTTTCCCTCAAACCTTCAGCGTACCAATGATTGCCCCACCCCAGCGCACTCATAGGATTGAATCGTTCAAATCCTCGAAAACGGGCAGATTGACACCTCTGGGCCGCTGTTATAAATTGTCGATGCCCGGCGTAATTTCATTACCCGTACCGCGCCCGGCCATGAAGGGAGCACCATCATGCGTCGCATCCTCTACGCAGCCTCCGCGGTTGCGCTTTGCTTTTCG
This sequence comes from Bryobacteraceae bacterium, assembly GCA_036268375.1. Classification (GTDB taxonomy): domain Bacteria; phylum Acidobacteriota; class Terriglobia; order Bryobacterales; family Bryobacteraceae; genus PALSA-243. The sequence continues at coordinate 12,436 of DATAUH010000080.1, read as the reverse complement.
CTGCGCGGCCAAGCCCCGCAGGTCGGACCGCTCGAAGAGACCGGCTATCAATCCATCTTCGACGGCACAATGAAAGGCTGGGACGGCGATCCCAAATTCTGGCGCGTGGAAAATGGCGCCCTGGTCGGCCAGACGACAACCGACAAGCAGCCACAGCAGAATACGTTTCTGATCTGGCGCGGCGGCGAACCTGCCGATTTCGAACTCAAGCTGGATTTCAAGCTGACCGGCTTCAACAGCGGCATTCAATTTCGCAGCATCGAACTTCCCGACATCAAGTGGGCCATGAAGGGATATCAGGCGGACATGGACGGTGAACAACAGTACACCGGCCAAATTTACGAAGAGCGCGGCCGCGGGTTCCTGGCAATGCGCGGGCAGTTCAGCTATATCGGGGCGGGAAAGAAGCCAGGAATGCTGGGCTCACTCGGCTCAGGCGATGAACTGAAAGCGCTGATTCACGGCGGCGGTTGGAATTCGCTCGACATCATGGCGCGAGGCAACACCCTCGCCCAAACACTCAACGGTCGCCTGATGAGCATGTTGATTGACGACGACACTGCCAACCGCAAGATGAGTGGCCTCATCGGTATTCAAGTGCACAAAGGCCCGCCGATGAAAGTAGAAGTGAAAAATATCCGGATCAAAAAGCTGCAGTAACACGGCGCGCACGCGACGCTTAGAAATTGAACTGATCGATGTTGGCTTTGTTGAAGATCACGGGTTTGCCCAAAATCACTTCGCTGCCCTTGATCTCGATCGTCCCCAGTCGCCCTGCTTGCAAGCTTGTGACGCCGGGCGGCACTTTGTTCTGTGCCAGTAGCGTCGAAGTGTAAACCGTCAGGTACCCAAGATCGCGCGTATTCCACAGCACCACGGCTTGCACGACGCCGTCGTGGACATACTTCTTGCAGAGGTTCGGCAGCGAAAGGCCAATCACGAAGACGTCCTTGCGGCCTGCTTGCTGTACCGCCTCCGCAGAGCCCGGAACCGCTGGCGCCGCGATCGACATGATCAATTTCGCTGTGGGAAAGGCCTTCAAGATCACCTGCGTTTCCGAAAAGGCCTTATCGCGATCATCGTCGCTCGGCCGAATCGTAAGCAACTTCAAGTTCGGATATTTCTCCGCAATGCGTTTACGGATGGCGTCTATCCACAGGTTCTGATTCGCCGCGCTCAATGCTCCGGTCACGATCGCGAAATCGCCCTTGCCGCCCATCAACCGCGCGGCCTCATCCGTCAGCGTATCGCCTATGCCTTCGGGCGTCGCCTGGTTGATAAAGAAGTCGCGCGCGTCCGTTTCTGCGTCCGCATCCCATGTCACCACTTTGATTCCGCGCTGCCGTGCCTTACGCAGGACAGTCGATATACCCGCGGCGTTTTCAACGCTCACCGCGATCGCGTCCACGCGCCGCGTGATCCAGCTTTCGATCACCTCGTTCTGCTTCGCCGCATCGAGGCCGGTTGGCCCGTCCCAAATCAGATCGATACCGAGTTCCTTGGCAGCCTCTTCGGCTCCCACGCGGCAGCTCACAAAGTAGGGGTCGCCCTTGGCTTTCGGCATCACGGCAATTACCGGCCGATGCCCCGTGCCCGGCGCTCCCACAGCAACCGATCCTTCTCCCACGGGCTTCAACGACCGCACCAGCCACACGTTCGTTGCCGCCACAATCAGCGATCCCGCCAGGACCACGCCGCACAACACTGCCAGTTGAGAGTTCTTCATCGAATCGGCTTCATCGATAATAGCGGCTTCCGTTTTGGGCCGCCCGCGCAGTCTGCCCAGCGCGATTGTACCTATCAAAACGATGCCCGTCAGGACGCCGCTCATCTCTGACGGCAGAGCCGCCAAACGCAGTCCGTTTTGCAAAATCGAAATCGAGAACAGCCCGAAAATCGTGCCCCAAATCGTTCCCCGGCCGCCGAACACGGAGGTTCCGCCCAGAACGACCGCCGTAATCGCCGCCAGCTCATATCCCGATCCCGCGTCCGATTTCGCCTGCCCCAGGTGCGCAACGTAAATGATCGCCGCCAGGCTCGCCACCAACCCCGAGAGGAAGTAAACCATCGCCACGCGACGCTTTACATCAATTCCCGCATAGCGCGCGCCCGCGGCGTTGAACCCGATCGCGTACAACGTGCGCCCAATCGCGGAACGGTGCAGCAACACCGCATACGCGGCCACCGCGATCAGAAAGATCGGAAATTGCACCGGCGCCACGCCCGCCAGATACCCTTGCCCCAGCCAAAGAAAGCTGGAGGGGAAGCCGGAGTAGTTCACAGCACCGTGCGTCATACCCTCCGCAATACCACGAAAGAGCGAAAACGATCCCAACGTAACGATCAGCGGTGGAATATCCAGCCGCGTGATCAGCAGTGCATTCAACGCGCCGCCCAAGCATCCCGTCAACAACGCCAGTAGCGCCGCCACTACAATCGGCAGTCCCAGGTTCGACCACGCCGCGCCAAACACTACAGCCGCCAAAGCCATCATCGACCCCACCGACAGATCGATGCCGCCGGTGATCACAATCGGCGTCATCGCCAGCGAAAGCAGGCCCAATTCCACACTCAGGCGTATGATTTCGAAAAAATTTTCCGCCGAGAAAAAATTCTCGCCAATCGCGCTGAAAATCGCGATTTCGAACGCCAGCACCAGCGCCAGCGCCCACTCGCCATTCGGGAACCAACGCTCCCGCAGGGTCCTATGCGTGGTGAGCGGCAACGAGATCTGCATTCCGCCTCCATCGCGCACTTAATGCGTCCATCGACACCGCGGCCAGTATGATGCCACCTTCAATCGCGCGTTCCCAATATGCGCTGAATCCGAGAAACGTCAGTGCCGGCCCGATCAGACCGAGCAGCACGACCCCCAACACCGCGCCCAAAATCGTTCCGCGCCCGCCGGTAATGGCAACACCGCCTACAACTACGGCGGCAATCACTTTCAATTCCAGGCCGAGACCCGCGTTGCTCGGGATCTGCTCGAATCGCACCGCGTTTAAACCTGCGGCCAAACCCGTCAACGCGCCGGTGATCGTGAACACAGTCCAAACGACAAGTTGCGGGTCGATTCCCGTCAACCGCGCCGCGTTCGCGTCGGAGCCAGTCGCATACACCGCCCGCCCCGCTCCCAAATAACCCAGCGCCCACCCCGCCGCCACCGCGATCATCACCGCGCACGCGATCAGCACCGCGTCGCTCGCCGCCTGCGACATGCCAAACCAGTGGAAGCCCGCCGGCAAGCCTTGCACCCAGGCTCCTTGCGTCACCCAGCGCAGTCCGTCGCGCAGCCCCACCATCGCCGCCAAAGTCATCACGATCGAAGGAATCCGCACCCACGCAACACAAACGCCGTTGATGGCGCCCATCACCGCTCCCGCCAGCGTAGCCAGCCCAACCGCCGCCACGGTTGGCAGGCCCATCAGCGCAAACGCGCCCGCCGCTACGCTCGCGATCGCAAATTGCGAACCCACCGAGATATCGATCTCCGCCGTCAGCACGATCAGCGCCATGCCCACGGCCACCATCATCACGGGAACGTTCGCCAGCACCAGATCGCGCAAGTTCGCAACCGAAAAAAACGCAGGCGCCAGCAGAGCCAGCACCGCCGCTATCGCCAGGATCGCAATCACGATTGAAAATTCGCGCTGCCGGTTGCGCAGCATCAGTTGCTTGCTCCGTGGCCCAACGCCAAAGCCAGTAACTTCTCCTGCGTCGCCTCCCCGCGCCCCAGCACTCCCGCAATGCGGCCCGCATGCATCACCGCAATGCGGTCGCTCATCCCCAGAATCTCCGGCATCTCCGACGAGATCATCACAATCGCCACACCCTGCTCGGCCAGATCGACAATCAACCGGTGAATCTCCGATTTCGAGCCAACATCCACGCCCTGTGTCGGCTCATCCAGAATCAATACGCGCGGTTCAATCGCCAGCCACCGAGCCAGCGCTACTTTCTGCTGATTGCCCCCCGAAAGCGAGCCGGTTTCGGCAAAAATGGAAGGCGTCTTTACGCTCAGGCGGTCCACATACTTGCGCGCGAGTTGGTTTTCCACGGCTCCATCGATCAGCCCGCGGCGGCTCACGCTGTCTAAATTCGCCAGGCTCACGTTAGCCGCAATGGCCATCGACATCACGACGCCGTGCTGCCGCCGATCCTCGGGCACATAGCCGATCTTGTGCCGAATCGCATCCGCCGGCGAACCAATCCTCACCGTATTTCCGCTCAATACAATCTCGCCCGCGTCCGCTTCGTTCAGTCCAAAGATCGTCTCCGCCAATTCCGTGCGGCCCGACCCCACCAACCCGGCAAGCCCCAGAATCTCGCCCGCCCGCACCTTGAACGATACGCCTCGAATACCCGCTGCGCGAGACGTCAGACCGCGGACTTCGAGCGCGACATCCCCGATTGGCACTTCGCGCTTCGGAAAAATCGCCTCGATCTCACGCCCCACCATCATGCGGATCAGTTCCGCGCGCGAGAGCCCCTTCGCCTGACACGTCGCGATCGTTTCGCCATCCCGCAGCACCGTCACGCGGTCCGCAATCGCCGCTACTTCTTCCAACCGGTGCGAGATATACACAATTCCCACGCCCTCCGCCCGCAGCGTCGCGATCACCTGAAACAGCCGCTCCACCTCGCGTTCCGTCAGCGAAGCCGTCGGCTCATCCAGAATCAAAATCTTCGATTTCGCGCCGATGGCTTTTGCGATTTCGACAATCTGCTGCTCCGGCATGCTGAGCGTCGACACCCGCGCCTCCGGCGAAATCTCCGCCCCAGCTCGCGCCAACACCTCGCGGGTTACGCGCGCCCGCGCCTTCCAATCAATGCGCCTCCACGCTCCGCCCGATTCCAGCGCCAGTGCGATATTCTCCGCCACCGTCAAATCCGGAAACAGCGCTGGCTGCTGATACACCACCGCGACTCCCAGCGCACGCGCCTGTACCGGGTTGTGGTTCTCTACCACACGTCCTTCGATGCGTAGCAACCCCGCGTCGTGTTGCACCGCGCCCGTCACAACTTTGATCAGCGTCGATTTGCCCGCGCCATTCTCTCCTACCAGCGCATGCACTTCGCCCGCGCACAGCTCAAACGAAACGCTCTTCAGCGCGCGCACTCCGGAGTAGGATTTCGAAATGCCAACAGCTTCCAGCAGCGGCATGGACAGAATACGAGGATAACGTAGCGGTGGAAACGAGAGCCTCGCACGCGAATCCAGCGCCGCTTGGTCCGGCCCGCCTCGTAAGCGGCGGTTACATCGGCTCCGGTTTATGGACACTGGCCCATGATGTGACGTCGGAAAAGCCCACGCGTACTGGAGCCTTAATGCAACGGGGATAAGTCGGGCACAACTCACAAATTCGCGAAACATCAGGCTCTAGCCACCCCGCCCGAAGGCCCGGTTACACAGGCTTGCTCTCCACGCCGAAGGAAAAACCGCACGTCGGCGGTATCGCAAATGGCTGTGCATCTTACAAATTCTTACCGTCGCTGATTTGACAAGACTTGCCGCGCGTCCTTATGATGAAATTTCAGACATTTTTTACCGCCGGATGCCTTCGGGCGCCTCCGGTTGCGTTACCATGCAACAACCAGTCAGGGTCTTTCACGTCTGGTACTCAATATGATTAAAGTCGAAGGTCTCACCAAGCGATACGCGCGCACGGTCGCGGTGGATAACATCTCTTTCGAGGTGGAAAAGGGCCAGATCGTGGGCTTTCTCGGTCCCAACGGCGCCGGAAAAACCACCACAATGCGCATGCTCACCTGCTTCCTTCCCCCCTCCGAAGGCAAAGCCAACGTCGCCGGTTTCGACGTTGTGGAGCACCCCATGGAGGTCAAGCGCCGCATCGGCTACCTGCCGGAAACGCCGCCAGTGTATCCCGAAATGGCCGTGGACGAATACCTCGACTTCGTCGGCCGCCTCAAAGGGATCTCGAACGCAGACATCAAGCGCCGCGTCGACGATTCGGTCGCCAAATGCGCTCTCGGCGATGTGCGCGAAAAGCTGATTGGCAAGCTTTCGAAAGGCTATCGGCAGCGCGTCGGCTTAGCCCAAGCCATCATTCACAACCCGGACGTGCTTATCCTCGACGAACCCACCTCTGGACTGGACCCAAAACAGATCATCGAAATTCGTGATCTGCTGCGTTCACTGGCCGGCGATCACACCATCATCCTCAGCACCCACATCCTGCCGGAAGTGGAGCAGTCTTGCGAGCGCGTCATCATCATCACGCAGGGCCGCGTGGTGGCAATGGATACGGTCGCCAACCTCACCAACCGCATGCGGGGCTCCGAAGCCATCGCTGTTGAAATCGAATCCGGCGCCGGGAACCCCACCGTTTCCGAAGCTCAGCAGCGTCTGGAGCAGATCTCGGGCGTCAGCCGCGTCCTCGCCAAAGAGCCCAAAGACGGCCGCCTCCGTTTCGAAATCGAGAGCCTGCAAGGCCGCCAGATTCGCGCCGACCTCGCTCGCGCCGTAGTCAACGCCGGATGGAATCTCAGCGAATTGGCGTCCGTCGGCTCCAGCCTCGAAGATATTTTCCTACAGTTGACTGCGTCTGAACAGAAGTCGGCTCTGCCGGCAGCTCCGGCCGAACCGGAAACGCCAGCCGAGGTCCAACCACAATAAGAGACAAGCATGAAAAACATCTTTCTCATCGCCGGCAAGGAACTCAAGAGTTACTTCGCGTCGCCCATCGCTTACTTGTTGATGGCCGCCTTCGGTTTGATCTTCGGATTTACTTTTTATGTCGCGACGCGCGACATGATCCGCCTCAGCATGCAGTCTCAGATGATGGGCCAGCAGCAGCCCATGAATGTCAATGATTCCATCATTCGCCCGCTGCTTGGCTTTGCCGGAACGATCACGCTCTTCCTCGTGCCTATGATCACGATGCGCCTGATCGCCGAGGAGAAGCGCACTGGAACCATCGAATTACTCCTCACTTCTCCCGTCAAGGACAACGAGATCATACTCGGTAAATGGCTGGGCGCGATGTTGTTGTTTCTCTGCATCCTTGGAATGTCGCTGATCAATATCGCCATTCTGTTCCTGTGGGGGAAACCCGATCTGCAGCCGGTCCTCGTTGCCTATCTTGGCCTGATCCTGCAGGGCGGCTGTCTGCTCGCCATCGGTGAGTTCATCTCCACCACCACGCGCAACCAGATTATCGCCGGAGGCGTAACTTTCTTTGTGTGCCTGTTGCTTTACTTACTCAACTGGTTCACAGCCTTCGATAACGGCGTAGTTTCCCAAGTCGTCGGCTATCTGTCCATCGTGACCCACCTGGATAATTTCTCCAAAGGTCTGTTGAGCATCAAGGACGTTATCTTTTACTTCTCCATGATCTTCTTCGCGCTCTTCCTGACGTCGCGATCTATGGAATCGCTACGGTGGAGGTCCTAAAATGGCGGCTAACTGGACTAAGTCGCGTCAAGCCAGATTCGCTGGATATGCGACGATTTATACGATCGTCATTATCGGCGTTCTCGGGGCCATTAACTTTCTCGCCAACCGTTACGATAAGTCGTACGATTCCACTCACAATAAGCAGTTCAGCCTTTCCGACCAGACAATAAAGGTCGCCAAAGGTCTCAAGAACGACATCACTCTCACCTATTTCGGCGAAACTGGCAGCTTTCCTAACGCGCACGATACTCTCGACCGCTACTCGAACCTCTCGCCCGAAATCCACGTCAAATACATCGATCCCGTGCGCAAACCGCAGGACGCGCGCGCTCTCGGTTTCCGCAGCGATTCCCCCATCATCGTTGAAAACGGCGCCAAGAAAGAGTCCGCCAAGACCCTCACCGAACAAGAGATCACCGGCGCCATCATCCGCGTCGTCAAAACCGGCGACCGCAACATCCTCTTTCTCAACGCCGCTGGTGAGCACACCGTCGATGACACCGAATCCTCCGGCATGAGCGTCCTCAAGCAGGTGCTCGAACGCGATAACTACAAAGTCCGTGAAGAGAAACTGCAGCCCACCGCCAAACCTGAAACGGGCAAATCTCTCTCCGTCGGACAAGCACCCGCTCCCGTCGGCTCCGTGGAAATTCCCAAAGATTGCACGGTCCTCGTCATCGCCGGACCGCAGCTGGCCTATCCGCCCGCCGTTGTCAATGCTATTCGTAACTACGTCGAAGGCGGCGGCCACGCGCTCATCATGCTCGATGAGACTCTGCGGATCGGCCGCACCGAAGCCGCCGCAGCACAACCTGACCTGGATAAAGCTCTCGCCGATTGGGGCGTCACCGTAAACGCCGATCTCGTCCTCGACCTCAGCGGCGTCGGCCAGATCTTCAGCCTTGGACCTGAAGTCCCCATGATCCTGCAATACGAATCGCACCCCATCGTGCAGCCGCTAACGCGCGTCCCCACTGCCTTCCCCATCTCGCGCTCGCTCGATCTGAAAAGCGGCGCAAAGGGTAGCGCTACGAAACTATTCGGTACCGGCGATGACAGCATCGCGGTAACCGAAATCGGTCCCGGTGGGCAGGTGGATCCCAAGAAGGGAAAGAAAGGTCCACTCACGCTTGCGGCCGCCGGCACGCTCACAGGGGCTACGCCCGGCCGTATCGTAGTGATTGGCTCCTCCAGCTGGGCCACAAATAGCTTTACCGGATCGCGCCAGCTCGGCAACCGCGATCTGTTCTCCAACATGGTCAACTGGCTTTCTTCGGATGAAGACCTCATCTCCATCCGTCCCAAAGAGACCGAAGACCGCCCGCTGAATGTCACTACGCAGAAGTTGAACATGATCTTCTGGCTTAGCATCCTGGTATTCCCCGGCGCGGTGGTTGCCTTCGGCTTGGCTGCATGGTGGAAACGTAGATAACTGGCGCCTCTTTCCGGGCGTGCGCAAGCCCGCCCGGCGAGCGCCCATTTTGAGGCTCACATGAAACCCAAGGGACTACTCATCTCCGTCGCACTGCTCGTGGTTCTCGGCGGCGTGATCTGGTATTCCAATAAGAAGGAAGCCGCCTCCGCGGCCAAGACCCCGGCTACTAACGAGACCAAAATCGTTACAATCCCGGAAGATCAGATCCAAAGCATTAAGATCCAGCACGCCAACGGCGATACCGTCGAAATCAGCCGCGCCACGGGCAAGTGGCGTCTCGTTCAGCCCAAGGATCTCGGCGCCGATCCCGACGCGTCCAGTTCCCTCGCCACCGCACTCACGTCCATCACAGCCGACAAAACCATCGAGGACAAAGCCACCGATTTCAGCCCCTACGGCCTCACCCACCCGGCCCTCGATGTCACCGTGAGCCGCAAAGACGGCAAAACCAACGAAATTCTCGTCGGCGACGATACGCCCAATAACTCTGGCGCCTATGCCAAGCTCCCCAACGATTCCCACGTCTACACCGTCTTCAGTTTTGTTAAAACCGGGCTCGATAAGGGCGTGAACGATCTCCGTGACAAACGCCTGCTTACCTTCGATTCCGACAAACTCACGCGCGTAGGACTAACTGCCAAAGGCGCTCCCCTGGAGTTCGGCAAGAACGGCCAGAACGAGTGGGAAATCCTGAAGCCCCGTCCTTTGCGCGCCGATAATGCAGCCGTCGATGGCCTGGTCACGAAATTGAAGGACGCGAAGATGGATGCCACCATCTCACCCGACGATGCTAAGAAAGCCGCCGCCGGTTTCGCGGGCGGAACGAAGGTCGCGACTGCGTCCGTCACGGATTCCAGCGGTACACAGACCATTGACGTCCGCAAAGACAAAGATAAGAATTACTACGCCAAGAGCAGCGTCGTAGACGGCGTTTATAAGATCACATCTGACGTCGGCGACGCCCTCGATAAAGGCCTCGACGATTTCCGCAACAAGAAGCTCTTCGATTTCGGCTTCAGCGACCCCACTAAACTCGACGTCAACGGCGCCGTTTACACCAAATCGGGCGACAAGTGGACGATGGGCAACAAAACCATGGACAACACCAGCGTCCAGAGCCTGATCGACAAGCTGCGCGACCTCAGCGCTACCAAATTCGTCGAAAAGGGCGGCGGCGGGCAGGTTTTCCAGGCAACCGTCACATCCAACAGCGGCAAGCGCGTCGAAAAAGTGACCGTCACCAAACAAGGCGACGATTATTTTGCGACGCGAGAGGGTGAACCGAGCATCTACCAGCTAGACGCGAAGTCCGTGGATGATCTGAAGGCAGCCGTGGGCGGCATTAAGGAACAGGCCGCCGCAACTCCGGCGAAGAAGTAAGCCGCGTGCCCATTTCTTCTGAATGCCTCAGCGCCTCTGCGGCCTATAAATAGCCGCATGAATGCGCTTCTCACCGATCTTTACGAACTCACCATGGCGGCCGGGTATTTCCAGGCCGCCAAAACCTCTCAGATCGCCACTTTCGAGTTCACCATCCGGAGGCTGCCGCCCAATCGCAACTACGTGATTGCGGCGGGCCTGCACCGTATCGTCGATTACCTCCTCAACCTCCAGTTCACCGCCGAAGAGATCGACTACATCCGCCGCCTCTCCCAGTTCCGCCACGTGAAGCCCGAGTTTTTCGATTACTTGCGTAATTTCCGCTTCACCGGCGATCTCTTCGCTGTCCCCGAGGGCACTGTCCTCTTCACGAATGAGCCCGTGCTTAGTGTACGCGCGCCCGTTATTGAAGCTCAGATCCCCGAAACTTACCTTCTTTCCGCAATCTCCTTTCCCACCCTGATCGCCTCCAAGGCCGCTCGCTGCGTGGAGGCCGCGCAGGGCCGCGACGTGGTCGAATTCGGCACCCGGCGCGCGCATACTCCCGAAGCCGGAGTGCTCGGCGCCCGCGCCGCTTATATCGGCGGCTGTTCCGCCACCAGCAACGCCCTGGCCGGTATGCAGTTCGGAATTCCTTTATCCGGCACATCCGCTCACGCCTGGGTTATGTCGTTCGCCTGCGAAATGGAGGCCTTCCGCAAACTTCAGGCCACACTCGGCGAATCCACCGTGCAGTTGCTGGATACCTACGATACGCTTGAAGGCGCACGCCATGCCGCCAAACTCGGCGCCCCCCTGTGGGGCGTTCGCATCGATAGCGGCGATTTCGATTCGCTCTCGCGTCAAACTCGCGCCATCCTCGACGAAGCCGGCCTCCGCGATGCCAAAATCATGGCCTCCGGCGATCTCGACGAGTACAAAATCCGCGACCTCGTGGCTTCCGGCGCTCCCATCGATTCCTTTGGCGTTGGCACCCACCTCGCCACCTCGTACGATGCGCCATCGCTCAGCGCCATCTACAAAATCGTCGAACTCAACATCGAAGGTATTAAGCGCTTTACCGCGAAATTCAGTCACGACAAAGTCACGGTCCCCGGCGCCAAGCAGGTATTTCGAGATGAAGCCCGCGACGTTATCGCCCGTTCCGGCGAGTGCGGCCGCGGTGAAGCTCTCCTGCGCCCTGTCATCCTTGGCGGTCATCTCGTCGAGCCCCTGCCGTCACTCGAAGCCTCGCGCGCCCGCGCCGCGGAGTCCCTGGCCAAACTCAGCCCCGCCCTGCGCTCGCTCGATCCCGCCGAGCCCTGGCCCGTCATCTATAGCCGCGAACTGCGCGACCTGATCGAACGCACGCGCCGCAATCTCAAGCCATGAAAACGGTCTTCTTCGACGTCGACACGCAGCTCGATTTCGTCTACCCTTCGGGCTCCCTCTATGTCCCTCGAGCGGAGCGCATCGTACCCGTGATTGCCCACCTTAACCGTACCGCCGCTGAGCGAGGCATCCCCGTAATCTCCACCGTTGATGCCCATGCCGAAGACGATCCCGAGTTTCGCCAATGGCCGCATCACTGCGTCGCCGGCACTCTCGGGCAGCGCAAGCCCGAATCCACGCTGTTCGATCGACGCGTGGTGGTCCCCAACCGCGAGCACCATCTCTCGCTCGACGGCGCGCGCCAGATCATCCTGGAAAAGCAGACCCTGAACGCGTTCGATGCCCCCAACCTCGCCCGCGTGCTCTACCATCTGGCGGCCGATCGCTACGTTGTCTATGGCGTCGTCACCGAAATCTGTGTGCATCACGCGGTGCGCGGACTTCTGAAACTCGCCAAGCCCGTAGCCATCGTCACCGATGCAATCGCAGGGTTGCAGGCGCAGCAGACCCGCGAATCCCTCTCCGAAATGCAGGCATCCGGCGTGCAACTGCTGACCTCCGCCGCCCTCTGCGACGCCTGATCTATCGCGTCGGATCCCAACCGTCCGTTCCCGCCAGAAATCGCCGCGCCTCATACTGCGCCGCTTCCCTCGCGGTCAGAAATTTCGTGTGCGGATCGCGTCCTTCGCGCTTGCCGCCCGCGCCGGAGGAGTTGTACTCGCCGTAGAAAACCGTATCGAGGTAATGCGTCTCGCCGGGATGCCACTCCCGCCATCCAGCCGCCGCGATATGCGCGCCCATCTCCGTATTTAGAAATACCACCGCCGCATACG
>DATAUH010000079.1:0-3943 GCA_036268375.1 Bryobacteraceae bacterium | reverse complement strand
GTGGGGGCGAATCCGCAGAAGAGTGACGTCAACGTAAACAGCGCCACACAGCCCAGGTAGTAGTTTTTGCGCCCAAACACGCGGCTCAGCCATGCGGACATGGGCAGAATAACCGCGTTGGCGACTAAGTAAGTCGTCAGGATCCAGGTAACTTCGTCGTAACTACGCCCCAGACCTCCGCCAATATATGGCAGCGACACGTTGGCAATCGAAGTGTCGAGTAACTCCATGAACGTGGCCAGAGTTACTGTCACGGCGATTAGCCACGGGTTTACTGCAGGCTTTTCGGTAGACATTTCTTCCCTCGCCGTTTGCTCAACGAACAGTTACGCTCGGCTCAACCGACATTCCGGGCCGCAGCAGATGTTGTGGGTCTTCCCCTTCGTTCAGGCGGAGGCGCACAGGAAAACGCTGCACCACCTTCACATAGTTGCCGGTCGCATTTTCCGGCGGAAACAGGCTGAATAGCGGCCCCGCGGCGCCCGGCATATTTTCAACACGGCCATTGAAATCGCGATCCAGGCTGTCGACGTGAATCTTTACGGGTTCACCGGCTCTCATCGACTTGAGCTGCGTCTCTTTGAAGTTGGCGGTGATCCAGATATCATCCAGCGGGACAATGATCAGCAGCGCCTGGCCTGGCTGTATCCGATGGCCCAACTCCACCGTCTTACGGCCGACGACGCCGCTCACCGGCGCATATAGCTTCGTGTAACTCAGGTTCAATTTCGCGGTATGCACATCCGCGGCGGCCTGCTCCACTCGACCCGTGGCCGATCGCGATTTTGCTTTTGCATCTGTAGTCTGCTGGGGGGCCGTGCGCGCTGCATCGATTTGCGCATCGCGCTGCGTTACCAGACTACGCGCTTCTGCAATCTTGTTTTGGCTCGATTGAATCGCGGCCTGGTCGGCTTCCGCTGCCTGCGCGGCCGCCAGAGCTTCGGTCTCACGCGCATCGTAATCGGAGCGTGAAATCTCGTGCTTGTCCACCAGCGATTGGTAACGCGCACGATCCCGCTCCGCACGCGCCGCCACTGCCTGATCCTGCTGCAAACGATGCTGCGTCACCGCCAGGTTGGATTCCGCCTCGCTTACCGCGGCCAGCGCTTGCTCTTTGCCGGCTTCAGCGGCGTGTAACTGACCGAGCGCCGTCGCATCCACGATCGGCACCGAAACCTCCGCCGAGTGAGCCTCGGCGTTTCGCGTATCCATGTCTGCCTTAGCGTGTTCTAACTCGGCCTCATAATCGCGCGGATCAAGTTCCACCAGAAGCGTGCCCGCCTCAACGAACTGGTTATTCTCGACCTTCGGATTGATATAAGTCACCACGCCGCTGATGCGAGAGCTCACCGAATCCAGGTGACCATCCACCTGCGCATCGTCGGTAGATTCATAGTGCCGCGCATCCAACCACCACAAGGTCACGCCTACCGCGGCCGCCACCACTAACAGCAGCGCCACCCAACGGAACCAGCCGCTCTTTTTCGGGGCGGGCGCCTCATGCGCCTTTTCAACAATCAATACAGGCGCGTTTCTCTCCTCGGTCCGTCCCGTGGAGCCCGTTCCGCGTTCCGTATCCTTCTCCAGTTCCTTGGTCATGTTACTTTCCTCCCAGTAACTGCGGCAGTCTCACATCGGCGTTGCCCATGGCGCGCGCCAGTGAAATCATTGCCACATTGAACGAGTACAAACTCTCTATGTAGTTCTCGTGCGCAGCCGCCACCACTTCTTGCGCCTGCACAACCTCTAAATAGTTGGTCACGCCATTCGAGTACCGGTCGCGCGATTGCGTCAACGCGCGTTCCGCCAGGGTTTCATTCGCCTCAGCAACCTTCACGCTCGAGTCCGATGCGTTGGCATCCAGCCACGCCGTACGCACGTCGTAAGCGATGCGCCCGCGCAGATCCTGGTATTCGGCGCGCTTTCTCGCCAGATCTGACTGCGCCTGCTCAATGTCCGCGCGGATTCGTCCGCCAGTGTAGAGCGGCACCGAAACACTTGCGTTCACGGTATACACCTGGCTGAAGTTCGCGACGTTCGCTCCGCCGCCGCCCCAATCCGCATTCACCGAAACCACGGGCAATCGCTGAGCCTTCTCTGCGCGGAGCGTGGCTTCAGCCGCATGTATGCTGGCGTCGGCGCCTGCCAGGTCGGCGCGGCCGCGCAACGCCTCTTGCGTCGCGCTTTCCTCTGTGACTCCAGCCAGCGAATGCGCTTTGGGACTGTCGGTCAGTTCAAATCTCTGATCGATTGCCAGACCCACAATTCGCGCCAGCGTCAGCTTATCCTTTTCCAGTTGATTGGTAACGTTCATCAGACGCTGCTCGGTGGATTGCCTTTCCACCTGCGCTCGCAGAGAATCGATTTCCGGTGAAACCTCTCTGCCCACGCGGTTCGTCGTCAATTGGTCCAGTTCGCGGGAGGCCGCCACCTGCGCCTTCACCGTATCCAAACGCGACGCGCTCGCGATCACCTGAAAATACGCCGTTCCCACCGCCAGTGCGACCACATCGCGCGCGTCCTTTACGTTCAATGCCGACGCCTGCTCCTCTTGTTTGCTCGCGCGCAACCGCTCGCGCAGTTCCTGATCGAACACGCTCTGCGAAACCGAAACCCGCGCATCCTGAAAACCGAAACCGCCCGTCGTCGCCCCCAGTGGCGCCACATTCGGAATCGCCGGCAGTTTTATGCCGATCTCCTTATAACTGATGCTGTCGTATCCCTGCTGCGCCCGCGCCGTAATCTGCGGCAGAAGCTTCGAAAGCGCCCGTAAGCGCTCGGCGTGCACGTCGGCGCTCGCTTGATTCGATTCCACCAGCCCCAGGTTGTATTTCAGGCCGCGCGAGATTGCATCCGCCAAAGAAATCTGCAGCGTTTCACTTGTTGCCGGAGCCGGGACACTGCCTAAATAAGGATTCTGCTGCTGCGTGGCGCGTGCACTGGGCGTCGTCGTGCCTTCCGCGGGATTGATCGGTTTGGGCGTCGTGATCGAGTAGCCGAGTGGGCTGTTCGATACGCTTTGCGCCCCTAAGCAGGCTGCAAATCCCGCCACTAACACCGCCCATGAAGCTTTTCTCGCCATCGTTTTCCGCCTTTGATCCGGTACAATAAGTTCGATGCAAAAGAGACCGCTCGGTCGCAGAAAACTTTGGCGACCGGCAAAAATGAGACCAAACGGTCTCTTCGTGCATCCAACTCACCGGAGCGTGGAAATATGACTAAACGCGACCGATCGGTCTCCGAGGACACGAAATCTTCACGGCACGCTACCAAAGGCGAGCAAACGCGCCAGATGATCGTGGAGGCGGCGGCCCCAATCTTCAATCAACGGGGATATGAGGGCAGTTCGATGACGGAGCTCATGGCCGCCACGGGTTTGCAAAAGGGCGGTATCTACCGTCATTTTGCCAGTAAAGAGGAGCTTGCGGCCGAGGCTTTTGAGTACACCTGCGACGCCACATGGTCGATGCGCATGCAGCATGTGGACCGGAACGCGCCCGGTCTCGATCAGCTCAAACAGTTTATTGCCAATTTTGTGGAAGTGCGCTCGCCCGTCAGCGGGGGATGCCCGCTAATGAATAGCGCCGCCGATACGGATGACGGCAATCCCCTGCTTCGCGAACGTGTTCAGAAGGTCTTGCGCAAGTGGTCCGCGCGTCTCCAAGAGATGGTGACAGCGGCCGTCAAGAGCGGCCAGGCAAAACCTTCGACCGATCCCAAAACAGTTGCCACCATCGTTATCGCCTCGCTCGAGGGCGGCGTCATGATCAGCCGGCTGGAGCGCAACTACGAATCGCTACGCCGGATTCACGAACATCTAGTGCGATACATCGATCGCGAACTCGCCGCGTGACGGCTTGCGTTCTCGTCTCCAGTGCGCGTAAACGCCGCATAGCAGTCCAACAAACAGACCCCAGATGATCCAGCCACCCGCCCGCGGCCA
>DATAUH010000078.1:0-2283 GCA_036268375.1 Bryobacteraceae bacterium | reverse complement strand
CCGCCTTCTCGCGCCCATCTGGCTCGGTCTCGGCTCCGGCGCCAGCGGCCACGGCTCGTCCGTTAATGCCACGATTTATAGCGACAATGGCGGGCGCACCTGGCACGTCGGCGAAATCGCTGTACCCGACAAAGGCGACTTCCCCAGCCCCAACGAGTCCACCGTCATCGAACGCGCCGATGGCAGCGTCATCATGAACTTCCGCTGCACCTCCGCGCATGATCGCCGCGGCATCACCACCAGCCGCGACGGCGTCTCCAACTGGTCTGCTCCGCACTTTGACGAGGCCCTCGTCGATCCCATCTGCGCCGCCGGCCTGGTCCGCGCTCCGCAAAAGAAAGATCCGCCGCTGTGGCTCTTCTCCAATCCCAACAATCTCACCCGCGCCGACAAAAAGGATCTTCCCAACAAAGACCGCCGCAATCTTACGCTCCGCTATAGCCACGACGAAGGCGCCACGTGGACCATTGCGCGAGTCCTCGAGCCCGGCACGTCCGCTTACTCCGACTTAGCCGTGCTCGAAGACGGAACCATCCTCTGTCATTACGAGACCCGCCGCCCCGACGGCGTCAACGTCCTGCGCCTGGCGCGCATTCCACGCGAAATCATCCCAGCGGCCAACACAAAGAATCGATGAACCGTTCGTTAAGCACCCCGTGAGTAACCGAATGCCAACTGCCACCTTTGAAGGAATACTGCCCGCCGTCATCACGCCCTTCGACGCCGACGGCAACTTCGCCCCCGCCGCCTTCGAACGGCTGCTCGAAAAGCTCTACGCCGTTCCTATAGATGGTCTATATGTGAGCGGCCAAACCGGCGAAGGCCACCTGCAGCCTGTCTCCCAACGCAAACAATCCGCCGAAATCGCTCTCCGCTGCTCGCCTCCGGGTAAAACCGTCGTCATTCACGTCGGCGCCTACCGCACGTCCGATGCGCTCGAACTCGCGCGCCACGCCGCTTCCATTGGCGCGCACGCCGTCGCCAGCCTCCCGCCGCTCGGCTCCTACTCGTTCGCTGAAGTCGAAGCCTACTACCGCTCCCTCGCCGCCGTTTCGGACGTCCCCATTCTGGTGTACTATTTCCCTGCCATCTCTCCCGTGATTCGCGAAACCCAACAAGCGCTCGATCTGCTCGCCATCCCCAACGTCATCGGCTTCAAATTCACCGATCACAACCTCTATCAGCTCTCGCAAATCAAAAAGAGCGGCGCGGTCATTTTCAACGGCCACGACGAAGTCCTCACCGCCGGCCTCCTGATGGGCGCCGATGGCGGCATCGGCTCCTTCTACAACCTCATCCCTGAACTCTTCGTCGAAGCGTTCCGCCTCGCGCGCCAAGGGCAGTGGGAGCGCGCCCGCCACATACAAAAACGTATCAATGAGCTCGTTGAAATCGTGCTCCGCTTTCCCCTCACGCCCGCCATCAAACTCATCCTCTCCTGGACCGGCATGAACTGCGGACGATGTCTCGAACCCCGCCGCTCTCTCACGCCGCAGGAAGAGTCTTGTCTGCGCGCGGCGCTTCGCGATTCATCCTTCGCCTCGCTCGCCGGCTGATCCATGAATGCGCAACGATACGCCTGGCTCGTTGTAGCGTTGCTCTGGATCGTCGACTGCCTGAACTATGTCGATCGTCAGGTCATCTTCTCCGTCTTCCCACTCATCCGCTCGGAGATGCATCTTGACGATTTTCAACTCGGCCTTCTCAGCACCGTTTTTCTCTGGGTCTATGGCGCCGCCAGCCCCTTCGGCGGCTATCTCGCCGATCGCATCGGCCGCAAGCAAATCCTGGTCCTGAGCCTCGCCATCTGGACCGTCGTCACCCTCCTCACCGGCTGCGCGCGCAACTTTCCCGAGCTACTCGCCGCCCGCGCCCTCATGGGACTCAGCGAAGCCTGCTACCTGCCCGCCGCCCTCGCGCTGATCGCCGAACTCCACTCGCAGAACACGCGCTCGCTCGCCACCGGCATTCATCAATCCGGCCTCTACGCCGGCATCGCTCTCGGCGGCGTCACCGGCGGCTGGCTTGGGGAGCAGCACGGTTGGCGCTTTCCCTTCCTCGCACTCGGCGTCATCGGCCTCGTCTATGCCTTGATTCTCGTCAAAGGCATCCGCCCCGATGCCGCCCCTCGCGATCCCGGTGCTCTGCCTGCCACTCCGCTCGCCCAATCACTCCGCGAAGTCCTCAGCCGCCCCGGTTTCGGCGGCATGCTCGCCGCATTCACCGGACTAGCCGTCGCTAACTGGGTCGTCTACACCTGGCTGCCGCTTTACATGTTCGACC
>DATAUH010000077.1:0-4198 GCA_036268375.1 Bryobacteraceae bacterium | reverse complement strand
TGCGTGTGGAATCGCTCCGGCACTCTCTCCTGGATGACCAGCATTCGCAGAAACACTCAGCGCCAGAGGCGATTGATCACGCGGATCAAGGCTAGCGAGCTGATGACGAAGATGGCTAGCAGGACGTAAGCGTAGCCCAGGCGGCCGTAGAGGAAGTTTCCGACGGTGAAGAGACCGGCCCAGATGGTGGTGCAGCCCGCGAACCAGCCGAGGAGAGCGAGGGGGAAGTTGCGGGCGTCGGTCTCCTTTTCAGATGGGACGCCGGCTACGGCCCGGATCGGCGCCCAGCCGGGGCCGGCGGGGTGCACCTTTCTATAGAACTCGATGAGCGTGGCGCGGTCGGTTTGCGGGCCAAGATAGGCGGTAGCGACCCAGCAGATTGTGGTTGCGATGACGGTGATGACGAGCGCCGGGGCGGCGGCGATTACGATGCCGTTTCTCGCCATGATCAGCAAGATGGTCGAGACCAGGAAGGAGCTGGCCATGGCAACGATTTCGCACCAGGCGGTGACGCGCCACCAGAACCAGCGAACGAGGTAGAGAAGGCCCGTGCCGGCGCCGACTTGCAGGATGATATTGAAGCTATCGGCGGCGGTTTCGAGGGCGAAGACCAACCCGGATGACGCGATGAAAAGAATGACGGTGGCAATCCGGCCGGCGGTGACGTAGTGGTGTTCTTGTGCAGTGGTGTTGATGAAGCGGCGGTAGAAATCGTGAACGAGGTAAGACGCGCCCCAGTTGAGGTGCGTAAGGATGGTGGACGAATTGGCGGCAATGAGACCGCCGAGCATGAGGCCGATCCAGCCGGCGGGGAGGAAGCGGAGCATGGCGGGATAGGCGATGTCGTGGCCGATGAGGCTGGGGTCGAGGTGGGGAAAGGCGCGCTGGATGTCGGAGAGTTGAGGGTAAATGATGATGGACGCGAGTCCCACGAGAATCCAGGGCCAGGGGCGGAGGATGTAGTGGGCAAGGTTGAAGAACAGAGTGCCGGCGAGGGCGTCTTTTTCGGACTTGGAGGCGAGCATGCGCTGGGCGATGTAGCTGCCGCCGCCGGGTTCGGCGCCGGGGTACCAGACGGCCCACCACTGGACGGCGATGGGGAGGATGAAGACGGCGACCGCGACGTCCCAGGTGTTGGTGAAGTCGGGGAGCATGTTGAGGTAATTGATGCCACCGGGGCCAGTGACATTGGAGAGTTTATCGACGAGGCCGTGGAGACCGCCGACCTGGGGGAGTTCCACGGCGAAATAAGCGGCGGCGATGACGGCGCTCATTTTGATGAAGAACTGGATCATGTCGATGATGAGGACGCCCCAGAGGCCGGAGTGGGTGGCGAAGACGACGTTCAAAACGCCGACGGCGAGGAGGGTTTGCCAGCGCTCGAAGCCGAAGAGCACGGCGGCGATTTTGCAGGCGGCGAGGTTGACGGTCGCCATGATAATGCAATTGAAGAAGAAGCCGAGATAGAGGGCACGGAAGCCGCGGACGGCGCTGGCGGCCTTACCGGAGTAGCGGAGTTCGTAGAATTCGAGATCGGTGAGGACGCCGGAGCGGCGCCATAGGCGAGCGTAAAAGAAAACGGTGGCGACGCCGGTGAGAGTAAAGGCCCACCAGCGCCAGTTGCCGGCGACGCCTTCGGTGCGTACGAAGTTGGCGACGAGGTTGGGGGTGTCGCTGGAGAACGTGGTGGCGACCATTGAGAGGCCGGCAAGCCACCAGGGAACGGAACGGCCGGAAGCGAAGAACTCGGCTGTGCTCTTGCCGGAGCGCCGGGCGACGAAGAGCGCGGGGACGAAACAGATGAGAACGCAAATGGCGGCGATGACCCAATCGATGGCGTGAAGCTGCATGTAAAGAAGCAGTGTACGACTTTTGAACGGGAGATTTACGAGACGAGAGCGCCGGGACCTGCGTGAGCTTCGAATATTTTCCAGTATTGCGAGAGCGCAGATTGCGCGGCGGCGAGCGATTCGCGTGAGAAAAGCGCGACGACGCTGCCGCCGAAACCGGCGCCGGTGAGACGCGCGCCGTGTGCGCCGGCGTGTATGGCGGACTCGACGATGAGGTCGAGTTCGGGATGACTGACGGCGAGGCGGTCGCGAAGGCTGGCGTGCGATTCGAGCAGGAGCTTGCCGAAGGCGGATGCGTCTTCGAATAGCATCGCGGCGACTGCGGCCGCGACGCGTTCGGATTCGGAGGCTACGTGGGCAGGGGCGGCGGGCGAGTGGCGGACGGCGTTGTAGCGTTCTCGGGCGGCGCCGGATTTTTCCGCGCGAACGCCGCTGTCGATGACGAGGAAGGCCCAATCGGGCGGGATGGGAATGTGTTCGACGGCGGGCGGATGGAAGCTGACGAGGGATGCGAACCCAGCGCGCGAGGCTAGAACGGCAGCGTGGTCCATGCCGCCGCCGCGGGTGCCGACGAACTGTTCGCCATCGGGGAGGACTTGCATGAGGTCGTCAAAGGTTGCGGTCTGGCTGTTGGCGCGGAGCAAGGCGAGGGTGAAAGCAACGATGAGGGCGGAGGACGAAGAGAGGCCGGCGGCCGCGGGGAGCGTGGAATGAACCGAGGCGTTGATGCCGCGACCGGCGCCCCAACGGCGCGCGACAGCAAGGGCGGCGGCGCGGAGGTAGTTCTCCCAACTGCCGGCGGCGACGGGTTGAAGATCGGGGCGCCATTCGAATTCGACAGCGGCATAGCCGGGACTGGAAGCGCGAATGACGCTGTCGGTGCGCGGTTCGAAGGCAAGGTCAAGACCTTGTGTGAGAGCCATCGGAAGCACGGAAAGACTGTGGTAGTCGATGTGTTCGCCGATGAGATTAACGCGGCCGGGAGTCCACACATGTTGCATTTGATTGCGCTCCCGCTCAACATACCACTATGAAGAACTTACGCCTGATAACGCTTTTTGCGACGGCTGGAGCGGCTTTCGCCGCCGATTTGCCCCACCCGGCGCTGCTGGCGCTGAACAAGGAAGGGACGTTGGCGATTGTAAATCCGGAGACAAAGCAGGTGATTGCGAAGGTGAAGGTGGGAGATCAACCGCATGAGACGGCGGCGACGCCGGATGGCAAATTGGCGTTCGTGAGCAACTATGGCGGGTCGACGCCGGGGAGCACGATTTCGGTGATCGATTTGGCGGAGCAAAAAGAGATACACCGGGTGGATTTAGGTTCGATGCGGCGGCCGCACGGGCTGGCGGTGTTCGACGGCAAGCTGTACTTCACGTGCGAGGTCAACAAGATTATCGGGCGGTACGACCCGGCGACGAACCAGATTGACTGGCTGTTGGGAACGGGGCAGGACCAGACGCACATGATTGCGCTGAATCACGACGGCAACGAGATCTACACGGCGAATATTTCGGGGAATACGATCAGCGTGATCGACCGCAATGGGGCTGCGAGTTGGACGGTGAACTCGATTCCGGTGGGAAAGGGGCCGGAGGGGTTCGATGTGACGCCGGATGGGAAAGAACTGTGGGCGGCGGGGTCGAAGGATGGCACGGTGACGGTGATTGATCTGGCGATGAAGAGAGTGAAGGCGACGTTTAACGTGCAGACGAAGCGATCGAACCGGTTGAAGTTTACGCCGGACGGGAAACTGGCGCTGATTTCGGATCTGGATGCGGGGGAACTGCTGATTCTGGAGCGGGACACGCGCAAAGAGCTAAAGCGCGTCAAATTGGGCAAGGAGCCTGCTGGGATTCTGATCCCTGCGGACGGGGCGCGGGCGTATGTGGCGGTGACGGGCGACAGCAACATCGCGGTGATTGATTTAAAGACATTCGAATTGAAAGACCGGCTGCAGACAGGACAGAATCCGGACGGGATGGCGTGGGTGAAATAGTGGTGAAGGAAATCAAGCTTAACCTTCTTAACGTTATATGGGGTAACAACGGCTGGGAGTAGGCCGTAGTTTATAGTGTGAACCTCATCAAGCTGGAGGCGAACCGCAGAACGGCGCTGTTTTCGTGGCTGTTTGTGTGCGTGCTGGTGGCGGCGTGCATCACGCTGGGAGTTTTCCAATACCGCTGGATTTCGGCGGTGAGCGTGACGGCGCGCGAGCACATGAGCGTGGGGCTGAGGGCCAATTTGGCTCGGGTGAGCCGCGATTTTAACAACGAAATCGCGACGGCGGCGAATGTGTTGGCGCGGTTTCCGCGCGCACGCGACGGCGAGGCCCGCGACGGACGAGC
>DATAUH010000076.1:0-17881 GCA_036268375.1 Bryobacteraceae bacterium | reverse complement strand
CGCCAGACGATCGGATGCGGGCCGATCTGCGAGAGCGGAATCACAACGAACTGCATAAACAGGTGCACCGCGATGCCGAAGAGCACGCCGCACAATAAGGCGCGGCGGCGCATGACGGGCAGATAGCGGCTAGCGATGTAATAGGTGGCCGCGGCGCCGAACGCGATTAGAAAATGCAGCACCACACCGACAAAAACCGTAACTCCGCCGTATGCGTAAGAATAATTTCCCAGCAGCCCTCGCGCGATGCCCTGGAACGTGCGCACGACTGTGCCGCCAAGCGCGAGCGTCAGCGCCATTGCGGCTAATCCATCGAGCACGCCGCAGAGAAGGCCTGCGTAAACGATTGCGGCTCCTGGGTTGCCTTCGTCGCGCATCGCCCAATGCTATCACGAGGGCCGCGCGATTTAACAAATCCGCGTACTGGCGTTTTATGCACAAGCGTTCCACGCATCTCGGCTGTAACTCATTCGAAATTCGAATCAACAAAGCTGTTGAAAAGCCGTGTGCGGGCGCATTAATTCGTTGACCGTAAGTGCGCGCGCG
Source organism: Bryobacteraceae bacterium (assembly GCA_036268375.1). GTDB lineage: Bacteria > Acidobacteriota > Terriglobia > Bryobacterales > Bryobacteraceae > PALSA-243. The sequence goes on along the minus strand of DATAUH010000076.1, from coordinate 17,335 downwards.
GGCATAGTGAAGAAGGTTCCAAGAGGTTTGAGGAACAGCAAGCCTCCGAAAACGTAGCGGATCGGGAACGATGATCCGGAGCCTTTAATTAAATAAGCGGCTGCGGGGAGCGAACGAAAATCGGGCGGATTTGGAAGGCGGACCGGAAGGCCGGGCAACCTGTCGAACGCTTTGATCCGGAAGGAGCGAACAACTCCTGAAGGGGAGTGGAGATAGGTAATCCGATCTGAAGAACGAGCCGGCGAGAAGGCAACGGGCTTAGGCGTGGATACGGCCAGCCGCTGGGGCAAACCAGTGGCGGGCTGTGGAGCCAAAGGCCGAACGGGCTGGATCGAGCGGTGCGTAAGTGAGCGAAGCGCCAGGGGGAGGAGCATTGACCCCGGAACGGAATTCGCGTAAGCGGAAACCGCTGCGGGCGAGCGAAACTCCGGCGCGAGCGAACGGTCCCACTAGGAAGAGGCAAGCGGCGCGCTTCCGCGCAGCGAAGCGGCATCTCGCAAAAGGGGTGTCGTGGAGCGGGGAAGCTATGCGTCCGGCGCTTCTTAGCGCAATGCTCAGTGCCGTGCATGCCGGCGATGAGCGATGCTGACCGAAAGTCACTTGGAACCATTTTCTTTTGGAACGCTTCCATAGTGGCGTAACCAGCCCCGCCGATACAACTTACTCGCCTCGCTTGCATCACTTACCAACGTCGTAAGTTCCCCGATAAGTTGGAACGCTGCTCGCAAACAAGCGGAGCGAGGGCCGTGAAATAGACAAGTATGATGCCGATGGAGTGCCCGTAACTGTAATCGAAGAAACCGGACGCGAGAAATCCGGTGCATGCCAGGATACCGGCGCGGCATAGGAAGATCAGTTCGCGGGACCGCGCTTCGCGATAGCGGCGCCATAATTGGCGAAACAGGATAGCCACGAAGACAGCCGCGGCGCAGAGAGCGGGCAAGCCGGATTGCGCGGCAAACTGCATGGCATTGTTGTGCAGATGACCGTAATAGGCGGGCGCGGATTCGTCGGGTTGCAGATAACTTCTATATAGCGGCTCTACGCGTCCGGGACCGACGCCGGTGAAAGGATGATCGTGAATCATGCGAGCGCCGACACGTAGCATTTGCAGCCGCTCGGCGTTCGAGTAGTATTCGGGATTCGCCGACACGACTATGCGCGTGCGCACGGCCGCGGGCGCAAGCAGGAACAGAGCAAGTGGAACGAGGGGGAGCGCCAAAACCCAGCGCGAACGGCGCCAGATGAGATCGAGTGTAAGTAAGAAAAAGCAACAGATCCAGAGCATGCGCGTAAGGCTGAGAACGATGGCGAGAACATTGACGCACCAGACAGGGATCAGCCACCAGCGCTGCGCGGGATAGAAGCGAGTAACTTCCAGGAGTCCGGCAAATACAAGGATTTCAGCGGTTCCGTAGATCATCCAATGATGTAACAGGCCGCCGCCGCGAAGATAGACGATGGGCGGAAGGTTACCTCGATAAAACAAAACCTGATAAGTGAAGTGAAGGATCAGCGCCGCCGAACTTATGGTAGCTACCGCGATGATGCCGCGCCATACCAAGACTCGATCAGGCACAGATTCGAGTGCGGGAATCAACAGAAAGAGCGCCGCCGCAAGAAGAATGTGACGGACCTCTCCGAAGCCGGCACGCGGACCGGGCGCGCAGAGCCATGCGATGAGTTCGATGGCGGCCCAGATTGACCAGGGAATGAAAACGGGTGCTAGATTTAGTTTTTCGCGGCGGCGAATAAGATTCCAAAGGCGTACGACTAACGCAGCCGAGAGAAATATCTCGCTGACGGCGATCGATGCCGTGGCGGCGCACAGGCCCGCAGCGAGAAACCAAGCGGCGGGATTGCCCGATTGCGGCAGGAAGCGGCGCAGCGTCAGCCCAGTTGAGGACGCCGTGGGATCCGCGATGGAGAGCCGCGCCTGCATATTAGCGGAACCTCCGTGCGACGTTTGCCGGGCGCGGCAGGCAGGGGCAACTCACGGGTTCAATGCGCCAATTGAATTTCGAACTCGACATCCACTTCGTCTTTCACCCGAACCGTGCCGCCGGCGGCTTTTATGGGCTTAATCGAGAAGTCGGTAATTTTGATGCGGCATTTTCCCGCGTAGCGGCCCTGTCCTTCGCGCACTTCCATCGATACGGGCTTGGTCACGCCGTGTAGCGACAACTCTCCTGTTACTTTCCACGCGCCGGCGCCTGCGGATTCCACATGAGTGGAGTGGAAGCGGATCTCTTTGTAGTTCTGGACGTCCAGGACATCCGCCCCCAACATATTTGCCTGGACTTCAGTGCGATCTTTTTCAGAAGTTTTGGGGTCGAGCACGCGCAGGCCGGCCGCGTTCACGCGCAACTCCACTTTTTTCGCTTCGAGATCTACGGAACCTTCGGCGATAGGAGCGGAGATTTCGTGGTCATGACCGAAGGCGGAGAGCAGGCCGGCTTTGTAGACGCGAACCGTCATCGTAGATCGGGCAGCGTCGATGGGTTGAACTGCGCCGAGGGCGGAAAATGCGGTAAGTAGAAACACCGCCGATAAGAAAACAGGGCCTCCGCCCGATTTGTTTGCGCCTGATCGCACTCTATCTGATCTCCTACTCTCAGGTAACCATGTGCGCTTAGCGATGTTGTGGAGCAGATGTAAAAAATCTGTGATCGTGACCGGTTGCGCGGTTCTTCGTGACCGGTGTTATCCGGGCGGCTATTTGTGCGAAAAGAAGTGCGAATAGTCTTTCATGTGCGCAACCAGACCGCCACTCGCAGTACTTTTCGAGTAACCTGCGACTAACTGCTGCTGTATTGCTTTTGGAAGAAGTTAAAGACATCTTTTCGGTCGCCGACAATCTCGAGATCGGCGTCGCGCATGGTGAGCTTTCCGAAACGGATCACGCCGCCACGATGATAGATATACGCGTTGGAAGCGAATGCTGGTCTCAATGGCGCCTGATGCTTGCCGGAATCGAAATATTGCACGATCTTTCCTGCCTCCAATTCGACGCGAGTGACGCGTCCTGTCATGTGCGGCGGCGGTGTAAGGGCGGCCGGAATCAGGATGATGTCATCGCCTTCGATGCGCATCCCGCGGCCGGCATTGCGATTCACCAGGTTCGAAAGATCGTCACCGAAGAAGTGAAGCAGGCACTTCACCGGGATGTGCTCGGACTTGATCTTATCCGCGTGCATGCGAATCTCTCTGGAGGCGGTAGGAGAGAGCGTGCCTTCGATTTCGAACTCCAGGTTGACGCCTTTATGAATTGTCCCCTTCTGTTTGATCTTCCCGTCTTCAATACTCATCGCGACGTTGCGAATGGGTGCGCCCTCGGAAGCCAGGACGGAGGTATTCAGAAGGGTCGTGAGCGAATCCGTGGACAGCGCAACTTCGGCCGTATCGATGGCCGCCTGGAACGAGGAAACGTCGTTGAATGTCACGGGAACGCCAGGCTTGGTAGGCATGAGTTCGCCGCGCAGGTTGCGAATTTCCAGCGTCACTCCGTTCGCGACGATGAAGTTGACGTTCTTCATCTGAATAGCGACAGCGCCGGCGCCACGGTCCTGGCCGGGTAAGGTTGCGAAACGGCTGCCGCGGTTATCACAGCTACGAAGATGACGGCGTATCGCATGAGAGTAACTTCCTGGTTAGCCGGAGGCGAGTCCAAGGAACCGCGGTTACACTGCGCATACATCGACAGCTAACGTCTATTGTTTGCACAATGAAATATTTTGGGTTCCGCAAAAAGGTACGTTACGTACGCCGCGCGAGTTATCCGCACAAGGTTTTACAGTTGGCGCCAAGCTTCGGTCGAGAAACTGCGAGGGATAATCGGGTAAATGGCGCGAGTGACACAGAGGGAACAGTTGGACGACCCGAATCTCCCGGATGCGGTGGCGAGGCTCGCGTATCGCGAGATCGCGCGGATTCACCGCTGGTTGGGAAACGAATGGAGCATGATTCGGGCAATTCGACGCAATCCTGTGCCGGTGCGGCGTATTTTGGACGTCGGCTGCGGCGCTGGGTTTGTTTTAAGTCGCATTGCCAGGGCGGTGGGCGCCGAGGCAATTGGCGTAGACATCCGGGCCGGACTCGATCGCGAAACACACGTAACCATTGTGCGCGCCGACGCATGTTACGAGCGGCTCCCGGAAGCCGACGTAGCTTTGTGTATGTGTTTGTGCCATCACATGGAACCGGATGAACTTATTGCGATGATACGAAATGTCGGCTGCTATTGCCGGCGTTTTATCATATTGGACTTAGTCCGCTCGCGACTGCCGCTGGGTCTATTCCGACTATTTGTCACGCCGTTTGTGAGTCGAATTACTGCGGACGACGGAATCATATCCATCAAGCGATCTTACCGGGCACACGAACTGCGCGAACTCGCCGAACGAGCTCTGGCGGGAACCCAGGCTACATTCCGATGTCACGTGGCGCCGTTCCAGGTGAGGCAGATGGTGGATATCGATTACGGGCACGGGTTCGCTGAAACGCTGGCGGCGCAATGCGACTTGAACGCGGAGCTCGCGTGAGCCGCATCACGCGCGGTTCCGATAGCCCATTTCCTCTTTAAAAGCTTCGAGCGAGTTGTAGACGATGGGACAGTAGCAGGCCCGGTCGACAAACTGCCACATGCGGCTGGCGATGGAGCCATTGCCGCGCACCACGTGCGGGAAACGCTGGCAGGCGTCCGGCCTGGCTTCGTAGACGGTACATTCGTTGCCGGAGAGAAAGACGCAGCCTTCCGCTCGGCTTCGTCGGAGGATACGACCCTCCTCTTCGCTCTCCTCGGTATATTCGGCGATGAAGCGGGCTTCTGGGATACGCAAGAAGCGCGCGAGATGCTCGATATCGCGTTGTTTGACGGTGGCGGTAGCGACGCGACAGCAGTTGGCGCAAATCGTGCAATCGATTTCGTCTTCGATGCCCTGGGCGATGCGGCGCAAGATGCGATCGGAATGGTCGCGCGATTTCATGAAGGTGCGAAAGCGGTTGTTCTCCTCGCGCTTTTTCTCACCCAAGAGCCGGATCTGGACCAAATCGGTGACCATGCTTCAGGGTAGCAATGCGGACGCGGCGAGCGCCGGGATGCGCGGTTTGACGGCGGAATTTGCGTTCCTGCCCTGTGCTCGAAGCGCTTCTCCTGTGACGGCCCGGCCCAGTTTTTTCTCTATGCGGGCATGCTTAAATAGTCATTTCATGTTTCGTTCGTTCTATTTCCTGGTGACCCTCGCAACATTGAGCGCGGCTTCTGTTTTCGGCGCCGCGCCCACCGCGAGCATCGACCGCGCTAAAGCGGCGCTTCGGCAACTGCCGCTGCGGTTTGAGGCCAATCGAGGGCAGTTCGACTCGTCGGTCCGTTTTGCGGCGCGCGGCGGCGGATACGATCTGCTGTTTTCGCAGGATGGCGCTTCGCTGCGGTTCGGTCCTTCCAAGAGCGTGCACATTTCGCTCGAAGGCGCCAACCGCGATGCGCGCATCGAAGGCGAGAATCCGCTGCGCGTACGGACCAATTATCTGCTGGGCGCCCGGACCAGTTGGCGCACCGATGTTCCGAGCTTCGCGCGGCTGAAGTATAGCCAGGCATATCCGGGAATCGACCTGATCTATTACGGCTCGAACGATCAGTTGGAATACGACTTTGTGCTGGCGCCGGGGGCGAACCCCTCCGCGATTCGCATGCGCTTTGATGGCGCGGGTAACCTTCGCGTAACGAATGCGGGCGATTTGGAATACGAAGGCGCGGACGGCGTAATGGTGCAGCGGCGGCCGGTGATCTATCAGCAGGACGCCAACGGCCGTCACACTGTGGGGGGGCGCTACGCCATGGTTTCGCGCGACACGGTGGCGGTGCGCGTCAGCGGCTACGATCCAAAGCGCGAGTTAGTGATCGATCCCGTTCTCTCTTATGCGACTTACATGGGCGGTACGCAGGACGATCAGATTACGTCGGTGGCGCTGAGCCCGAAGGGCCTGCTTTATATGTGCGGATCGACGCAGACGCAGGACATTCCGGCCATCGACGGCGCTTACGACAATAACAGCGCCGGGTTGACGGATGTTTTCCTGGCGATTGTGGATCCGTCGCAGCAGGGCGCGGACCAGCTTGTCTACTTCACCTATTTTGGCGGCACCAGCATCGATGTTCCAAATGCGATCGCGGTGGATGGCAACGGCGTGGCGTACCTGACCGGCAGTACCAACTCCACGGACTTTCCGATCTTCGGCAACGCGGTGCAGACGGTCGGTCCGGTGACCGTAACGCAGGCCTTCGTGACGGCGATCGATCCGGCGCAGTATGGCAGTGTGGCGCTGCTCTATTCGACATTTCTGGGCGGACAGACAGGCAATAACGTCGGCAATGCAATCACTGTGGACGGCAGCGGCAACGTGTATATAGTGGGCACGACGGCGTCGAGCGATTTCCCCGTCACTACCTCCGCGTACGCGAGCGTGCTGTATGGTCCGACGGATGCATTTCTGGCGGAGCTGAGCATCTATTCGACGACCATTCTCTATTCGAGTTACATCGGGAGCGAAATCGACGATGACGGGCGCGGCGTGGCCATCGCGCCAAATGGACAGGTTTACGTCGCGGTTTCGACGAGCGGCACTCTGTTTCCGCTGGCCGGATTTTCGTACAATCCGAGCAGTTCCGGCGGTTATGACGTGGCAGTAGCGCTCTTCGACGTGACGCAGAGCGGGACGGCCTCGCTGGCCTACTCCACGTACATCGGCGGCGCAGGTAATGATATGGTGCGGGGCGTGGCGCTGGACCCGCAGGGGAACTTGATTTTGACGGGCTACACGCTGTCGCCTAACTTCCCTGTAACTTCGGATGCGGCGCAGGCGCAGTACGGCGGGAACGGCGATGCGTTCGTTACCGTTGTGAACGCGCTGACGCCGAATGCATTCCTGCAATATTCGACGTTCCTGGGGGGCGCCGAAGCGGATGTGGCTTATGCGGTGTCGGCGGACACTTCGGGCAACATTTATCTCACCGGATACACGCTGTCGCCCGATTTTCCGATCACGCAAAACGCGCTGCAGCCCGGGTGGGGGCAGGGAATCGATATTTTTCTGGCGAAACTGAAGCCGCACGTTTCGGGACAGAGTGCGCTGCAATATTCGACTTACCTGGGCGGAGCCACGATTAACAGTGGGCTGGCGCTGGCGGTGGGTCCGGATGGAACGGCGTATGCGGCGGGCAAGACCGAAGGCGAGTTCACCATCACGGGCAACGCTACCCAAGGCGGGTACGGCGGCGGATCCTATGACGGCTTCCTCGCGATTGTGAACAATTAGGATCCGAGGCCACGCGCGGGATGTTGGCCGGTATCCGCCTGCTAACATCGAATCATGCGCCGCTCGGGGCGTAGTTCACACACTATGACGCGGCGCACGTGCCTTGCGTCGTTACTCGCGGCGGGTGCGGCGATCGCGGACGGAAAGAAAGGCGAACTCTTTCCGGCGAGCCTGCATCGCTATTCCGATCCCACGACCGACCTGGACGTCATACGGCTCACCGATCCAGTCTATTCGAGCGTTCTGACCGCGTGGTACAACCGCGACATTGCGCGATCGAGCGGCTGGATGCTGCTTTCGTGCGACCGCGCGGGCACTCCGCAGGTGATGCGCCTGGATCTGAAGAGCGGCGAGATGCGCGAGTTGACGGATGCGCCGGAACTGGATAGCTCGTCCGTGAGTCTGACGCCGGACAATCGCGCGTTCTGTTTTTTCAGCGGGCGATCGCTGTTTCATTCGAGTTTCGCGACGTCACGCGAGCGAGAGCTATACGAGATTCCCGAGGGTTGGGATCGATGCGCCGGAATGTCGGTCGCGCCCGATGGCAGGCATGCTGTTTTCGCCGAGCAAAAAGGAGAAGGCTCGCGGCTGCGCTTCGCGTCTTTATTGCAGGGCGCGACGCGCACGGTGGTGGAAGCGCCGTTTGCGATTTCCCATCCCCAAGGCCGCCCATCGCGCGCGCAGGCGATGTATTTGCAAGGCGCCGAGGCGGTTTGGCTGGTGAATCTGGACGGCCAGCAGAACCGCAAATTGAAGCTGGCGGCGGGCAAGGTCGCGAACCCGCAATGGTCGCGCGACGGCAAGACGATTTTGTACCTCAATATCCCGGAGGAGCGCACGCAACTGAACGCGATCCGCGAGTATGCGCCGGATACGAACACGGACAAGCTGGTGGCGAAGACGAGCCAGTTCGGGTCGTTCGACTTTAACCGCGACAGTTCCGTGTTTGTAGGCGCGAGCGGCAACAAATCGTCGCCTGTGGTGCTGATTCTGCTGCGAGTTACGCGGCGGGAGTTGACGCTGTGCGAACATCGGGCGTCTGATGTGCCGGCGGTCGCGCCGCGATTTGCGCCGGATAGCCAGCGGGTTTACTTTCAGAGTGACCGCGAAGGCAAACCGTCGCTCTATTGCATTCACGTGGAGAAGCTGGTGGAGAAGACCGAAGCGGAGAGTAAGTGACGGGTGCTGGGCAGGCTAAGTAGGGATTTTTGTGGGCATTCCTTCGCGACTGGGCCTAAAGCCTCAGGGGAATTCCGCCGAACCTTTACTTGTTCGAATTCGCTAAAAGGAGCGATACGACAGTGAAGCTAGTTCAGGCGATGTGCACACGCGTGATCGAGATGCCGCCTCCGGCGCCGATAGAGGCCCCGAGGCTGGCGATGAGCGGCAAGGTCCGCGGGCAGCTAATCAATTTCGCGGAGTGGAAGAAACCGGCGCGGCGAGTTTCGCCCGTGATCGATCCGCCGCCTGCGGCTTAGCAGAGGCGGGGAACGCGACCAATCGGTATGGGAGATGCTGGTGCGCGGCGGTGACGCCACGTAGGTCAATCTCCAAGTGGCCAAGTCCCAAAGCATGCAGGAAGGCCCCATTGGCGGCTTGCTTCCGTGGAGCTATTGAGGGGAACGCAGCGACGTGCGGACTGCGCGTGCATGTTAACCTGAACCTTCCCCTCAGACAATGAAATCTTCAGCTTCGGCAGGCCCGAAATTTCAACGATTGGTGGAAATTATGGCCCGGTTGCGCGCGCCCGGCGGATGTCCGTGGGATCGCGAACAGAGCTTTGACACCATCAAGCCCTATACCTTGGAAGAGACCTACGAAGTGCTGGATGCGATTGACCGGCGCGATTGGCAGGATCTGGCTGAAGAGTTGGGCGATTTTATGTTGCAGGCCGTGTTCTACGCGCAGATGGCAGCCGAGGAAGAAAAGTTCGGCATCGAAGACGCGCTGGACGCCATTAACCAGAAACTGGTGCGGCGCCATCCGCACGTCTTCGCCGACGCGGAGGCGAATACGGCCGGCGACGTGAAGCGGCGCTGGGACGAGATCAAGTCCGATGAGAAGAAGTCGAAGGGCAAAGCGGAATCCGGTTTGCTGACGGGCGTTCCGCGCGCCTTGCCGGCGCTGGTGGAGGCGCAGCAGATTGCGTCGCGCGCTGCGGGCGCCGGTTTCGATTGGGACAACGCAGAGCAGGTGATCGAAAAGCTGGACGAAGAGTTGGCGGAATTCGCCGAAGCGCGAGCGGCAGGCAGCCAGGAACAGTTGGAAGGCGAATTGGGCGACATGCTATTCGTGCTGGTGAACCTGGCGCGCTTCGTGAAGGTGGATCCGGAACAGGCGTTGCGCAAGACCAATGCGAAGTTCCGCGCGCGGTTCGGATATATCGAGCAGAAGCTGGCCGAGCAAGGCAAAACGCCGCGCGATTCGAACATCGAGGAAATGGAGGCGCTGTGGCAGGAAGCCAAACGCCGGTAATCGAGATCCGGCAGCTCTCGACGCTGGACGAGTTTCGCACCGCCGTGGATCTGCAGAAGACCATCTGGGGATTCGACGATCTCGATCTGCTGCCGCTGCGCTTCTTCGTGGTGGCAAGCCGCGTGGGCGGCCAAGTTCTGGGCGGCTATGACGGCGAGCGCATGGTGGCGTTTTGCCTGGGCATTCCCGGGATTAAACCGGGAAACCTGGCCTACATTCACAGCCACATGATGGGCGTGTTGGCGGAGTATCGCAACACCGGCGTTGGCAGGCGATTGAAACTACGACAGCGCGAGGACGCGCTCGCGCGCGGAATACAGTTGATCGAGTGGACTTTCGATCCACTGGAGTTGAAGAACGCATTTTTCAACATTGAACGGCTGGGCGCGATTGTGCGGCGCTATGCGATCAATCAGTACGGAATCACGGGCAGCCCATTGCACGGCGGCCTGCCCACGGACCGCTGCTACGCGGAGTGGTGGATCGATTCGCCGCGCGTGCGCTCGATTCTCGCGGGTGAGCCACGCGAAGTTCAAACCGCAGAGCGCATTGTTTTTCCGACCGATATCGCGCGCATACGATCCGAAAACAATCATCTGGCGCGCAAGATTCAGGAAGAGAACTCGGCCAGATTTCGCGATGCGTTCGGACGCGGGCTTGCGGTGACGGGCTTCGCGCATGACGCTGCAGAAGCCGCTTACCTGCTCGAGCCGTGGAAGGAAAGCTGATCCAATGAAGATCAATCGCGTGGTTCTGCGGCAGATCTCGATGCCGCTGGTGCACTTTTTCGAGACCAGCTTCGGGCGCACGACGAAGCGCGACATCATTCTCGTGGAAGTACAGGGCGAAGGGATCTCGGGTTGGGGCGAGATAACGGCGGGCGAGAATCCCTTTTATAACGAGGAGTGGACGCACTCGGCGTGGGCGATTGTGCGCGATTATGCGGCGCCTCGGGTGGTGGATGCGATACTCACTCCGGAAAAAACCGGCGCGTTGAGCGCGCATATTCGCGGGCACAACATGGCGCGCGGCGGCCTCGAGACGGCGATCTGGGACCTGGCTGCTCGGCTCGAAGGCGTACCACTGTGGAAAAAAATCGGCGGCGGGGCGCGGCGAGAAATTCCTTGCGGCGTTTCGCTCGGCATACACAACACGGTCGATGCGCTGCTGGCGCGGATTGAGAGCGAACTTGCGGCGGGCTATCAGCGCATCAAGCTCAAGATCAAACCGGGCTGGGACGTCGACGTCGTGCGAAACGTGCGTGAGCGTTGGCCTTCGATCAAGCTTTCGGTAGATGCGAATTCGGCGTACACGCTGGCAGATGCCGATCATTTGCGGCGGCTGGATGAGTTTTACCTGATGATGATTGAGCAGCCGTTGGCGCACGACGAGATCATCGATCACGCGGAGTTGCAGGCGAAGCTGCAGACGCCGATCTGTCTCGATGAGTGCATACGCAGCGCGCACCACGCCGCACAGGCGATCAAGCTTCGCGCGTGCGGGATCATCAACATCAAACTGGGGCGCGTGGGCGGCTTCCAGGAAGCCAAGAAGGTACATGACGTGGCCCAGGCCGCGGGAATTCCGGTGTGGTGCGGCGGAATGCTCGAGGCGGGCATCGGGCGCGCGCACAACATTGCGCTCTCGACACTGCCCAATTTCACGCTGCCCGGTGACGTATCCGCAAGCAAGCGGTATTGGGCGCGCGACATCATCCGGCCGGCGGTTGAGGTTTCGCCCGAGGGTACGATCGCGGTGCGCGATGGGATTGGGTTCGGATACGATCTCGATCTCGATTTCATCCGATCGATCACCGTGCGGGAGGAGACCGTCGGTTGAAAGCTTTTGTCTCGCTATTGCGCGAGAACCACAACTACCGGTACACGTGGATTGGCCAGCTAGTCAGCGAGGTCGGCGATCACTTCAACAATATCGCCGTTTTCAGCCTCGCCGTTAAAACGACGCATTCGCCACTGGTTGTCACGTTCATTCTGCTGGCGCGAGCCGTGGCGGTGATGGCCGCGGGACCGTTGGCAGGGGTGCTCCTCGACCGGCTGAATCGTCAACGCGTCATGATCACGAGCGACTTGGTGCGAATGCTCGTCGCGGCGGCATTCATTCTGACAGTGAAACATCCGAACGAGTGGCTGCTATACGGGTTGAGCTTTGCGCTGATGTTCGCCTCGCCGTTTTTCACAAGTGGCCGCGCATCCATCCTGCCGACGATCGCGACGGAAGAGGAACTGCACACGGCCAATTCGCTTACGCAGACAACCGGATGGACAACGCTGAGCATCGGCGCGTTCCTGGGCGGAACGATGGCGGGCTTCGGCTATGAGTTGGCATTCGCGATTAACGCGCTCTCGTTTTTGGCGTCGGCGCTCTGCATCGCGCAGTTGCGCGTGAGCGGCGGATTCCGGGTGCGGAGGAAAGCGCTAACGGAGGCGGAAATAGCGCGGCCGTGGCACGAGTACATCGAGGGATTGCGCTACATCCGCTCGATTCCGCTGGTGTTCGGCCTGCTGATGGTCGGCGTCGGCTGGGCTTCGGGCGGCGGCGCGGCACAGATCTTGTTTACGGTGTTTGGCGAGATGGTGTTCAACAAAGGGCCGATGGGTTTGGGCGCGATCTGGGGCTGCGCGGGCGTGGGCCTTGTGATTGGCGGCGCGATCGCATACCGCTTTGGACGGCAGCTGTCCTTCGAGACTTACAAGTGGACGATTGTGGTCTGCTACATCATCCACGGGGGATCGTATATTCTGTTTAGCCAGATGAAGAGCTTTGCCTTGACGCTGGTGTTCATCACGCTGTCGCGCGCAGGGGTTGGCGTGAGTTCGGTGTTGAACATGTGGCAGCTGCTGCGGACGGTGCCGGATGAGTTTCGGGGCCGGGTGTTTTCGACAAACGAATCGGTGCAATGGTCGGTGATGATGCTGTCGATGTGCGCGGCGGGGGCGGCGACGGAGTTTTGGAATGCGCGTACGATTGGCGCGATCGCCGGAGCGCTGAGTTCGATGACGGCCATCTACTGGGCCTGGGCGAATGTTACTGGCCGATTGCCGGAGCCGGCGCGCCCGGGCATTGACCCGGAGGAGATTGAAGTTCACGGCGAGCCTGCGGCCTGAAACATTATGGCGAATGAAATCGTGCTGGTGACCGGAGCCGCGAAGCGAATCGGACGCGGGATCGCGCTGCGGCTGGCGCGTGAAGGAGCGCGCGTGGCGATTCACTATCACACGTCGGAAGCGGAAGCGCGGCGCACGGCGGAAGAGTGCGGCGGAGCGGAGCTGTTTTGCGCCAACCTGGAGCGCGTGGACGAGATCAAGCGAATGTTTGCCGAGGTGGAACAGCGGCTGGGCGGCCTGAACTGGCTGGTGAACAACGCGGCGCGGTTCACGGGCATCGACCCGCTGGAAATAACCGAACAGGATTGGGATTTCATACACTCGGTCAATTTAAAGGGCACGTTTTTCTGCTGCCAGCAGGGCGCGCGGCTTATGAAAAAGAGCGGCGGCGGGCGAATCGTTAACATCAGCTCGTTGGGCGCGATTCGTCCCTGGGCGGAACATACGCACTACTGTGCGTCGAAAGCGGGCGTGGCGATGATGACGCGCGCGCTATCCAAAGCCTGGGCGCCGGAAATAACGGTGAATTCGGTGGCTCCGGGCGTGATTCCATTTGAGGATCTGGACGAGGGCGGCCAACGGCTGATCGACGTTACTCCGGCGCGTCGTGGTGGTACGCCCGATGAAATTGCAGACGCGGTGTTGTATTTCCTGCGCGCGTCTAATTTTGTGACGGGTCAAATTCTGGCTGTCGACGGCGGTTTAAGCCAGCGCTAGCGGGCGGCTGATACAATAATAGACGCCGCGCCATTTTACTTGAGGTTTCCCTCCTATGCTCCTCAACATTAAAGAGATCGAGCAGCGAAAGGTTCGTTTCGACCAATCCTTCGAGCCAGGGCGGATCGATTTCACCGGGGAGAATCTAAAACAGCAAACTCCGCTTCACGTGACCGGATCGGCCGAGTTACTTCCCCACACCGACGGTGAGGTTCGCCTGCAGGGCAAGTATTCGGTGGAAATGGGGGCAGCCTGCGACCGCTGTCTGGCCGATGCGCGCTTTCCGATCGATGCAACATTCGACCTCTTTTACCGCCCGGTTTCTTATATCGCGCGGGATGAGGAAGTGGAAATCGACGAAGGGGAAGCGGAACTTGGATTCTACGAGAAGGACGGCATCGAACTGGAAGATGTGATGCGCGAACAGGTGTTGCTGGCCTTGCCGATGCAGCGGGTGTGCACCGAATCCTGCAAAGGCATTTGCCCGGAGTGCGGTAAGAACCGCAACGACGGCGAATGCGTCTGCGCCCCCGCGGGCGGGGATACGCGCTGGACTACCTTGCGCGAACTCCACCGCCAAACCGAATAGAGGGCCTAAGCCGAGGCGCCTACGGCGGAAGCCTTTAACATCACTTCACGACGATACTCGGCCCATCTCTGCAACTTGCCGTCAATACGCAACGGCATGGTCGCTGTGACTTGGCGCGACTGCGTACGGAATTCCCACTTCTCGACCGTGCACACTTTGGTCGACTCTCCACCGCGTAGCACGCGTCCGAAAACGATCAGCCGCATGGGGCAGGTCTGGTTTAACAAGGCGGGCCAGCTAATCGAGAGCTCAACGAATGAGCCCGTCGGCAATTCGGCTTCCGATTCGAAAGCGATGCCTCCGCTGCTGACGTTGGCCGTCGTGCCGAGGCCAGAGTCCACGATGCGGTCATTATCCAGAACTTTGTAGCGTACTTCGCGATTCATGGGGAACCGCAGTTTGCTCCGGCGTTCGGTCGCTCTTCTCAGTCTCACTTTCATAACCTCCACGTCTCTCCAAAATGCATTTCTTTGCCCCTGCTTCTGAGGCTTCTAAATCAATAAGTTAGATTTGAGCAAAATCCGTTTCTGTCAACTATGTGTACAAATGTGCTGTAAATATCTTTGCGGGTGACTGCGTACATATACTAAGAAAAGCGTGAACTGCGCCACCCAACGGCCGGGAACCGTGCGTTTAGATGTACGTTTCAGCAGGCTGCGCGGATGAGCGTGATACGCTAAAAATTCAGCCCAATTAGCCCTGGAGTCCCTTTCATGAAAAGAGTTTTGGCGTGTCTTCTCGCGACGGTTAGTATTCTTGCGGCCGATCCTCCGAAACCCAAGCTGGTGCTGATGATTGTGATCGATCAGTTTCGTTACGACTATCTGACGCGTTTCCGCTCCGAGTACAACGCCGGCTTCACGCGTTTACTGACTCATGGCGCGGTATTTACGAATGCGCATTACGAGCACTTTCCGACGGTCACGGCGATTGGTCACAGCACCGTTCTTTCCGGCGCGACGCCTGCGCTGAGCGGGATTATTGGCAACGATTGGTATGACCGCGAAGAGAAGAGCACCGTGACGAGCGTCGGCGATTCGAGCACAAAACTGCTGGGCGGCACGCCGGGGGCGCCTGGATCGTCACCGCACCGTTTTCTGGTGGACACGGTGGGCGATGAGATGAAGATTGCGGACAACAACCAGTCGAAGGTGATTGGGATTTCGCTGAAGGACCGAGCGGCGATCCTGCCGGCGGGGCACATGGCCAATGGCGCTTATTGGTTCGATTCGAAGACCGGCAATTTTGTCAGCAGCACCTTCTATTTCGCCGAGCTGCCGCAATGGGCGAAGGATTTTGACGGCTCGCACTACGCAGATCAATATGCCGGGTCCAAGTTTATGGCGAAGACGATGCCTGCGCCCGGACCGTCGCTGTACAACGCGATTGATGCCACGCCATACGGCAACGAGATGATCGAGCGCTTCGCGGAGGCTGCGGTAAAGGCAGAGCAGATGGGGCAGCGGGGCGCCACGGATCTTTTGTCGGTGAGCTTTTCGTCGAATGACTATGTGGGCCATGCTGCGGGTCCGGATTCCCCTGATGTACACGAGATTGCGGTGCAGTCGGACAAACTGCTGGAAAAGCTATTTACATTCCTGGATCAGAGCGTTGGGCTGCAGAACGTGCTGGTAGTGATGACCGCGGATCACGGGGTCGCGCCCCTCCCGGAAGTGAACACAGCGCGCAAGATGCCGGGCGGGCGCATGCCGGCGGGGCTTGTAACCAGGACGTTGCAGGCGGCCTTGGTGAATAAGTATGGGGAAGGGAACTGGATCGTCAGCAATTCCGAGCACTCGGTGTACCTGAATCTGGACTTGATTGCGCAGAAGAATCTGGCGCGGGAGGACGTCGATCGGGTGGCCGCGGCGGCGGCTTACACGCTTCCGCATGTCTTCCGCGTGTACACACGCGAGCAGTTGATGACAGGAGGCGCAATGGAGGATCAAGTGGCGCGCCGCGTCACCAACGGCTTCTTTCCCAGGCGCAGCGCGGACGTGGAAGTTCTTCTGGACCCGTATTGGATCTACAGCCAATCGGGAGCAACGCATGGAACTACGTTCAGCTATGACGCTCATGTTCCGGTGATCTTCATGGGCGCCGGAATCAAGCCAGGGCGCTATGACAATGCGGTGATGGTGAACGATATCGCGCCGACGCTGGCTACGATTCTGGATGTGGAGACGCCCGCCGGTTCGGTCGGGCGGGTGTTAACCGAAATGTTTCAGTAGGGCAGACGCGCTGACGCAGCGCAGCGCGCCATGCGAGGCTCTGCTATCGTATTTCGGAAAACGGCGTGGGACGCAAAATCTGATTGCTGATGTTGGAGACGATCTCGGCATCGCTCAGGCCGGGTTGGGCGCGCAGTTTCTGCCATTCGGGGTCGGAGCCGAAGTCTTTCCAGAGCTTGTCCCGCGCGGCGAGATCGTCATAAGCCAGCATGTAGGTGAGGCTGGGCAGATTTTGGCCGACCAGACCGCGGCCGAAAAACACGGGGCGCATGCCGAGCCTGCGGAAGATCCCCGCTTCGGCATCTTCGAACATTTTGATTTTGCGACGGGCCGCCTTTTCGTTGGATGACTCATACGTGCGGAGTTCGAAGATTCTGGAGGGGTGTTTGGGCTCGACGGGCGGTGGAGTGAGCTCGGGAATGGCATCGAAAGCGCGGAGCAAGGCGCTTTCGATGCGGATGTAGGCGGGATCGCCGATAACATCGTAATCGTCGGCGGCTTTTTGCAGCTCTGTATCGGCTGAGAGGCGCGATTCAGCGGATTCGAACGCCGCCAGCGAGGGATAGGCGGCCAAAGTAAGAACAAATGGGCTGCGATCGGCGATGACGGCCGTAAAAAAACCCATAGCCTTGGCGCCGGCGCGCTTGACGGCGGGCAAATAGGCCGAACCGAGGAATTTCGTCGTGCGATCGACCTGCGGACCGGAGCGCATGTAGTGCCAGCGCAGAAAAAAAATCTGACTCTTGGATGTGGATTCGGCTGCGTCCGCCGCTGAGACGCCCAATGCGGCAGTGGCAGCCGTCACAAAATTTCGCCTTCGCATAAGTCTGGTTATAGCAGAGGGCCTCCCGGAATTTGCGGCATTTTTGAGTGCAGAGGAGCGA
>DATAUH010000075.1:0-4949 GCA_036268375.1 Bryobacteraceae bacterium | reverse complement strand
TTTGCCGGCCGGAACTGGTTCAGTAAGCAGTACGTTACCGGTATGTACGTGTACGAATCAGAGGCTTACGTTTGTTGCCGCCGGCGGCTCAGGCTGACGTTCGCTTGTCTCGCGCCCAGCGATTTCTTCAGTTCGTTGTGGAACACGCCCTAAGCTAACGGGCAATCCCGAATCATCGAAGAGACCGTCATTGCCGTGGAGGTCTTAAGAAGGAAGTCTTCGTTTCGACCCACGGACCGATCCGATGTTTGTGTCGAACCCGGGCGGCTGCGAACCCGCTTGACCACTTACTACATGTCACTCGGAAACGAGGATCCGGTCGTCGCGAGAAAATAGCGCCGAAGGATTCTAAGGCGATCGGAAAGGAATGGCGGGGACGACGGGGCTCGAACCCGCGACCTCCGACGTGACAGGCCGGCGCTCTAACCAACTGAGCTACGTCCCCGCAATGTCACTGGACAATCAGATCGTAACACGGTCCCGCCCGTGCGTTCAACAGACGGCCCGGCGCTGTCAACGCCAAATAGAAATGTCCTATTCCCTGCCAAGTAGAAATGTCCTGTTTTGAAGGGTCCGGCGTGAGGGTGGATTTATGTTGGATTTGATGTTTCCGGGAAGTCGCGCTCCTTGGGGAAGATCCGAAGACCGCTGCGACGGGGATGGCTCCGAAGCAGATGGCGCCAAACCCCCAGTCAAACCGGGCCCAATGTTGCCCGTTCTGGGGGTTTTGGTTTTTCCGAACAGATCTGCTTTGGTGAATCCCTCGAGCAGCGGTCTTCGGATAAATCAAGCGCGATGATGGCCGGGCCGTTCTTGCCCGGCCTACCGAATTGGTTTGGCGCCGGGAAGCGGAGACGGCTCCCCAACTGCCGACAGAGCGGTTTTTTCCGGACTGGTCAGGCGAAAGTTTTTCATCCATTGGCTCTGGGCGCGAGGCGCGGCCGCCTGCTTCCGTTTGGGGCGCACTTGGGGACTCGCTACTTTGGGGCGCGGCTGGCATTGGGTAACAGCAAGATACCGCTTGCCGAAACGCACTGCCAATGAGTCGTCGAGCCGAACTTCGACCCGTACTGTGCCGCCGCGCAAGCCCGCGCGAATGTCGCTGCGTGCGATCTGCCAGAGCTGGTTGTCGAATTGAAATTCGTGTAGTCGTTGCTCACCTGTCTGGTCTCCACATAGCTCAGCGAAGTCGCCAGCGAGTGCTCTTTGCCTAATGGCCGGTGAGCATCGTCGCTGCTGGCGGGCACAACGGCTAGCGTCTGGTTCCACCAGGGGATGAACTTGGCTTCCAGATAAGCGTTGGCCTGCTCCAGAGTCTTCGCCCCGGCCACGCGCAGACCCTTCACCAGCCGGTCCGGCGCCGTGTGAAAACTGCGCTCCACGCGCCCTTTGGACTAGTCCGTCGACTACAGCGTATGCCGACCGTGCCGAAGATACTTTTGAAGTCACCCATCCCCACCATCCGCTGAGAGGCCAGAGTTTCAAGCTGGTCACTTACCGCCACAACTGGGGCGAGGATCGAGTTTACTTCCACGACGGCAGCGGCGTCCTGCGCTCTATTCCGGCGTGCTGGACAACACTGCTGCCGACAGATCCATTCGTGGCATTGGCGGCAGGACGGTGCCTGTTTCGCTACGAGGACTTGCTGAAGTTGGCCGACTTTGTGGAGAAGGCCCGATGAGCGCGGGGCTTTTGAAGTGTCAAGATAATAATGCCGCAACTGATAATTATTCCCAATAACACTGGCCTTGAATCGCAAAATGATCTTGGCGCTACGACAGATAGGAGCATAAGTATATTTACAATCATAACGGACGCTTTGAGGGCAGACGATGGCCGACCAGGACCCAAAGATCCGCGCGCTCCAGCAACAGGGAACACTGAACCCGCGTCCCAAAGCGGTGCGCGACCCACTGTTTCTCCAGGACGATTTCTTCGACCCTCGCGATCTGGTCCAGGTCAAGTACGAGATGCTGCGGCGGGTGCGCACCGAAGGCCAATCGGTGACCGATGCAGCCGTGAGTTTCGGCTTTTCGCGGCCGTCGTTCTATCAGGCGCAATCGGCCTTCGCGGACGACGGTCTTGCCGGCCTGGTGCCGCACAAGCGCGGCCCCAAGCAGGCGTACAAGCTCACCGAGGAGGTTCTCACATTCATTGGCGAGTTGCGCCAGAAAGAACCCTCCATTCGATTGCCGGACCTGGTGAAACGGATACAGAAACGCTTCCGCATCAAGGTTCATCCACGAAGTATCCAGCGCAGCCTGCTTCGCCATCAAAAACAACTCCGCTGAACGGAGTCGGCGATAGACCCGCGTCGCAGTTGGATCTGGCTGCCCACTACGAACAACTACGTCGCGACGCCATCGGCCGGTCCACTCACAGCGGCGAAGGCTTAGGCCTCACGCTTTTTCTTCGACGTGGAATGACAGCTTGGATGCAGGCTTGGTCAGAATGTCACGGCCATGCTGAACAGGCCGCATGCTCTCAACCCGGCGCCGATGAAACGATCCCGTCGAGATGCGCTCGCAGATCACCACTCTGCTGGCGAGCATGATTCTCTCTACAACAGGAGGCAATCTCATGACAGGCGTAGCACACCAAAAAGTGAACGCTGGCCACCTCAAACGTAATGCCTATCTTTACGTCCGTCAATCCACGCTTCGCCAAGTTTTCGAGAATACCGAAAGCGCCAAGCGGCAGTACGGACTGCGCCAAAATGCCGTCGCCTTGGGCTGGCCCGTGGAGCGCATTGTCGTCATCGACAGCGATCTTGGACAGTCCGGCGCATCGACTGTTGATCGGGAGGGCTTCCAGCAACTGGTGACAGAAGTGAGTCTGGGCAAAGCCGGCATCGTGCTTGGTCTGGAAGTTTCCAGGCTGGCGCGAAACTCCACGGACTGGCGCCGGCTGTTAGAAATCTGCGCTCTTACCGACACGCTCATTCTCGATGAAGACGGCGTATATGACCCCTCACACTTCAACGATCGTCTCCTGCTAGGTCTCAAAGGGACGATGAGCGAAGCCGAGCTGCATGTGCTTCGGGCGCGCCTGCAAGGCGGAATCTTGAACAAAGCCCGCCGCGGTGAGTTGCAATGTCCTTTGCCGGTTGGCTTCGTCTACAACGTCAACAACGAGCCTGCACTCGATCCCGACCAGCAGGTTCAGGAAAGCATTCGATTCTTTTTCGAGACGTTTCGGCGTACCGCATCAGCCTGCGCGGTCGTCAAAGCCTTCGGCGAGAAAAAGCTTCTGTTTCCGCGGCGACTGAAGAAGGGACCGAACAAAGGCGATCTGGTGTGGGCGGAACTTCCGCATAGCCGCGCCCTCCACATCCTGCACAATCCCCGTTATGCCGGCGCATTCGTATCTGGCCGAAGCCGTACTCGCAACAACCCGAACGGAGGCGTCTCCTATACCCGGTTGCCGCGCGAGCAGTGGACGCTGCTCAAGAATGCTCACTCCGGCTACATCTCCTGGGAGCAATATGAAGAGAACCTTCTGCGCCTTCGCGAAAACGCCCAAGCCGTCGGAGCGGATCGTCGCAAGAGTCCTCCACGCGAGGGTCCTGCTTTGTTGCAAGGGTTGGTAGTCTGTGGCGTCTGCGGGAGCCGAATGACGGTCCGATACCACACGCGTCAGGACCACCTCGTGCCTGAGTACGTCTGCCAGCGTGATGGCATCGAGCACGCCATATCGATCTGCCAGCGAGCGGTCGGCGATCAGATCGATCGTGCGGTGGGCCAACTTCTGGTGGAGAGCGTGGCTCCGCTCGCCCTCGAAGTCACTCTGTCGGTCCAACAGGAACTCCAGGCGAGAATCGAGGAAGTGGATAAGCTCCGCAAGAAGCAGGTGGAGCGAGCGCGTTATGAAGCCGACTTGACTCAGCGCCGCTATCTGCACGTGGATCCCGCTAACCGTCTGGTCGCTGACTCGCTCGAGGCAGACTGGAATGAAAAGCTTCGCGCGTTGACGGCGGCGCAGGAGCAGTATGAACAACAGCGGCAGAAGGACCGCACCGCAGTGAATGAGCAGCAGCGTGCTCGAATCGCCGCGCTGTCCAGTGACTTTCCACGGCTCTGGCAAGACCCAAAGACTCCAGATCGAGAACGGAAACGCATGGTGCGTTTACTGCTCGCCGACGTGACGCTCATTCGAGGGAATGGGATCACTGTTCATGTCCGCTTCAGCGGCGGAGTGACGAAAACGCTCGAGTTGCCTAGACCCTTGACCGCCTGGGAACTCAGAACAACGCCGGCAGAGATTGTAGCTGAGGTTGATCGACTGACGGATGATTACACCGATAAGCAAATCGTGGAAATCCTGAATCAACGCGGTGCGCTGTCCGGATGCGGGCAACGATTCAACAGCCGTATCATCGCGCGTCTCCGTCGTGAATACCAGCTCAAACCGCAGTATGATCGGCTACGCGAGAAAGGCCTATTGACACTTGAAGAAATGTCGGCGCGATTGGAGATCGGCCCCAAGTGTGTGATCACCTGGCGGAACCACGGCCTGCTTCGCGGCTATCCGGTGAATGATCGCGACGATTGGTTGTATGAGGATCCCGGGCCCAATCCGCCGTGCAAGGCCCAGGGCGTCAGGCTTGCCAAGCGGCGGCGTTTTCCCGAGAATGTCTCCCACGGTTCGCAGGAGGTGCAGTATGAAGCGTAAGCCTTGTCGTAGGGATTGCCCCTGCGGCTCATGCTGATGCGGACCCTGTTCTCTTTGAGCAGTCCCGTGTAGTCATTCGATGCGTATTGAACGCCGCGATCGGAATGGTGAGTCAGCCCCTCTGGAGGAGTCCGCCATTTCAATGCCATCTTCAGCGCCGCGATCGCCAGATCATCTTCCAGATGGCGGTCCAGCGCCCATCCGATCACCCGGCGCGAGTAGGCGTCGAGCACCACCGCCAGATATACGAACTCTGTTCCCAGCCTGATGTAAGTGAT
>DATAUH010000074.1:0-23881 GCA_036268375.1 Bryobacteraceae bacterium | reverse complement strand
TCGATCATTAGGAATTGCTGGCCCGCCGCATCGGCAGCGTATTGCGCAAAGCCGGGGTAGGGCCGCATACGCGACGCAAACAAGTCTTTTCCGGGAACTGTCGGAGTTCCTTCTTGCATGTCGACCGACATCAGCGCGCCGTCCAGCGTGAGATAGAACAGTTCCTTGCTATCTCCGCGCCAGGCCGGTTGGCATCCGCCTCCATTCGAAACACGAGTTACTTTGTTCATAGCCGGATAATTCGCGACATACACTTCCCACTGTCCCGATTCGGTCGAGTTATACGCCAGCCAGTGGCCATCCGGCGAAAACTGCAATTGATCGATCAGCCCTTTGGATTTAAAGACTACCCGTCCCTTCGATTTCCCATCAGCCGGAAGCAGAAAAGCAACGCATTCCTTGCCCTCCTGCTTGTGAGCCAGAATCCACTTGCCGTCGGGCGACCAATCGTCCGGGAAATTCGCGAAACCATCATCCATCAACAGTCGCGGCGACGGTTCGCCCAAAGTTAGCGTCAGGATTCGCGTCTTGGGCGGAGTATAAATCTGAAACGCGATCGTGCGCGAATCCGGAGACCAGACGGCATCGTACACGATCGGCCGCTCTTTGGTGAGCTGGAAGGTGGTATTAGACGCCAGATCGATCAACCCCAGATTGCCGCTTGCGTTCCCCAAGTTCACCGCGGCCGCTCTTCCGTCCGGTGAGAGGAATAGTTCCATGTAACTGCCGGGCTCGCCCACGCTGCGTAAGAAACGTCCATCGCGGCCATGCCACGCCAGCCGTTGGCGCATCGATGCAGAAGCGGTGCGGTACGCCAGCACCCCATTTCTCGACGCACAAAAGGCAGCGATCTGCGTGTTCGCCGCGCCGGCGATTGGGCGGATCCGGTTTCCAGCAATGACAAAGGCCTCGGCAGCGGGCCGCAGGCGCCCCCAGTCGAACCGCTGCGCCATCAAGTTGCCATTGCGCAAGAACAACAGGTAGTCCGGCGGCGCAAATTGTGCCGCTAAAGCGGTCTTCAATAGCACATGGGTCGCCGTCGAATCGAGACTTCCCACAAGCGCTTCGGACGATACAGACCCGCGGTCTCCTGCCGAGAACAGGAAGCGTCGTCCGTCTGGAAGCCGCTGCGGCAATGAAGGGTAGGACACTGTGTCGAAGCTTTGACTAGCTCGCGGCAAGCCTTTCGCCCCGTCGACCAGCGAAAATTGTCCGGAGATGGCTCCGAACAAAATCTGCCCGTCGGAACCCCACGCGCCGCCAATCGGCGAATCCGCCCTCGTGACGCGTTGGACCGGTCCACCGATGGCCGGCGTCGATTGCAGCTTTCCGTTGGCAAAGAAGCCGATGTGTTGCGAATCCGGTGACCAGAAAGGAAAAGATACGCCGTCCGTTCCCGGAATCGTCCGCTCAGAGGAGGACGCCAGCGTCCGCACCCACAGTTGCCGCACGCGCCTCTTGTCGATGATAATCGCCGCCAACTGTCGGCCATCCGGCGAGAGCGCGATCCCCCCGGCCCAAACGAAACCTTCCGGCGGATAGATGAGCATGTTGGCCGGCGAAGCGCTTAGTAATCCGAAGCCTCGTCCCGCACGCCATCCAGCCGCCAACAGCGCGCCGCCGCCCGCAAGCCCGAGCAGGAGACGCCGGCTCAGATGCGAATTCCGACGTTGCTGCGGCAGGTCAGGAGTGTTCACCCGATCCGTAATGCCGTCAAGTTCTCGCATCGCGTCCGTCAGATTTGCCGGGCGCTCCTGCGGGTCTTTGCTCAGACAGGCATCCAGAATTCGTGACAACGCAGGCGGCAAGTCTGGGCGCACTGTGGCAAGCGGCAGTGGTTGCGGCTGTAAAATCGACGCGATGACGGCCGCCGGATTCTGTCCCGGGAAGGCCTTTTCGCCCGTACACATCTCGTACAGTACGGCGCCGAATGCAAACACATCGCTCGCCGCACTGGCGTCTTTGCCCTGTGCCTGCTCTGGAGACAAATAGTTGAGCGTCCCCAGAATGGCTCCGGTTTGGGTTACGACGGCAAAATCCGCGCTGGGCCCATCTTCACGATCCGCCTTCGCCAAACCGAAATCCAGGACTTTCGGGCCGTGGGGGGTCAGTATGATGTTGGCAGGTTTGAAATCGCGATGGACGATGCCGCCGCGGCGCCCGGCGTCCAAGGCCGAGGCCAACTGGCTTGCCACTTGCCGCACCTGATCGAGAGCTAGCGGGCCGCGGGCCAATCGTTCCGCCAGCGTCTCCCCCTCCAGCAGTTCCATCACGATCGCCGGTTCTCCGCCGAACTCTTCGACCGCAAAGATCGTGCAGATATTCGGGTGACTCAGCGCAGCCGCCGCCCGCGCTTCGCGCCGGAACCGTGTGACCGCTTGCGCGCCACGCTCACGCGCGGGTCCGTGAAGCAGCTTGAGCGCGATCTTGCGCCCCAAATGCAAGTCCTCGGCTCGATACACGATACCCGTTCCGCCCCGGCCGAGAATTTCGAGCACCCGGTAGTGACCAATGGTCTGCCCCGCCAATTGTTCGGCGTCTGGAACGTCAGGCGTTAGGGGGTCTTCGGATTCCAACGTACCGATGAACCGGTATCCGCGCCGCGCCAGTGTCTCGATGTAACGTGCGCGCACGGCCGAGTCACCCAACGCGGTCCGTAATCGCTTGATGGCGGCGTTAATCCCCTGATCGAACTCGACCACGGTCTGATTGGGCCACAGCGCCTGCTGAATCTCCTCGCGCAGAACCGCCTCGCCCGGCCGGGCCAGGAGCATCGTAAGGATACGGAGTGGCTGCTCCTGAAGACGGATGCGCGTCGCATATTTCCGCAGTTCGCCCGCGCGGACGTCGAGTTCAAAAGGCCCGAACCGGTACAGTTGCGCGATCGTCCTCATGCTCTTTTCTTATGACGCCAACCACGCCCGGTAGTTAGGTAACGCAAAGGGGCTGATGAGGATAGCCCGTCATCCACAGACCGCTCACAGGTCACTCGCGGGTCATGGTTCTACCCTCCGTGCCGCCGCACAATCGCCATGCGATGCGGAAACTTTTTGTAGCAGCGACGGCCTGTTGTCTGCTTACCCGCGCCTCCGCTGGCGTGCCGGCCCTGAAGGTGCAAGTCTGCAACTACAGCCGCGCCAATTCTGCCATGATCTCCGCGGGCGCGGCGGTCGCTCGCCAAATTTTCCACACTGCGGACATCGACACCGTCTGGCTGATTGACCATCCCCCGGAACCATTCAGGCTAACGCTGCAAATTCAGCCCGGCCGCCCTAAACGTCCCGATCTGAGGAGCGCGGCTGGGGTAGCCATGACGGACCCGAATCCGCTGACATCGTTTCTGGCTGACATCTTCTTCGGCAACATCGAAGAAGGCGCCGTTACGCGAACGGACGAAATCTACCTTCTGGGACACGTGATGGCGCATGAGATCGGGCACCTGCTCGGTCTTACGCACGAGCCCGAAACCATCATGGCCGAAAACTGGAACGCCCGTGACATCCGCTGGATGCAGGCAGGCCGCTTCCGATTCACCCCAACCCAGGCGGAACACCTTCGCGCCGCCATCGCGAAGCGCCAAGAGGTTCCATAACGCTCGCGCCCTGCTGACTTCCTCCCCTAATTCCCGGCTTCCGTCTCCTAAATTCCGACTTCTGACCCTAACTCACCAAATCCTGAACGGACTTCAATCGCTGCCGCAATTGTTAAATACTTTAAAACTAGATCAAGAACGTCAAGATTGCGCCCGCCGCGCAACTCAGTCCGGCAACCAAGCGTCTGGAGCCTTGAACAGGGCGGGGAAGAGTGCATCCCGCACAAACAGAAAGGTAAAACATGTCCCTTCAACGTCTTTCGAAACTGCTCACCGGTTTCGCATTTACCGCAGCCATTGCTTTATCGCAATCCAGTACTTCGACCACGGGAACTGTCACGCAAACCATGAACACGCCGCCCGTTGGGGTGGCAAGTTCGGAGACCGCGCAACTCAATGTCGTGAACACTGCCTCGGCTTCGTCAGCAGGTACTGCCGCCTCCTGCACCGGAACAATCTCGTTCGTCAATGCGAGCGGCGCCGCTATCGGCACAGCAACTTCCTTCACGTTGGCGAGCGGCGTCATTTCTTCCGTCCCGCTTCCCTTCGCGAAAATCGGCGTCACCGGCACGCGGACCGAAGTTCGCGGCGTCATTACCAACACGGTTACTCTGGGTTCCGGCGTGCCGTGCTCGCTTGAGGCGACCCTTGAAACCTACGACACCAGCACCGGCGTCACGCACATTTACGTTCCCAACATCTCCGGCGGCGCGGCGGGCGCAATCGGCCTCGGCTCGGGCCAAGGCGGGCACTCGCCGGGACGCTAACCGATAGGCTCGCGAAGGCAGGCGATCTGTCTGGCGATTCGCCTGCCGCATTTCCCATTCGCCCTTCGGCGACGTCGCAACGCGAGCTTCGGCGCCCTTGCGGTTATCGTAAACCGCCGCTTCTTCGTCTCAACTTTATGTGAAAATCGCTGTCCTGCTCTTACGAGAAAGCCCATGACCCAACCAAACTTGATCGAATGGCGCCGCCTTAGCCGCCGTAGTTTCCTGCTAAGCGCCGCCGCTCTCGCCGCTCCCGCCGTAAATCGCGCAGCCGCGGATCCCGCCTGCGTACTCACCAGCGAGCAGGAAGAAGGTCCCTATTACATCGATGGCGCTAAACTCCGCGCCAATCTTACCGAGAGTAAGCCCGGCCTGCCACTCACGGTACGCGTTGCTCTTGTCAACGCGAAAAGCTGCGAGCCGCTGCGCAATGCCGCTCTCGATATATGGCATTGCGACGCGTCAGGCGTGTACTCCGGCTTCACTGCCGTGAATCCCGATGGTCCGGGCGGCCGTGGTTCGCGTGGTGGACGCTTTGATGGCGGCCCCCCCGCCGGTCCGCCTCCCGAAGGCTTCGGCCAGCCTGACTTTGGCCGAGGCGGCGGCCCTCCCGGCGGACGCGGCCCGCGCAAGCTCGACGAAACTCGCTTTCTACGTGGCGTGCAAATCACCAACAGCAACGGTGTCGCAGAGTTCGCAACCATCTACCCCGGCTGGTACAGCGGCCGCGCAATTCACGTCCATCTGAAGGTCCATATGGGTGGCTCAATGGCCAATGAAACTTACGCCGGCGGCCATATTTCGCATACCGGTCAACTGTTCTTTCCTGAAGAGGCTACGGAGCGTATCGCAAAATCAGAACCCTATCTAAAACGCCTCTCCGTTCACCGCACCACGCAGGAAGAAGACGGCATCTTTCAGTCGCAGCACGGCGCCGCGTGCATGGTGCGCCTGGAGAAGAAGTCGCAATCGTCCGATGCCGCGGGCCTCATCGCTACCGTCACTCTTGCTGTCGACCCCGATGCAACCCCGCGTCCCGTAGGCATGCGCGGACCGATGGGACCGCCTCCGGGCGGCCGCTAACGCGACCTCCGCGAGGAGGAAGTCAGACTCGGTAAACACAACACCCCGGAAGCCATTCTGATTCTGGCTCCCTCGACTCCTATCGGTCACGGATGCAAGGCGAAGCCTTGCCTACAGCCACTTCAGATCGGCGTACTTCTCGCCCGTCAAGTGCAGGAACAGCGCCTCGAGCGCACGGAACTGCTGACCATCGAATTCGATCGCGCGGTCATGCGCCAGCGCCGTAATGTCCCCTTCCCACACCAGCTTTCCCGGTTTAGTGACGATCGCCACCTGCTGGCACAGCCGCTCTACCGTGTCCAGCACATGCGTAGTGACGAAAACTGTACGGCCCTGCTCCGTGAAGCGCCGCAGCCACTGCTTCAACAGCGCGACCCCCGCCGGATCGATGCTTTCAAACGGCTCGTCCAGAAACAAAACGTCCGGCGAGTGGATCACCGCCGCCGCAAACGCTACCCGCTTGCGCATGCCGGTGCTGTAATCCGCCAGCGGTTTGCGGGCATCCGTCAACTCGAGCGCGGCCAGCAGTTCGGTGACGCGTGTCCGCGCCGTATCTTCATCCAGGCCGTACATCCGCGCCGTGAACGCAAGAAACTCCTGCGCGTAGAGCGGTTCAAACAGCCCCAGCGTCTCCGGCATCACTCCCATGCGCCGCTTCACCGCGACGTTCTCGGAATTGAAGCGCTGACCCAGAATCTCGATCGTGCCCGCGGTCGGCTCCAGCAAACCAGTCAGGCATCCGATCGTGGTGCTCTTTCCGGAACCGTTCGGCCCCAGAAAGCCATACATGCAGCCGCGCGGCACGCTCAGCGAGAGGTTCTCTACCGCCGTAACCGTTCCATAACGCTTCACCAGTCCGTCGATCCGTATGGCGTGCTCCGCCGCAGGTTGCATTACAGTTTCCCTTCCACAATACGCATCAATTCCTCGCGCCGCTGATTCAAGCGATGGCCCGCCAGCGCGAGCGAAATCTTGTACAAAGCGTACGCAACTCCAGCCGGAATGACCGCCAGCGCCCAATTGTCCGGTGAGACCAACGCTGGAGCGAAGTGGTGCAGCAGCGGTGGCACAAGCAATCCGACCATCATCGTGCCAATCAACACCAGATTTCCAATTGCCGACAAATCGTTGCCCATCGTGCTGTCATACACGCCCTTGCGGGGCCCGTAGAGCGTCGACCAGAGCCCTAACGCGTTAAACACCAGCACTCCGGCGATGCCCGCGCACAAAAGCATGAAACCTTGTCGCCAATCGCGTCCCGCGGGCGCAATCACGTACCACGCGATCAGCCCCAGTGGCAGCATCGGCAGGCTCATCAACAGCGATGCGTAGCTCGCGCAGCGCAACGCCGCGCCGGGGTCTGAGGGAAATAGAAAGAAGCGCCGGAACCCTCCACCCGTATAGCCAAACTGGTTCACGGCGATGCGAGATGTGCCCATGTAGCCCAGCACTGGCATCGCCCCCAGCGCGCCAATGAACCACTGGTCGTGATTGCGGCCCATGCTGTACGCCAGGAACGCGGCCAGCGGCAGACCGGCGAAACAGAAAGTCCGCACGCGATTGTTTCGCAGGTAGAATCGCAGCCAGAAGCCAACCAAAGGCGCATTCGCGGCCCCAAACAAAGCCCCGAAACGTTCATAGCGGCTGTCCCAACGCGCCGCCTGTGCGTGAATCGCGCGCGCCCGCACCGGGTTTTTCTCAAACCACACCAGCACGCCGAAGAGCGCCGCGAGCCACACTACCAGCAACAGCAGACCGATCAGCGGACTCTCCGCCGACGTCATCGCGTCCGCTGCGGCGAAGGGCGGCGTAAAAAAGAGAATCGAAACCACCCGTTCGCGCAAACCCGAATTGCGCTGCAACACTGGTACCAGCGCGCCCGGCAGCATGGCGATGCACAATACGATCAGCAGCAACACGCTCGCGCCCAGTTTAGTTTCGGCCAGCCTGTCAAACAGTGTGCCCAGCGCACGCGACAGCAGGAAATTCGTCGCCAGTAGCAGCAACACGGCCACCGCGCCCGGTCCCAACGGCGTTTTGCCAAATACGTAGAGCCCCGCGAGCATGCCGAAATCCGCCAAAAGCACCAGCAGCCAGAACGGGTCCACAATTCCGATGAAGAGCCGCACTA
This sequence comes from Bryobacteraceae bacterium, assembly GCA_036268375.1. GTDB lineage: Bacteria > Acidobacteriota > Terriglobia > Bryobacterales > Bryobacteraceae > PALSA-243. The sequence continues at coordinate 16,308 of DATAUH010000074.1, read as the reverse complement.
AACGCCGCTCCGCGGCAGTCATTGGATAGCGTCGCAGTTCCGTATCGGAGAACACCGCGTTCATTCCGAAGCCCAGCAGCAGCGTCCACAACAGCGCGCTCATGAAGATTCCCGAATACGATATCTTCGCTACCAGCGCCGCCTGTCCGGATTTGACCGCAGCCACGCCAGCCCCCAACCCACCAGCGGCAAACAGCGCCCCCAGCAGGATCAGCAGAAAATACCCGATCGCGAAAAGCGCAATACGTCCGTTGCGCGAGCGCGTCTTCGCCCACATCAGTTTGTAGCGCAGTCCGATCAGATTGCCGATGAGTTCGCGGTTCATGGAAATCGCCAACTCATCAAGTGTATATCAATCGCGTACACTAGCGCGCGTGAATGTCAGTCTTTATTCATGCCGGATGGCAAGCATCGGATCGGTGCGCGACGCCCGCCAAGCCGGCACGAAACTCGCCGCCACTGAAGCGGTAAACAGAATCGCGATCGAGATCGCAATCGCAGCCGGATCCCCTGGCTTCATGTTCCAAAGGAACGACGCAACCAGATGCGCCATCTGCTGCGCGACGAACAACCCAATCGCAAGCCCCACCGCTGCCAGAATCAACGCCTGGCGCAGCACCATCCAAACAATCGCCCCACGCTCCGCGCCCAGGGCCATCCGGATACCGAGTTCACGCGTGCGTCGCGCCACCGCGTATGAGATCGATCCGTAGAGCCCGACGCACGCAATCGCGAGCGCCAGCGCCGCAAAACACGTGCACAAATCGGCGAACGTGTGTTCCTGGCTGATCGTCTGCTCAATGATGCGCGATTGCGTGCTCACGTCGTTGATCGATACAGCGGCGCTCGCCTCGTGCACAATCGCGCGTATCGGGTTTAACGCGGTCAGCGGATCGCCTGCTGTACGGACTTCGAAAAACATTTGCCGCAAGTCGTTCAGGTTTTGCGTGTACGGCAGGTACGCCACTGGCTGGAGCTCTTCCTTGAGTGAGTTGTAATGAGTGGACCTGCTCACGCCGACGATCTCGTATTGATGCGGATCGCGCGGTCCGCCCAATACGAACACGCGTCCCAGCGGGTTGGCGCCGGCAAAAAATGCTTCGGCGAATTTCTGATTCACCACCGCCATGCCGTGCGTCCCGATGTCGCGCTGGCTCAAACCGCGCCCCAGTAATACTGGAATCTGCATTGCATCCATGAATCCGTCGTCGACGCTCAGCGTATCTACTTCACTGTGCCGCGGATCGAGCGCAGGCATTCCGGGTATCGAAACGCCCTCGGAATTCACGTAGCGTGCGGCCAGTGGAAAGTTCGACATGCCCGCCGCACGCACGCCCGGCAGCGCGCGTATACGCGTTGCGAGATCGGCGTAGAAACGGGCCAGAGCCTCATTTTGATACCCGGCCTGCCGCGCGTTGACCGAAAACAGCAGGACATTGTCGCGATTGAAACCGACGTCAACCGAGTGGAGGTTCGCCATCGTGCGCACGAAGAGACTGGCGCCGAACACCAGCAGCAGGCTCATCGCGATCTGCGCGCACACCAAAACGCGGGACAGTGAGAGGAACTGCCAGCGTTTTCCTGGAACCGCCGCTCCGGCGGCCTCCTTCAGCGCCGGCGAAAGGTTCACCTTCGTGGCTTGCAGCGCCGGCGCCAGTCCGAACAACATTCCCGCTGCGAGCGCCAGCGTCAGGGTAAAGCCCAGCACCGGCCAATTCAACTCCGCGTGCAAGCTGAAATTTTCCTGGCCGTTCGCAATCACCCACGTGATAAAGCGTATGCCCCAGAACGCCACCAGCACGCCCAGCGCGCCGCCCACCAGCGAAAGCCCCACGCTCTCCGTCAGCAACTGCCTCACGATTCGCGCGCGGCCCGCACCCAGGCTCAGCCGCACCGCAATCTCGCGCCTCCGCGCTGCCGAGCGCGCCAGCAGCAGATTCGCAATATTTGCGCACGCAATCGTCAGGATCAACGCCACCATCGTGATCAGCACATACAGCGGCTTCGAATAGTCTTGCCGCAGCGAATCCAGGCCCGATGCGCCGGGCTCCAGCCACAACTGGGGCAATACCGAACGCTCCTTGTCCGAAGTCGCCGTGCTCAACACAAACTCGCGGAATTGATGTCTCAACGACGTTTGCGCCTGCTCTAAGCTGACGCCCGGCCGAAGCCGCGCCATCATTTCCAGCCAATAAACATGCGGATCGAAAAACAGGCGGCGCTCATTGGCTTCCACGCGGTCTGAATACTGAGCCTTCGAACGCAACGGCAGCAAAATCACGGGCCGGTGTCCCGGATCCACACCAAAAAAACCGGGCGCCGAAACTCCCGCCAGCATCACTGGCTGGTTGTTGACGAGTATCGTTTTACCAACCGCCGCCGGGTCGCCCTCAAACCGCCGTTCGAAATAGTCGTAGCTGATCACAGCCACCGGCGGCGCGCCAACCCGATCGTCATCCGGTCCGATCAGCCGCCCGTACGCAGGCACGACGCCCAAGCCCTCGTAAAAATTCCCGCTCACGAAGGATGCGTGCGCCGTCTCCGCCTGTCCTTTAATCACCAGGTTCAACTGGTCGTACGTCGAATAGGCCACCAGGTCGGCGAGCGGCCCAAGGTTTGACCTCAGCGCTCCCCAGGCGGCGTACGGCAGGTTGGGGCTCGTCCGCCCGTGCTCTCCATCGCGTCTCATGGTTCCCGTCACGCTGTGGATCACAGGCGTGCGTTCGCTTGCGCGCCAATGCAGAATCACCAAACTCTCCGGGTCGCGGACCGGCAGTGACCGCAGCAAAATCGCGTCCATAAAACTATAGATCGCGGTATTGGCGCCGATCCCGAGCGCCAGCGAAAGCACCGCCGCGGCGGTGAACAGCGGGCTCGCCGCCATCGTGCGAAAGGCGTAGCGTATGTCCTGACCAAGTTGTTCAAAAACCGTGAAGTTCCACATTGCGCGGCTCTGCTCCTGATAGAGAGTGGTGTTACCAAACTGCAGGTGAGCGCCCGCGCTTCCTTCCGCCTCCGCTTTCAGCGCAAGGTGGTGCCGCATCTCTTCTTCCAGTTCGCGCGCCATTGCATCGCGCTTCAGAAAGTAGCGTAGACGGCGGAAAAGCTCCAGGATGCTTGTAATCACAGAACGCGGCGCTCCGTAGTTAACCTATACCAAGTTAGACTATAGGAGCAACCGCCGGTTAGCCGCAATTCGCGCCAAAAAGCTCAGTGCTTATGCGTTTCGCTTCACGGGCCGGATTACCTCTTCGTTCATATACGGCCGTAGCGCTTCTGGGACGAGAACCGTTCCATCCTTTTGTTGATAATTCTCGATGATCGCCACCCACGTGCGGCCCACCGCCAGTCCGCTGCCGTTCAACGTGTGCGCGTACTCCGATTTTTTGCCGCCGCGGAACCGGATCCCGGCGCGCCTGGATTGGAAGGCCTCGAAATTCGAGCACGAAGAGATCTCTTTGTAATTGTTCTGTCCCGGCAGCCAGACCTCGATGTCGTAAGTCTTCGCCGAGCTGAACCCCATGTCGCCTGTGCAGAGCACCACCGTGCGAAAGGGCAGCCCCAGCCGTCGCAAAATATCCTCCGCGTCTCCCGTAAGCTTGTCCAGTTCTTCGTAACTCTGCTCGGGACGCGTAAACTTCACCAGTTCGACCTTTTGGAACTGGTGTACGCGAATAATGCCGCGCACATCGCGGCCGTAAGACCCCGCCTCGCTGCGGAAACAAGGCGTGTACGCGCATAACTGAATCGGCATTTCCGCGCCTTCCAGCGTTTCGTCCCGGTAAATGTTGGTCACCGGCACTTCGGCGGTCGGAATCAGCCAGAAATCATGGCCTTCACACTTGAAGAGATCGTCTTTAAACTTCGGTAGCTGTCCGGTGCCAAACAGGCTCGCCGAATTCGCCATGAAGGGCGGCAATACTTCCGTGTATCCATGCTCGCGCGTGTGCACATCCAGCATGAAATTGATCAGCGCCCGCTCCAACTTCGCGCCCATGCCCCAATACAACGCAAAACGCGCGCCCGTGATCTTTGCCGCGCGCTCCAGGTCCAGAATGCCCAACTCCGGCCCCAGGTCCCAATGCGCTTTCGGTTCGAAATCGAAGCTACGGGGTTCACCGGCGCGGCGCACCTCTACATTGTCTTCGGCGCCTTTTCCCTCCGGCACGGATTCATGCGGCACATTGGGAATACCCTGTAGCAGTTCGCTGAATTCGCCGTCCAGCGCCTTCACATCCTCATCCAGCGCCGCCATCGACGTCTTCATCGCGCGCACGCTCTCCTGCAACGCGCTGGTATCCGCACCCTCCTTCTTCAGCTTGCCGATGTTCGCCGCCTCGGCATTCGCTTTCGCCTTCAACTGTTCAGCCTCCGTCAACGCGGCGCGGCGTTTGCGATCCAGTTCACGAAATTGCTCGAGCCCCGGAATATTCCCCCGAGTGGAGAGACGCTGCGCGATTTGATCGAAGTTGGCGCGGAAATGGGAGAGATCGTGCATAGCGTCCCTCCATGCTAGCGCAGGTGGCGGCGCAGCTATCGCGCGAACCCGATGGGGATTTCAACAGCGGCCAGGGTGCGGTAGGAAGTTACTCGTCTTCGTCGTCAACCTTTACCTGTTCGAGGTCTTCAGCTTCGAAAATCTGCCGGCAGTCGAGGCATTCCACATAATCGACTCCGTCGCGGCGGGCAATGATTGTAGTTCGATTGTGTTCGCAGGAGGTCTGCATACGGAACGGTTTATTCGATTTATTCTATCCGTGGGAATACTCTTGTCAAGCCCCCTTTTCGATGGTACCGGTTCATTGGATGTGACCGCCCACATCCTCATTAGGTGAGAAAACGGTCTGGTCGGGGGCAGGTACCATTGACTAAAATTGGAGAGAGGCGCAGACTGAAAGTGAAGTCGGAACCGGTTATCCCGATTTCAAACGCCGTCTTCAAAAGCCAGTCCCGCCAGGGATTGGCGGGAGGTGACATATAGAACCGGACCAGAGTGAGGGCGGCCTCGCTCTCGGTTGATGAGCATGCAGTACGGAAGGCTTCGGCTGGCCGGAAGATCAGGCGCCTCAAGCAGCAAGTAGGCGCAACGCGCGTAAAGCGCAAGTCGGATGGCTCGGAATGGTAGCTTTCTCAGTTTCACAACCGAACGAGTGACCGCCCTCTACCAAACTTTCTCAATTAGCCCCTCAGTGTTTACTGCTCTTGTAACTGATTCTGCGCCCAAACATTCCCGCCCTGTAGTGTAAACTGAAAAGACCCCCTTACATTATGAATTCCGTCGCCACGCAGGAAATTGTTAGTGCGCACAGCCCCGATTCGGACGATGCCTTTATGTTTTATGGGCTCGCCACGAAGAAAGTGCGATCGTCCAAAGTGACGTTTCGCCACGTGCTCTCGGACATCGAAACGCTCAACCGCAAGGCGATGGAAGGCGTCTATGATCTGAGCGCCATTTCCTACCACGCATATCCTTACGTGGCAGATAAATATGTGCTGATGGCGAGCGGTTCCAGCATCGGTGATGGCTACGGCCCCATGATCATCGCCAACCGGCCCATGGAGCCTGAGGAAATCAAGGGCAAGCGCATTGCGATCCCCGGCACAATGACCACAGCGTATCTTGCCTGCAAGCTCTTCCAGCCGGATTTCGAGCCTGTCGTCACGCCATTCGATAAAATTACCGACGCCGTGCGCGAGCGCAGCGTCGATTGCGGCCTCATCATTCACGAAGCGCAGTTAACGTTCGATCGCGAAGGTTTTCACCGCGTAGTGGATCTCGGCCGCTGGTTCAAGAGCGTCTACAATCTTCCACTGCCGTTGGGCGGCAACGTCCTGCTCCGTTCTCTCGACCCGGCCATCAAGAGCGAATGCTGCCGCATGATGCGCGATAGCATTCAGTATGCGCTCGATAACCACGCCGAAGCGCTCGAATATGCCCTGCAGTTCGCGCGCGACATGGAAGTGCGGCTGGCCGATAAGTTCGTCGGCATGTACGTTAATCACTACACGGTCGATGCCGGTGAAGTCGTGCCCCGCGCCGCTCAAAAGCTGCTCGATCTTGGTTACGAAGCCGGCTTGATTCCCAACAAAGTTGAAGTGGAATTTGTTCGCTAGCCTGTCTTAGGCCGCGAACGTGAAGGGCCGCATCGCGTCTTCGACGCCGCGCAGCAGGCTCGCCATCGTGAATGGCTTCGGCAGCAAAGCAAAGCCTTTCCGGGTGACGAATCTCTGCAGCAGGTCTGCATCGTGGCACCCGGAAATAAACAGCACCGACAGATCCGGTTGGCGCGAGCGCAGCCGCTCCGCCACTACGGGGCCGGTTAGATCCGGCATAATCACATCCGTCAGCAGCAGATGGATCGGCTCTCCGCACGTCTGATGGACCTCGATCGCCTTCCGGCCGTTGTCGGCGGCGAGCACGCGGTATCCGGCGCCGGTCAGCACAGTTTCCAGGAACCGTAGGATGTCTTGATCGTCGTCAACCACCAGAATGGTAATCGGATGAGGGTTCGGCGAGTTAGTAAGCGCTGCAGGCATCCTGGTCCTTGCGGGTGGTAGTGGATTCGCCTCCCGCGCTCCTATATTTCATTATAAGAGGCGAAGCGCAAGTTAGGGAGGCCAAACAGAAGCTATCGCGCAACGTTCGAAGTTGAAACGGCTCAATCGTACAATGAATTACTTTTCGCCGCCGGTAATCGGGGAAATGCCGGCGGCTATGTTGGACCGCCGGCGAGTATGTCCGTGTAAGTTCGAGTTACTGATTGCCCAGGAACGTAACGTGGGCGTAAGTGCCCAGACGCGGGTTGTACGCCAGGTAATAACCGTCGTGGTCAGGGTCTTCGTAGATAACTACTTCGTCCGTGCTCCAGTTCCAGCCGGAGACCAGCGCCAGATCGGGTTCAGCAACGGAGAAATAGAAGCCGTTAAACCAAAAACGCGAAGGTCCGCCTCCGCCGAGATGCCAGACATGCTGGGGACCGAAGCCGGCCGTGAAATGGCCGTGCTCCCATGGATGATCGACATGGAAACGCGGATCGTTTCTGCCGGTATCATGGCCCACCCATTTATTGCCGTCGACGTGCGGTACGGCAGGATGGCCGCCTCTTTCCGGCGCCTTCATCGGCTCACCGTGCGCCTGTGGCTTGGCCGGTGCGGGACCGCGAGCAGGCGGACGGCTGGGCTTAAAGTTGTTATGTTGTTCGCCGCCCTTGTGTTCTTGCGCAAAAGCGGGTGAGAGAAGGAGTGATGTGGCGAGCAGGGTGATGGCTAATTTGAACACTACTCAAGCTTATTCCAGTATGTGAAGCGACGCCAAGCCCAGGCGTGAAACATTCCACGCTTCGAGTTATATCTCAGTGAGTCAGTTGTGCTTTGCGTTCGGCGTGATAGCCCGTTAGAGTCACATTGGCCGACTCAATCGTATCCAGCTCGTTGGCGATCCGTTCAAGACCCGTCCCCCGCAACGCCAGGTACAGTTCGTCGTCTCCGATTTCGGTATAGACGCGGTTTCCGATGCAGCCCGTGCTGGCAACGCCTCCCTTACCAATTGCGGCGGGAAGCGCCATACAGGTCGGGCGGCCCAGCAGCGGCAGGTTAGACATTTCGCCCGCTCGGGTTGCAGCCTCAGCGACCAACATCACCCGGCTAGGTTTGCCAGATGCAATCACCACGGAGGGATCTACCGGCGTCTCGCCCAGTGGCGCATACAAGATCGCGGCGGGAGAGCGGTCCATATGGAACACGCCGCCAACTTCCTCCATCCGTATGTAGCCGATGCTCCCCATCAATTCCAACACCTGTTGCAACTCCGGCATGCGCTCCGGCTGTAGCACGTTGTGGGTGTATCCGCCGATCGGGCAGTTCTGATGATCTCCCGGAACGGTATAAAACGACTTGCCTGACGAAGCCAGCCGCCAAAAACTGCACGACGACGGTTGCGAGCCTTCAAACTTTTCCACGCCCTTGGGGGCAGCGTCAAGGAACGTAATCGCGATGGGACGGTGGGAGCCGCCGAGAACCTGCGTGAGCTTACGCTCGATCAGACGGTAGTCGGGCATGAGCCCTCAGTGTAGCGGATGTTCGCCGCGATTCGCATCGCGCTCGATACGCAATGCGGCTCAGACTGGGAAGAGCCGCGGCGAAAGCCCACGCTGAGAATATTTCAGGCCTGGAAAAGAAATTCTGTAACCTAATGCCAACTTCTCCAGTACTTTCCTCGTATATCTCTAAAGCTGGGAAATTTCACATCTGTGAGGATCGGATGATGCGCGATTTGCTGTATGCTTTTCGAACCCTGTGGCGGGATCGTGGCTTCGCTGCCATGGCGATCTTGAGTCTTGCGGTAGGCATCGGCGCCAACACCGCCATCTTCTCGCTGGTTGACGGCGTGCTCCTGCGGCCGCTCGACTATGTGTCGCCCGATCGTCTGGTCGCCATTTCCCTCAGCTCGCCGCAGTTCCGCCACGGCTTGCCGCTGCCCATCAACATCGGGCAACTGGTCGAATGGCGAAAGCGCGCCAGCGCCTTCGAAAGCATTGGGTGTTATCGCAACACCAGCATGAGCCTGACCGGCGACGGCCGTCCCGAGTTGCTCGTAGCCGCCGACGTTTCCGCGAATTTCTTCCAGATGCTGGGTGTTGCGCCGCAAATGGGCCGCTGGTTTGCCGAAGATGAGGACCGCTCCGGCCACGATCACGAAGTCATCCTCAGCAATTCGCTCTGGCGGCGGCGATTCGGTTCCGATCCCTCCATCATCGGCCGCAAGCTCACCTTGCGCGGCGCGCCTTATACGGTGGTCGGCGTTCTGCCTGACAGCTTTCGCTTTCCCAAAGAGCCGGAAGACCTGGGCCATCGCGTGACCGGCGCCATGGAGATCTTCCGGCCGCTTGGGTATTCGCCGGACGATACCGTGCCGCACGCGGGCGATCTCAACTTCCAGGGCATCGCCCGTTTGAAACCGGGTGTTTCGCGGGAACAGGCGCGCGCCGATCTGACGGCGGTGGAATCGGCCATCGATAAGCAAGTCAGTGACGCGTGGACGCTCACTCCTCTCATCGAGCCGCTGCAGCAAAGCATGACCGGCGACGTGCGCCAGAGCCTCGTGGTGCTGATGTGCGCCGTCGGCGTGGTTCTGCTGGTGCTCTGCGTCAACCTGGCCAACCTCTCGCTTGCGCGCGCCGCCGGACGGGCGCGGGAAGCGGCCATCCGCACTTCGCTTGGCGCCAGCCGCTGGGATCTGATGCGTCAATCCCTGGCTGAAAGCGGATTGCTGGCGCTCGCGGGCGGCGTGTTCGGCATTTTGGTCGCAAAGGTCGGTTTGAAGAGTCTGATTGCCGCGGCCCCGGTGGATCTGCCACGCCTGAGCAATGTCACGCTCGACATGCGCGTTCTGGTCTTCGCGATATTGATTTCGCTCGCCACGGGCGTGCTGTTTGGCATCCTGCCGGCTCTGCGCAGCGCGTCGTCGGGCAGTCCATTTGAGACGCTGAAGTCCGCCAGCAGCGCCAACACCGCGGGACGCGCGGGGTTGCGCATACGCAACCTGCTGGTGAGCTTCGAAGTAGGATTGTGCGCCGCTCTGCTGGTCACCGCAGGCCTGTTTCTCGGCAGCTTCGTGCGCCTCACGACGATCGACAAGGGTTTCAATATTCAGCGCGTGCTTGCGGTCGACATGGCGCTTCCGGGAACGAAATACGCGAAGGATCAGGACCGTGTCCGCTTCTTCGATCGTGTCTTGTCCCAGGCCAAGGCGCTCCCCGGCGTCGAATCCGCGGCCATTTCGTCGTATTTGCCGCTGCAAGGCGAGAGTTGGATCGATATCGTCCGCACGGAACACGATTCGCGTCCTGATTCGCAGTTGCCGGCGCCCAATTTGCGCTTCGTCAGCCCGGGATATTTCCGAACCCTGGAGATTCCGCTTCACGCCGGCCGTGATTTTGAGGCGACGGATCAAAACCGCGTGGTTGCGGTGATCTCCGAGAGCCTGGCGCGCAAGTTGTGGCCCGATACGAATGCGGTGGGCCGCCGCATGATCGACCACAACACGGTGCACGAAGTGATCGGCGTGGTGGGCGACGCGCGCAGCACCGCTCTCGATCAAAAACCGGTGGATATGTTGTATATCCCCATGTGGCAGCGGCCGCAGTTTTCTTCTTCGATTCTGGTACGTACCGCCATGGATCCTACCAGCATCGCCGCCGCTGTGCGCGCCGGGGTTTGGAGCGTGGATGGCGATGTTCCCGTACCTCGCGAGCGCACTTTGGCGCAGATCATGTCGGAGTCGGTGGCGCGGCGCCGCTTCCAGATGATGCTGGTGCTGCTTTTCGCGCTAGCGGCGCTCGGGCTGGCCGCGTTTGGAACCTACGGAGTCGTTTCCTACACCGTCACGCGCCGCCGGGCGGAGATGGGCATACGGATAGCGCTGGGCGCCGGCCGCGCCGACGTGATGCGGCTGGTATTCCAGCAGGGAATGACGCCTGTATTCACAGGTTTGGCGGCGGGCGCGGTGGCGGCGCTGTGGATCGGCAAATACGTCGCCAGCCTTTTATTCAGCGTGAGCCCGCGCGACCCGCTGGCGTTTTCTGTCGCGGCCGGCGTTCTCATTCTTGTCGCCGCAGCCGCGTGCTGGATACCGGCGCGGCGCGCTACGCGCGTGAATCCGATCGAGGCGCTGCGGTTCGAGTAGACGGGGCGGCGCAGCCGCTCATGACGTGAGCTTCGGCAGTTGTTTCGTGTCCCAGCCGCCCCCGAGCGCCTTGATCAGTAACACGTCGGCTTCGAGCCGCCGCCGCATGATGTCGATCTCGTTGCGCTGGTTTTGCAGCGCGGCGGTCTGCCAGGTCACTACCTGAAGGTACGTGTCGACGCCGCCCTCGTAACGGGTTTGAAAAAGCCCGAGAGAGTTCTCGGCGGATTCGGTGGCCTGACGCTGCTGTTTCGCTTCTGTTTCGAGATCGCGCAGCGCGGCCAAGTTGTCCTCTACTTGTTGGAACGCCGTCAGCGCCGACTGGCGGTACGCGGCGACTGTCGCGTCGTAGTCCGATTGCGCAATCGCGAGGTTCGAGCGGCGCAGGCCGTGATCGAACAACGTCTGCGACATGCCAGGTCCGACTGCCCACAGGCGGCTCGGCCAGGTAATCCAGTTCAGTGGCGACGTGCCTAAGAATCCTCCGATCGCCGAAATGCTGAGCGTCGGATAGAAGGCGGCTTTGGCGATTCCGATCTGTTCATTCGCCGATGCCATGCGACGTTCGGCGGACGCGATATCGGGGCGGCGTTCCAATAGCTGCGACGGCAGCGCTCCCGGTATGGAAGGTAGCACTGGAGTACGAACGGTCAAGGGCACAGGCTGAATCGTTAGCGCCGCGGGGGGCTTGCCGATCAGAACAGCGATGGCGTGTTCGGACGCAGCGCGCTGGACGCCGATATCGGTTCGGGCCACCTGCGCGGACAATAGTTGCGTGCGGGCCTGGGTCACGTCGGATTCCGGCGACGCGCCGCCTTCGTAGCGGTCCTGAGTCAGTTGCAGGGCTTGCTGGTAAGCCTTCTCGGTTTGCGCCAGCAGACGGTCCTGCGCATCGTCATTTCGCAGGTCGAAGTAGTCCATCGCGAGTTCCGCATGCAGGCTCAGCCGCGCCGTTTCGCGATCGGACGCGCTGGCCTGCGCCTGCTCTACCGCCGATGTGATCGTACGGCGAACGCGTCCCCACAAATCCACTTCGTAGTTGAGATCGAACGGCAAAGAGAAGCTGCCGGTACCTGCGTTGGCGGCCGATTGGTTGAAGTACGGCTGATTGGCGGAGTCGCGCACCGCGCTCGCCGCCGGTCCCGCCGAAATCGAAGGGGCCCGCGCCGCCCGGCTTACGCCAATTGCCGAACGCGCGGCCTGAAAGTTCGCCTCGGCCTGCTTCAGGGTTTGGTTGGCGTCATCGATCTGCGCTTCGAGCGCATTGAGTTGCGGGTCTTCAAACAGTTCCCACCAGGCGCCGCGGATTTCAGTGTCGTTGGGTTGCGCGGTCTTCCATCCATCGGTCTCTTTAAAACTCACCGGCGGCGTTTCCTTGAATTCCGGAGTAAGCGGGGCCGGAGGGCGCGTGTATGTCGGCCCCACTGCGCAACCCGTCATGATGGCGGCGGCTACTCCCAGGCCGCCGATCAGCAGGCGTTTCATTACCGTTCTCCCTTTTCAATCCGAACCGGCGCGCCATCGGCCAGGGAATCGGAAGGCGAAAGGATCACTGCATCCCTCCGTGTCAGGCCGGATGTTACTTCAACGGTTGCGCCGTAGTCGTGGCCAATGGTGATCGGCGCCAGAGTGGCGCGGTCGCCTTTCACCACGCCCACCTGCAGGCCTTGCGCGCGGAAAAGCAGCGTCGTAGACGGAATGATCAAACCACCCGTGGTGTTGGGCGCGCGCAGGTGGACAAACGCGTATGATCCTGGCAGAAGCTTGCCGCTCGCATTGTCGACATCCACTTCTACGTTCAAGGTCCGCGACGATGGATCGATCGCGCTCGAATTGCGCACCAGTGTGCCGCGGAACTTCTGATTGGGAAACTGATCGGAAGTGATCGTGACGACCTCGCCTTCGCGGACCGCCGACGAATCCGTTTCGGGAACCGGCACGAAGACGCGCAGCTTATCAATCGACGCGAGATGGAAAAGCTCCTTGGGCGAGGAATCGCCATCGATCAGCGCGCCCACATCGGTTTGCCGCGCGGTGATCACGCCATCAAAGGGTGCGTAGACCTTTTCGTAGCTCTGCAATTGCTCCAGGCGACGTACATTGGCTGCGCTGGCATCGGCCGCGGCCTGTTTGGAGGTGTAGTCGCTCACCGCCTGATCGGTTTCCTGCTTGGATACTGCGTGTTTTTCGAGGAGATTCTGCCAGCGAACAGCGGTCGTGTGCGCCAGTTCCATGTTGGCCTGCACGCTCTTCAGATCGGCGCGCGCCTGTTCGAGTTGCTGATCCACTTCGGGCGTATCGATCTCCGCCAGCAGTTGTCCTTGTTTTACGTGCGCGCCAATGTCGAAGTACCAGCGCTTCAAGTAGCCGTGGGTCCGCGCATAAATCGGAGCGTCCGTATACGCCTGCACATTGGCGGGCAGGACAAGTTCGTCCGCCGTCGAGCCTGGCTTCGGATAAACCACATTCACGGGCGAGACGGCGCCAGCTTGTGCAACTGCGACCAAGCCCTTCGCCGCCGCGCGACGCTCACGAAGGCCGGGCATCACGATCAAGGCAACGACGGCAAGTACGAATCCGCCTGCGAGGATCAACAGCGCCCGCCCGAGTTTGCGCGCTCTTGGAGATACGACCTGCTCAGCGGGCGCTTCAACGGGTGCAGTTTGGGGTTCCAGTTCCTGTATCATTTAAAGTTTTTCCTCGTGTCATGCATGAATCGGTTCGTATTCTGTTTGATGCTCGAGTCCAGCAGAAGGCTGCTTGCGGCCGCCGTGCAGTAGCGCAAAGACGCACGGGACAAAGATCAGCGTGGCCACGGTGGCTAACATGAGTCCGCCGACGACTGCGCGGCCGAGCGGTGCGTTTTGTTCGCCTCCATCGCCCGCGCCCAGCGCCATCGGGATCATGCCGATGATCATGGCCAGCGCGGTCATCAGCACCGGGCGGAAACGAGCCGCGCCCGCTTCGAGCGCCGCGCGTACTGCGTTGCCGTGATGCTCCAGGCGCTCCTTCGCGAATGCGACTACCAGAATGCTGTTGGCGGTCGCCACGCCCATGCACATGATTGCGCCCATTAAGGCAGGCACGCTGAGCGTCGTGTGGGTGGCGAAGAGAAACAAAACGATTCCACCCAGCGCGGCGGGAAGCGCTGTGATGATGATGAAGGGATCCAGCCACGATTGAAAGTTCACGACGATTAAAAGGTAGACCAGCAAAATCGCGAAGCCCAATCCCGAGAGCAAGCCGATGTACGCAGTCCGCATGGTCTGTAGCTGGCCGCGCAGGTGGAGAAAACTCCCGCGCGCCAGATGTTTGGTTTCGGTGTCGACGATGCGCTGCACGTCCGCGCCCACAGCGCCCAAATCGCGGCCATCCACAGCGCCGTAGATATCCACGACGCGGCGTATGTTGTAGTGGTTCACTACCGCCATTTCATTGCCACGAGCGACTGAGGCGACGTCCGCGAGAATCTCCGGCTTGGCCTGGGCATTTCCGGTGATGGGAATGCCCTTCAAATCCTGAAGGCTTTGCATTTGATACTGCGGAGTTTGCGCCACCAGGTTGTAATTCACGCCGTTGTCAAAATTGAGGAAGAACATCGGCTGGGTTTGAAAGCTGCCGCTGAGCGTGTTCAACATGCTGGTGGCGACGTTCTGCTCGGTATAGCCGCCTTGCTGCGCTTTGGTGCGATCGACCGTCACGTCGAAAGCCGGATAATCGTCCGGTTCCTGAATGCGCAGATCCGCCAAGCCGGCGACGTGGTGCAGTTCTTGGAGCATGCGATTGGCTTGTACCCGGTTAGCTGCATAGTTGGCGCCCTCTATCTGTACGTCGATCGGCGCCGGGAGACCGAAATTCAGAATCTGCGTCGTGATGTCGGCAGGCAGGAACGAAAAGGTTGCGCCAGGAAACTCGACGGGAAGGGAAGTCCGCAGTTGCCGTATATAGTTTGCCGTGGGCTGATGGTCTTCTTTCAGCGCGACCATCACGTCGCCGTCGCCTGCGCCGATGGTGCCGTTCGTCATGTGCTGCGTGTTGATCTGGCTGTACGGCATGCCGATGTTGTCGATGATGGAGGCCAGGTCAGAAGCGGGAACCACTCGGCGAATAGAGGTCTCCACCAGATCGAAGAGCCGCGCGGTTTCCTCGATTCGCGTACCGCTCTTGGCGCGCACATGCAGAATGAACTGGCCGCTGTCGGTGTTCGGGAAGAAGTCCTGACCGAGGAATGGAACCAGAACAAACAGCGTGCAGCAGGCAAGGAGAAATACCGGCACAAAGACCTTGCGCATCGAGACCAGCAGCGAGAGCAGGTCGCGGTAGAGATTGCGGAGGCGTTCGAAACCGCGCTCGAAGGCGCGTTGAAACAGGACCAGCGGATTGCGCGAGCGCGCGTGGCTTTTCACCCGGAGCAGGTACATGGCGAGCGTCGGAACCAGCGTGCGCGACAGGATGTACGATGCAAGCATCGCGAAGACCACCGATTCGGCAAGTGGGACAAAGAGGTAACGCGCCACTCCGCCCAGCGCGAACATGGGCAAGAACACGATGCAGATGCAGAGCGTGGAGACCAGTGCGGGAACGGCGATCTGGCCTGCGCCTTCGAGAATCGCGGTACGCAGGTCGTAACCCTCTTCCAGGAAACGCTCGATATTTTCGATAGTGACGGTGGCGTCATCGACCAGCACGCCGACCGCGAGCGCGAGGCCGCCGAGCGTCATGATGTTGATGGTTTCGCCAAGAAGGCCGAGCACGATGATCGAAGTGAGAATTGAAAGCGGGATCGAGACCGCGATGATCAATGTGCTGCGCCAGCTTCCCAGGAATAGAAGAATCATGAAGCCGGTGAGTGCAGCTGCGATGATGGCTTCTCGGATTACGCCACTGACAGCGGCGCGTACGAAGACGGACTGGTCGCCAAGCGGCTCGAACTTAAGCTCCGGCGGCAGCGTCGTTGCGACGCGCGGCAGCAGATTGCGTATGCCCGAAACGACGTCGAGCGTCGAGGCGTTGCCGGATTTTACGATGGTGACGAGTACGCCGCGATGCCCATCCTGCCGCACGATATTGGTTTGCGGGGCGAAGCCGTCGGCGACTGTGGCGACGTCGCGTAGGTAGATGGTTGCGCCATCGGTTCCCCGTTTTACGGGCAGGTCGCCGAGTTCGGCAATCTTGCGCGGGGAACCGTTCAAGTGAACGTCGTATTCGGTAGGGCCGATCTTCGCGGTGCCGGAAGGCAGCACCAGACTTTGCGCATTGATCGCGGTCAAAAGCTCTTGCGGCGAGAGCCCTTTCGATTGCAGCAGTCCCTGGTTCATGTTGATCATGACCTGTCGCTGCTTGCCGCCATAGGGATAAGGCACGACCGCGCCCGGCACGGTGATCAGTTGCGGGCGCAGGAAGTTCAGCGCCAGATCGTTGAGAGTGTCTTCGCCCATGCCGCGGCCCGAGATGCCAAGCTGCAGAATGGGCACGCTCGATGCGCTGAAATTTAGAATTTGAGGCGGCTGCGTTCCCGGCGGCAGTTGCCGCAGCATAAATTGCGATGCCGCGGTCACCTGCGCGTTGGCGATGCTGAGGCTGGAGTTCGGCTGGAAGTAGAGCTTCACCACGCTCGCGCCGTT
>DATAUH010000073.1:0-26531 GCA_036268375.1 Bryobacteraceae bacterium | reverse complement strand
TGGTCAGGAATACACTTGAAGTTCTTCAGAAAGGACGAACCCTATGAGCGCCGCGCCCGTCCTGGTATCGGTCGGAGATCACGGAGTTTTGAATCGCGAGATTGCGCAACCGCTGGCCGAGCTGTGGATCGATCGCGACTTGAGCTGGCTCGACTCTAACGACCACGTGTTCGATCCCGATAAGGAGACCTCTTCCTACGCGCGTGTGAAAGTTCCCAACGTGCTGCGACAGTGGATCGCGCTGACTGCGGACGCCCCCGCGGGACAGAAAGTGCTGACCACGCTGCATGAAGTGATTCGCGGCAACGTGCATAAGCTGTATACCGGCATGCGGCTGACCGGCACGACGCTGTTCCGGCTGTCTGCGCCCGGGCGTGGCGTCGCGCACGGAGAACGTGCGGGTGCGATCGATTGTCGGGAGATTCCTCGAGCACTCGCGGATCTTCCATTTCGCCGCGGGGCACGCGGATCCGGCGCAGGGAGAGTTCTTCATCGGGTCGGCGGACTGGATGTTCCGGAACCAGCGCGTAGAAGTGGTGACGCTGGTGTTGGCGGTGGACGCGAAGGCGAGGCTTTGGGAAGTGTTGGATGCGTGCCTGCGCGACCGGCGGCAGGCGTGGGTTTTGGGAGAGAGCGGCGCCTACACGCAGCTTAGGCCGGAAGGATCAGAGAGCGGCGTGGAGGCGCGGGGCACGCATGCGTGGCTAATGGACCTGGCGCGCCGGAGAGCGGAGTGACACTCGCGATCAAAGATCCAGCCGTGTGATCGCAACGGGCCCAACGTTTTCGAAGACGAGAGTTTCATCGAGTTCTCCATCCTCGCGGGCTTGTGCGATGCGACGGCGATTCCACCAGACAGCAGCCGCCATGGCCAACGGCAGAAGTGGAAGATACCAGGGCTTTTCCAGAAACCACGAATCGAGCCGCGCGCCCAGTTGCATAAAGAGCGCGAAGGCGACGATCTGGATCACGATCAAGACGAGAAAGTTGCTCCCGAAAGGCGGCATCGGGCATGTGAGGGGAATCTTTCGATAACCCGCAAGCATGACTTCGGCGAGTGACATCGAAAGCGCGAGCACGACGAACGCGTGAATCAGCGCTGCGCCGAAGCCGATATCGCGCCATGCGAGAACGAAGGCCGGCGCTACAACCAGCGGGACCAGCAAGCTGAGGATGACGCGACGTACAGCTCCAAGCCCGGGATGAACGCGCGTATCGAGAGCGGCGCGGAAGGCCCAATTGGCAGGCACGCTGGCCGGCATTTCGAAGGCAATGCGCAGACCAAGGATCAAAAGATAAGCGACCGTGAAGGGCGCTTCCAGGCGCGAATTGAAATCAGGCGACATAGCAAGCTGCGCGCCCAACAGCCACCCCAGCCCAGCGGCGACGGCGAGACACATGCGGTGCGAATCGCTGCGCAGTATGGCGCGCAGCATAAAGCGATAGCAGGCGCGATCGAAGGGACGGGCGCCGGAGCCAAAGAGATCGAGAAAGCCGAGCGCTAGCCGCGCCGTCGGCTGCTTGCGCGGCGGCTTGCCGCCTTCCAGTACGCCGGCAAAGCTGCGGCGATAACCGAGCGCGTAAGCTGCGGGCATCCAAACCATCACAATTGCCAGGCCGTACAGCGCCTTGTGCAGAAACGGCGCCATCGCGGGCGTGAGGTGGCCTTCGAGCCATTGATAGAGGCTCAGAAACCAGAGTGGCGGATAAAACCGGCCGATTGTATCAGCGCCGCGCGGGACAACATTGCCGGCGACGAATAGGACGATGGACCCGATGAGCACTCCGCCGCGTACCCAAGGTGAGCAGGCACGGAAGAGGGTGCGTGGAAGCACGGCCGCCATCGTTCCCAGGAGAGCGAGTATGCTGCAGAACATGAACAGGCTCGCAAGCGTGAGGCAGATCGCATGCGCGGCTATAAATCGAAAACTCTGCAGCACGTCGAGATGAGCATAAGACGCGACTTCGAGCGGAAAGAGGAACGTCGAGACGCCATTGACGTCGATTGCGACAAGCGTCACCGCAAAAGCAACTGCCAGGGCATTGGCAAGAAAGATGGTGCGCGGCGGCACAGGAAGCGGAGCGAGATTCAGGTAATCCTGCGAATCGGGGAGAATCCGATCCCACTTGAGCGCGGTGAGGACGCCGGCGACGCCCATCGCGAGGCCTATGAAGAAGTATTTGTCGGGCGCGGAGAAGCTGTAGATATTGGGCATGCGCCGGCCCATGATCCAGTCCTGCAAACTCGAATATTTTTGGAAGAGCAGGAAGGAGAAGCAGGCTCCCGGCGCGGCTAGAACGCCCAACAGAGGACCGGGGCCGAATTCGAACTCCGAGCTTTCGGATTCGTGGCCGCCGCGCACCAGACGCGCGAGAAAGTGGCGGACCAGCCGCAAGAATGGCCGATACGCGCCGTTAGCGCGCCGGGGCGCCGACTGCGGCTGCGAGTTCCTGGGCGATGTGTGCGACATCCACCTGCTCCGTGAGTTGCATGAAACCGGCTTCAAGACTGTTGCCGGCAAAACCCGCTTGCATTTCGGCGATCGGTCCGGATGCGACCACGCCACCCTTCTTGAGCAGAGTGAGATGCGTGCACATCTTTTCCACCTGCTCCAGAACTGGCGAAGAAAAGAGCACGGCTTTACCGCGGCGGCCCAACAGTTCGACCAATTCGCGCGTGACGGCGGCGCTAGTCACGTCGAGACCCGAGAAAGGCTCATCAAGAACGAGCAGTTCGGGGTCGTGCATCATGGCCGCGATGAGAACGATGCGCTGCCGCATGCCCTTGGAATATGAAGCTATGGGACTATCGCGATGCGGGTACAGCGTGTAGCACTGCAGCATTGCGGAGGCTTTCTCCCGCATTACGCGGGGAGGAATCTCCCGCAGCGTGGCGACCAGTTCAAGGTATTCCCAGCCCGTGAGGAAGCCATAGAGATCGGGCTGCTCGGGGACATAACCGAGGTTGCGTTTGTAAAGCGTGAGGTCCTGCTGGATGGGCTCGCCGCGGAAAAGCACGTGACCGGCGGTGGGTTCAACAAGGCCAGTGACCATCTTGACGATGGTGCTTTTGCCTGCGCCGTTCGGGCCAAGGACGCCTAGAATCTCACCGGGTCCGATGGAAAAGGCGATGTCGCGGACCGCCGCTACGGCTCCGTATTTCTTGGCAAGATTTCGAGCCTCAAGCACGGCCGCGCTCATCCTATAGTTGACGCCTCGGCCTGCGGAAAGTTCCCGGCCCTGCGTCCAC
The DNA here is from genome assembly GCA_036268375.1 of Bryobacteraceae bacterium. Lineage (GTDB taxonomy): Bacteria > Acidobacteriota > Terriglobia > Bryobacterales > Bryobacteraceae > PALSA-243. Next base: position 23,281 of record DATAUH010000073.1, on the reverse strand, counting down.
CGGGATTTTGGGCTCACAAACATTCGCCAAATCGTGGCAGAATGGTGGGTTCGGACCGTTGCGCAAACCCAGCAAGCTAGCTAAAATCAACGCGTTCGCACCAAATCCCAGGAGGAATCATGCCGGTTGAGCAAAGGGTGAAGCAGATTATTGTCGAGCAGCTTGGAGTCGACGAGAGCCAGGTGGACATGAACGCGTCGTTTGTGGACGATCTGGGCGCCGACTCGCTGGACATCGTCGAGCTCGTGATGGCTTTTGAAGAGGCCTTCGAGTTGGAAATTCCCGACGAGGACGCGGAAAAGATCACCACCGTAAAAGACGCTGTCACCTACATCGAAAACAAGACGAACAAAAAGTAGCCTGTCCAGGAGACCAGTTTGCCGCGAAGAGTGGTAGTAACCGGCGTAGGCCTGGTGACGGCATTGGGGATTGGGACGGATGCAACCTGGGAGGCGATACGCGCTGGGAAGTGCGGAATCGGTCCCATCACCCAGTTCGACGCCACGGCATTTTCTTGCCGGATCGCGGGCGAGGTCAAAGGTTTCGACCCGGCCGCGTTTATCGAGAAAAAAGAGATCAAGAAAATGGGGCGTTTTATTCAGTTCGCCATTGCGGCGGCTGAATTCGCTCTGAAAAATTCTGGTCTGGTGGTGACGCCTGAGCACGCGGAAGAGATCGGCGTTTACATCGGCAGCGGAATCGGCGGGTTCGAAGTAATTGAACGCGAGTACCGCACGCTGCTGGAGCACGGCCCGCGGCGCATTTCTCCCTTTTTCATTCCCGCAACCATTATCAATTTGGCGTCGGGGTACGTTTCCATTCGCAGCGGCGCCAAGGGGCCGAACTCGGCGACAGCGACGGCATGCACAACCAGCGCGCACTCCATTGGAGATTCGTTTCGCTTGATTCAGCATGGCGACGCGATCGCGATGATCTGCGGCGGCACGGAAGCATGCATCACGCAAATGGGAATCGGGGGATTTGCGGCCATGCGTGCGCTATCGACGCGTAACGCCGATCCGCAACACGCGTGCCGCCCGTGGGATAAAGACCGCGACGGCTTCGTGGTCGGCGAAGGGGCGGGGATCCTGATTCTGGAGGAACTGGAGTTTGCGCAAAAGCGTGGCGCAAAGATACTGGCGGAAGTAGCGGGCTACGGCATGAGCGCCGATGCGTATCACGTGACGTCGCCACCCGATAATGGCGATGGCGCATATCGCGTGATGCGGAATGCGTTGCGCGACGCCAAGCTGGAGCCGCACGAGATCGATTACATCAATGCGCACGGCACGTCGACGGAAGTGGGCGACCGCGCAGAGACGCAGGCCATCAAGCGGGCGTTTGGCGAGCATGCGAAAAAGGTGGCGGTGAGTTCGACCAAATCGATGACCGGGCATTTGCTGGGCGGCGCGGGCGGGCTGGAAGCCGGCCTCACTGTCCTGGCGATACGCGATCAGGTGGCGCCGCCGACGATTAACCAGGAAACTCCCGATCCTGTTTGCGATCTTGACTATGTTCCGAACCATGAACGCCCGATGAAGATCGATCACGCGCTCTCGAACAGTTTCGGTTTCGGCGGAACGAATGGAGCGCTGGTGTTCAAGAAGTTTGAAGCGGCATAGTCGATTGGGCTGCGCTGCAAAATCAGGTAAGGTAATTGCGCGGGCCGAACGGCCCACGCCACTCGCATGAAAATAATCGTTGCAATCAAACAAGTCCCGGCGCGCGATTCACAACTGCGCATCGCGGGATCCGGCAAATGGATTGAAGAAGGCGATCTGGCTTACGAAATCAACGAGCCGGATGCGTATGCGCTGGAAGCGGGCCTGCAGTTGAAGGAAAAGCACGGCGGCGAAGTGATTGCGCTGTGCGCGGCGCCGGAACGCGCCAGCCAGACGATTCGCGAGGCGTTGGCGAAAGGCGCGGACCGCGCCATTCACATTCAAGAAGAGATGTCTGAGCTCGATCCGCTGGCTGCCGCGCGGGTGTTGGCGGCGGCGATCAAAGGCGAATCGCCCGATTTAGTGTTGACAGGGCTGCAATCCGACGATCTGGGTTATGGACAGACCGGTGTAATCCTGGCCGAGTTGCTGGGACTGCCGCACGCCACCATCGTGATGCAGGTGGAAAAGATCGATAGCGGAATTCGCGTGAAGCGGGAGCTGGAAGACGGCTGGTTTCAGCATGTGGAAATGCCTCTGCCGGCGCTATTAACGATTCAATCTGGCATTAGCAAGCTTCGCTACGCAACCCTGATGGGCATCAAGAAAGCCAAAACAAAGGAAGTGAAGCGCCTGAGCGCAGGCGATCTGGGGGTGGCCGCGGGGTCGCCTGCCATTACGATGGAGCGCGTGTACCTGCCGGAGCGAACCAAGCGCACGCAGCTATTCGAAGGCAATGCGCAAGAGGCGGCGGCGAAACTGGTAGAGAAGTTGAAGTTCGAGGCGCGGGTGATATGAGCATTCTGGTGGTGATGGAGCAGCGCGAAGGCCAGTGGAACAAAATGTCGTTCGAGACACTGGCGGCGGCGCAGCAGTTCGCCGGCGAATTGGGTATTCCGGCAAATGCCGCGGTGTTGGGCGATTCGGTTGCGACGCTTGCGGGAGAGTTGGGCGCAAAGCAACTGCAGAAGGTTTTTGCGGTTGAACACCCGCTGCTGAAGGAATACACGCCGGAGGGGTATTCGAAGGCGCTGCGGCAGCTCATTGAACGGGAAAAGCCGACGCTGGTTCTGTTCCCGCATACCTATCAGGTGCGCGATTTCATTCCGAAACTGGCGACCTCGTTAGGCAAAGTCGCGGTAAGCGATGTCGTTTCGCACCATATCGAGAACGGGCAGATCGTTTTCGTACGGCAGTTGTTCCAAGGCAAGGTCAATGTCGACGTGCGCTTCGCCGGCGAGGGTCCGCACTTCGCATCGCTGCAGGCGGGAGCGTTCCGCGCCGATCAATTGGCCGCTGGAAGCGCGCCAGTGGAGAATTTTTCGCCGGAACTGCAGGCTAGCGACATCCGCACCAAGGCGCTGGAGCGATTCCGCGAATCGCAGCGCGCAGTCGACCTCGGAGCTGCCGAAATTATCGTGTCGGTGGGCCGCGGCATCAAGGAAGCGGACAACATTCCGGTGGTGCAGAAACTCGCCGACGCGCTGGGCGCGGAATTGGCGGCTTCGCGGCCGATCTGCGATGCCGGTTGGCTTCCGATGGAGCGGCAGGTGGGCAGTTCCGGGCAGACCGTTGCGCCCAAAATGTACGTGGCGGTCGGTATCTCGGGCGCAATTCAGCACTTGGTGGGCATGAAGGGATCGCGAACGGTGGTTGCAATCAACAAAGACCCGAATGCGCCGATCTTTGAGATTGCGGACTACGGAATCGTGGGCGATCTGTTTGAGATTGTCCCGGCGTTGGTGGCCGCAATCGAAAAAGCGAAATAACGGCTACTTAGCTTAGGGTAAAAAACTTGCCTGGCAAATCACGATTCGGGCTCATTGCACTTCTGGCATACGAGATAAACCGATTCGCCCGAACGGATGCGTTTCATGGTGGCAGTCGTTACCTCTATGGATTGCCACACCGGGAGCATTGTTTGCGCCAGCGGTGGTAGTGCACATCCGGGCAGAACTCCTCATGATACGGCCACGGTTTGCAAACTATTACCGGCGGAGCCCGTCACCCATGCTCAGTACGGCTTCTTCTTCGCGGCACGCTTCTTTTCCGCTTCCGCGGGACTTGTCAAGTAAGTTTTTGCCCTACTTCGGGTAAACGCGGAAGTCGTCGAAGTATGTGACGGCGTCGCCCTTCGTCCACAAACCCACCTTGCCGGTGCGCGAGAAGGTCTGATCCTGCGCCTGTAGAAGACGCCGATGGTTCACATAGACCTGGAAACGGTCGCCGCGGACCGAAACTTTCAGGATGCACCAGGTGTTTGCAGGAATATCATGGCGGACGCTCGAACCCAACCGAGTAGTTTGACCGTTCTGAACTTTGAAGAGCGCCACGCTGTGATCGACAGAGTTTGCGCGGGCAAGATAATAATTGTTGGCGTCGCGGTATCGGAAGACCAACCCGCCGGATTGGTCGGAATGGCCGGTAAGAGGCTTCAAACGCACGCTGATGTCGCCGTCGCGTACGGCAAGGACATCCAAAATGGCGAGAGGCGAGGCTTCCGCGGAATCGGCCGAGGTCTGCTGCGCCAACACGTAAGGTTGCGTAGGCGCCGATCCGTCGCGGACAACCTGCCATTTGGAGGGGCCACCTCCATTGGTCATAGCCGCACTCCATCCGGGAGGCATCTTGCCCAGACTCGCGGAATCGAAATTGATGATCTTCCCGGCTGAACCGATCAATCCGAAAGAGATCGCAAGCAACAGCAGTTTCATAGGCCCGTTCTAGGGCGACAGCTCCATTTTCCCATACTCGCGGAAACTACCGGACCGGCGTATGTTCCGTTCCGCCCAGGCACAAAGGGTCCGGATCGTCTAAATACGTCCCTCCTGGTAGAATGGGGTTTCCGTATCCCATGGCCATTGACTCCACCCGTTCGGCGCTCGACTCGATCGAAGGATCGCTGAAGCAACGGGGCGTTCGTTTAACGCGCCAGCGCCAGATCCTACTTGATCTTATCGACAAGACGGGCGAACATCTTGATGCCGAACGCCTATATCAGATGGCGAAGGAGAAGGATCCCCGGCTGAACCGGGTGACCGTTTACCGGACGCTGAAGATGTTGAAAATCGGCGGCCTGGTGGACGAGCTCGACCTGATGCACTATGGCGGCGACCAGCATTATTATGAGACCCGCCTGAAGCAAGAGCATGCGCATGTGATTTGCCTGCGCTGCGGCAAGGTCGAAGAGTTTTTCGGGGAACCGCTGCAGCGCCTGCGGAAGCAGATTGAAACGCATTTCGGCTTTCAGATTCTGCTGGCGCGCACGGAAGTAGGCGGGTACTGCGCACATTGCCAAACGCTGCGCTCGCGCGAAGTGGAAGAACTGCGCGAGAGCGAGCCAGAGACTACCAAACCCGCAAAAGCAGCCCGCGCGGCAACGCCCCGCCGGAAACCCACGGCGACCAAGTAAATGGAACCCGCATCTCTGGTCGTAGTCGACCCGAGCGGTAACCGTACACGCGTCCCTTTAGAGCCATTGCCGTTTCATATTGGCCGGCAGCCCGAAAGCAACCTGATCTTGCGGGACAGCCGCGTATCGCGCACGCATGCGCGCATTCTGGCCGAAGAGGGGCTATACATCCTTGAGGACTGCGCCAGCCGGCACGGCGCGTTCGTAAACGGGGCGCGCGTTACACGGCGGCCGCTGGAGAACGGCGACAGGATCGAGTTCGGCGTGCCGGACTCGTATCAACTGTTATTCGCTCTGGATGGCGCCGAACTGAAGAGTCTGCTGGAGCAGGTGGGCGCGGCCGAAAAACCGGCTCCGGCGCCGCATGGCGTAGGTGGAAACCTAGCGAAACTCCGGGCGATTCTCGATCTGGCGCGCACCCTGCAGAGCTCATTTTCCGTGGACGATGTACTGGCGCAGGTGGTGGACGCGGCGTTGGCGATCGCAGGCGCGGAGCGCGGGTTTTTAATGCTGCGCCGGGGCGAAGCGCTCGAAACACGCGTGGCGCGCAACAGGCAAGGGCGAACTCTGCTGGAGGCGGAACTGCGCGTCCCGCGGCATATTCTGCACCGCGCGCTGCAGCATCGGCGCGAACTGTTATCGATGAATTTCGATCCGGTTTCGGACAACGAAACGGCGGCCGACCGGAGCGTTGCGAACCTGGAACTGCGCAGCGTGATTTGCGTGCCGCTGGTGCGAATTCGCGCGGGGCAAGGCGAAGCGACCAGCGTCCTGACTGCCGCCAATGAGACCGTGGGCCTGCTTTACATGGATTCGAGGGTTTCGGCCGCGGATTTGGCCGGCGGAAATCGCGAACTGCTGCAGACGCTTGCGATTGAGGCGTCTACGGTGCTCGAAAACGCGCGGCTGTTGGAAGAAGAACGCGCCAAGCGGGTGATGGAGGAAGAACTGAATGTCGCCCGCAGCATTCAGCAGAGTCTGCTGCCGCGCGCGTTGCCTACGGATGGATGGCTGCGGGCTTGCGGCAGCAGCGTAGCGTCACGGGAGGTGGGCGGAGACTATTTCGACGCGCATCCGGTGACGGAATCCTGCTGGTCCGCGGTGGTGGCCGACGTTTCGGGGAAAGGCGTGAGCTCCGCGATAATGGCGTCGCTGCTGCAGGGGGCGTTGATTACCGCCAGCGATCATCCGAAGGCGATGTCCTTGCGGATTCACAGGCTGAGCCGCTTCATGATTGAGCGCACGGGCGGTGAGAAATACGCCACGGTGTTTCAGGCGCTGCTCAACCGCGATGGAAAACTGAGCTACATTAATGCGGCGCATTGCCCACCGATTGTGATCAGCGGCAACGGCTCGCTGACAGAGTTGGAGACCACGGGCATGCCGGTGGGTCTGCTAGAAAACGCGGAGTTTGCGGTCGCGACCAGTCAACTGGCGCCCGGAGACAAGCTGCTGATCTACAGCGACGGCGTTACCGAGGCTCAAGACGCGAGCGGCGAGTTTTTCGGAAAGAAACGGTTGCGCGAGGCGCTGAAAGCGCATGCGGACGAAAGCGCGACGCAACTGCACGATGCCGTGCAGGAGGCGGTGACGAAGTTCACCGGCGGCGCGGCGCAGTCCGACGACATTACGGTACTGGCGATCGAATACGCCGTGGGCTAATCCGCTAGACTGAAAGCGTCAGGGAAGTAGAGAGGTAACTAATATGTCCAGCATTCACACTCCGGCCGCTGAGCCCATGCAGACTCTCGATCAGTGGGATGACGATGTTCGAGCCCGCTATGATCCGAATCGCAAGAAAGAAGAGTTCCGTCAATACGGAGACGGAGTGTCGCCGGTGGTGCGCGAATTCTACCGGCAAAACCACGCCAATCAGACTTACGATTTCGTGCAACAGAAGCGCCGCCAGTGGCTGGGACTGAACCACGCCGAAGCGGGCATCTGGGAGATGATGGAGCAACTGAACACGCTGGTGGACGACAGCGATCCCGACACGGATTTGAGCCAGATTGAACACAATCTACAGGCAGCGGAAGCAATTCGCGCCGCCGGATATCCGCGCTGGTTTCAGTTAACGGGCTTCATCCACGATCTGGGCAAGATTATGTGGGTTTGGGGCGAGCCGCAGTGGGCAGTAGTGGGGGATACCTTCCCGGTTGGCTGCCAATTTAGCGACCGAATTGTGTTTCACGAGTTCTTCGAGGAAAATCCGGATTCGAAGCGGCCTGAGTATCAGACGCCGTGCGGAATTTATGAAGAGCGTGGCGGCTTGGAAAAAGTGAACCTTTCCTGGGGACACGACGAGTATCTGTATCATATAACTCGCGACTATTTACCGGAAGAGGCGCAGTACATGATCCGCTATCACAGCTTCTATCCCGGACATCGCGAGGGCGCTTACACGCAACTCATGAACAAACGCGACGAGGAGATGTTCGAATGGGTGCGGAAGTTTAATCCGTTCGACTTGTATTCGAAATCCGACAGCAAACCGGATCCGGAGAAGCTGGGCCCGTACTACAAAGAGCTGATCGCCGAATATTTCCCGGAAAAGATCCGCTGGTAAGCGATCGATAGGACCGTTAGTCGGATGCGGCCTGACTTCGCCGCGAGCTAACCGCCGGTAACTTGCGCAGCCAGGACTGAGTAACTTCGCGACCGCGTTCCAGCGCGTCTTTGTAAGTGCGCTTGCGAAGCTCACTCGGAAAATCGACTTGCTCCCGATGCAGATATTCCAAACCTTTGCCGACCAGAACCGTGGCCGCAAAGGCAATGGCTCCCTTGGCTATCAGACCTCCGCCAAGTGGAATTTTTCCGGCGAGTTCGCGCGCAATGGCGCGCCAGCCGAAAGCGCCTGCGCCTATCGAAAGCAACTGGGCCTTCTGCTGGCCGAAACCGATCTCCTGACCGCACGCGGCAGATATCAGGAAGGCCATGCGGACTTGATTGGCCGTGAGAAAGGCCGTATCCGAAGCCCACTCGCCGAACGCCCACGGCATTTCTACAAAGCTGGGAATGACGTCTGGAAGCGCCGTCGCAACCGAGAACATAGCGTTTTCGCGCGCAATTCCTTGAATTATTCGATCGACAACTTCGCGGCGCAAGCCCGGGAACTGGCGCGCGAGAGGCAACTCATATTCGGGATGATCTTTCAGGATCGCATCGAGAGTGGCCGCAGGATCATTGGGATCGAGCGTGTATGCCTCTTTGGGAGCGCGAAGCCCTTCGCCGTATAGGACCAAATCGACGCTCGGGGGCGCCACCGGATCATCACCACGGAACAGTAATTTCTTTCCGGCGGTGGCTCCGTTCGGCGGAGCGGAAGCGGGAATGAGAGTTTCTTCCATTGCCGCATAACCCGAATCGGTAGCTGCGATGAGACCGACGCGCAAAGTACGGTTTGCGAGATCGCGAACTTGCTGCGGATTTAAGTGGGACAGCGCAGCACGAGCCTGCCTGAGAGTCGAGAGCATAAGTGTGTCGGAGTGGCGTTTAACGGGGCCGTTCTGCGCCTCGTAAGCGAAACATTGTTTCCAATCCCCTTCGCCATTCTAACGCCAGTCCGATTCGCTCCACTTCTATCTGGGGTGCTAAATAGCTCAGAATGATCTCGCTAGTTGGATGAAATTCCAACGATGGCGAAACCAGCAGCAGGCGCGGGGATTGCCGCTGCAGCTCTATTCCGGGGAAGTAGCCGTTGGCGGTAAATTCGTCGCGCTTCAAATGCCAATCTACGCGCAACCAGTAGTCGAGAGCCTGCAGGGGTAAGTGGATGTCGGCTGACGCTTTCAGTTCGAGTACGGCAAGACGGCCGCTATAGTCAACCGCAAGTAGGTCGAGAACGCCGCGCTCGCCGCCGGCGAAAGCCGGTACCTGACCGTAGACGGGGTCGCGTTCGAGCGCGGCGTCGACAACGTCAAGCTGAGCGCGAACCTGCGATTCGAGCCACGCCTCGGGAGATTGACGGTAAAGAGGGTGTTCGCGAGTTTCGGTATCAGCGGCGCGGGCCCGATCAAGTTCCTCAACGAGGCGCATGATTTCGGGGATGTGGCGGCTGGACGCGGGATGGCGCTGGTGCAATCCGAAGAACAGGTCGGCGCCTTTGAGCATGGCGAACTCGACGCCGCGGACGCGTAAGCTTACGCGACCATCGTGAAGAACAATAGATTCGACAGCGGGAAGCGAGACGATGCGGCCCCACGGATGGTCAATATTCGGCAACGGGCGGCGGCAGGGATCAAGACGCGTATCGAGGTTTCCGCAGTCACGCGGGTCGACGGCGGCAACGTGGTCGCGTGGTGAGTAAGTGAACAGATTGAAGCGCGCGGAGGACGGATTTAGATGGCGGAGACGAAGCGCGGTAGAGTGCTCCTGTCCAGCGGGAAGGTACAGCGCCAGGCCTTCGACGGCGACGCGCCGCTCGCGCCTGCGCAGGTGCGACAGCCAGATAAGGCCGAACGTGAGCACGGCGCCTTGGTCGCCATCGGGAGGACATGCGATGGCCGCCCAACCGAACTGTCCGTGGCGCAGGAAAGCGCGCGGAAATGAGGGCGACAGGCTGAATTCGAGGTTGGCCTCCGCGCTCAGTTCGGTTAAGTTCCATTCCGGAAACTGACGCCGCAACAGAAGCCGAAAGCGTTCTCGAAAAATCAAACGCTCGCTGCGGCGACTCATTTCGACGCCGGAGGGGCGGGCGAGATCGAGCAGGTAGGCGGGACTCTGACGCTTGGCGAAGCGTTCGATAGTAAGTTCGAGCCTGCCTGCGCTGGTCACTTCCGCGGCGACGATCTTCCGCGTGAGATTGCGCTCGCGATCCCAAGCCTGAATGGTGACGCGCGAGCCACGGACCTCCAGGGAAAAGTTCTCCGGGGGCAATGGAAACAGTTCTTCACCGGGTTCGAGCAACGCCGGTTCTTTGCATGTTTGGAGGAAGTCTTCGATCAGAACGCGAATCTCATCGGGATTACGCCCGATGGTGCGCGTTCCTACAGGCATGAACCCGCATTTTAACATCGGGCGCGAATTCGCAATCGCTTAATGCCACTTGAAAAAACGAACAGCGCTCCGGAAATGGAGCGCTGTTCAGGTAAGTTCCCGAGGGAGGTTACCGGACTACATACGTTTGAGGAAGATGTTACGGGTCCAGTAGCCGCCGATACTTTCAACTTCGATGCCAAGTTTGCCAGTGGGGTGGAAGTAGGTGGGGTCGGTGTCGATGAAGACAGAGAGGAGATGTCCGTTCATGAACATCGTACAGGTATTTCCCTTGGCGATGAGGAGGAACTGGTTGTAGTCGTCTTTCTTGAACCATTCATCGCGCGTGGCCTTATCCGCAACGGTGGCGAGGAGACGGCGCTGGCCGGGTTCGGCCAGAATGATGTTTCCCGGAGCGGCGGCGATGCCACGGGTCGATGACTGCTCGTAATATTGGCCGGGGTACGTGTTGTTGGCGTCGAAATCGAACTGGGGGCCAGCCATATCCCACTTGGCTTTTTCCGCTGCGGTTGGGGGAACACCGGGGTTTGCGCATTGCGGACCACGGCCGCCACGTCCGGCCTGTCCGCCGGGACCGCCGCGACCCGCTTGCGCGCCGGGAGCGCGTCCGGCTCCAGCGCCGGCGGGACCACCGGGACCACGTCCGGCTCCGGCGCCAACGATGGCTCCGCCACCCCCGCGGCCGGGGTACTTATTCAGCACGCTGTTATCGGAGGTGAGGTAACTGCGGAACTGAATTCCGCCGTTCACGTTGACTGTGCCCTTGGATTCGAACTTCAGCATGAAATCGGAGACTTCTCCTCCTTGCCACACCAGGTAAATGGTGCCAGTGGGTTTTTCGCAGCTCGGTTCGACGAAGATCGCGCCGTCCTTCACGCTCCAGAAACGCGGGTCGCCGTCCCAGCCATTGAGCGTTTGGCCATCGAAGAGAGAAACCCAGCCTTCGTTGTCGGCGTAGTCGAGGGGCTGCGCACCACGGCCGCGTCCTCCGAAGGCTTGGCCGGGCGCTGCGCCGGTAGCGGCGGTCCCGCCGGCCGGAGGCGTGGCCTGTGGAGGCGTCTGTTGCGCGGATGTCCAGGGCGCAAGAAGAAGCAGCGCGGCGCAGGCGCCGGTTAACTTGAGAATGTTAGTGGACTGCATAAGTCTCCTCTATTTACTTGATCGGCGGCGGACAGACGAGCCGAATATTGCACGCTCAGACGTGCGTGCGCGGGCAGCCAACGATAAACAGGCTCGCCGAAGAGTTGGCCGCGATCGATCATCTGTCGGCGTGTTTCGGGTATGGGTGAAACGCCGAATTCCAGACCGCAAGCTACGGTTTGACCGTTCCAGGGAGCTTGCGCGCGACTGCGATTTTCTTCCCAGCGGCCGAGCCACGGGAAATCGGCGCGGCGCCACGAGTAAGCCAGGCGTAAGTCGAGCTCGGGGTTAATGGCGGCGAAGTAGGACTTAGTAAGTTGCGGGTCCATTTGGTGAGTGGTGAAGGCGCTGGATGAGTTGGCGCCGTTGAAGAGAGTAAGATCGGACACGCCGCTGTCGGCGTTGGGAGCGTGCGGCCACTCAAATTCGGCCGCAGGAGCAAGGTAATCAGCGGCGCCGAACTGGCCTTCGAATACTTTGGATTTCCTGGCGCTCATCTCAAAACGCGTGACGCCGCATTTGAGGAACGGCGGACCCAAGGTGACGTGCTGAGTCCAGCCGATGGGCCGATCAAAAGCGGCGAGACTCTCGATGGTTTCGGTAACTTCGAGAGTGTCGTCATACAGCGCCAGCGCACGTGAGAAACGGATCTCAGCCATCGGAAAGCGAGCGCTCATGGACAGGGCGCTGCCGTTAGGTTGGATATCATACGCTGCGACTGAGCCTTCGCCGTGCACTCCGAGACCAACGGCTGCCTCCTCATCAGAAGGTCCACCGAAAATATCCAGGCAGAGATTGTGACCCATGATGCCAGCGAGAAGACACGCGTCGATCGCGACGCCGTATTCGGGATATGTTGCGGCGTCGTAAGTAGAAGGTTCGATGGAAGGCCACGGCGGAGTCCATAACGGATTGACGCCGGTTGGCTTGTGTAGAAGTTCGGCGATGTGGCCGCCTTCCCGGAGCACGGTTACGCGCAAGACGCTGTTCTCGATGCTCTCGGCGCAGCGGCCGTGATAGTTCATTTGTCCTCGAACGACAAGCGATCTTTTTTCGAATCGATCTTGGCGGCGTCGATGTTAGGCACCTTCTTCAGATCGTCAATCGACTTGAAAGGACCGTGCGCGGTGCGATATTCGATCACGGCGGCGGCCTCCGAACGCCTCAGACCAAGACCGCTTTCTAACTCGATGGCGCGGGCTGTGTTGATGTGAATGCGTGGAATCTCTTCAGCGCCGAAATGGGCAGTGAGGTAATCGGTGATTTTTTGGACATCGGCGTCGCTGGCGTTGGCGCCCAAGCCCACCATCTTGTTTACGGTGGTTTCCCAACCGGCGTGATCCTGATGCAGGGAGATGGAGCGCGCCAGTTCGTGACATTGGCTGCAGACCTTTTCGGTCTCGACTTTTCCGGGGCCATCCGGCAACTGTGCGTGAGCGGCGCCGGCAAACGCGGCGCCGATTAGCAGAGAGTAAGTGATGCGTGCGCGCAGGTCTGAATACTTGCGCTGTTTAGTGTTCGATGGGGAAGCCAAAAGCATAGATCATTCCGTCGCTAGTACCAATATAGATTTGATCGTTGCCGCTCGAAAGACTTCCGATGCGGACTGCGGCGGTCATGGTCTTTCCGCTGTTCCATAACTCCTTGCCGGTGGCGCCATCAAGGGCGTGCAAGACGGCAGAGGGCGAATTAGAGACCGTGAAAATAACGCCATCGACGATGATTGGCGGCATCGGCGATGCGATTTCTGGAGAGGTCCAGCCACTCTGGAGCGATGGCGTGTCGCCAGTCACTTTCCAGGCGGCGATGTTGTTTTTCGAGGGAGCAACGATCCAGTTCGTGCCGTTCGGATCGGACCAAGTGGCAAGGGGGCCGGAGGCTGCGCCGCTAAAGGCGGAACCCGTGAGGCCGACGCCATCAACGAGATGAATGTGGCCGTCTTCGGTCGCGGCGGCGACGAGCGGTTTAGTTTTGTAATCGAGCACGATGGGCGATGAACTGAATTTCTGACCGGAAGCGCGATAGACACCCGCGGGCTGCATCTTGGCGGGATCAAGTGCGACGAGATCGCCAGAGGTGGTAGAGGCGTAGACCTTTGAATCCGGACCAAAAGCGAAGCCGCTGCCCGCGATATCACCGGACGCGGGACTCCAGTGATTGACCTGCTTCGAATTCATGTCCACGGCCCAAACGCCGTTAGCCGCGCCGCCGCAACCTTGCGAAGTTGCGACGTAAGCCACGTTGTTGACGAGGGCCAAGTCACGGGCGTTGGAGTTAGCCGGAACAAACGGAATGGGCGGAGTCGGTTCTTCACCATTCGAAACGTACATGTCGTGGAGAGAACCGTCGCTTGAAAGAGCAACGAGCGTTTCTCCCATGCGGCGTGGCGGCATTGGGGCGCCGGTGGCGCCAGAAGCTCCACGAGCGCCGGGCATGCCCGGAAATGCAGCGGCGCCGCGTCCGCCACGGGCTGCAGCGGCGTTGGCATTCGCCAGAGCGGGCGCGATGGTCACGGCGCCTTCATTCGCCTGTCCGACATCGCTCTTCGCCGGTCCGCCACGTCCAAAGCCGCCACCCATGCGGCCGGCGGGCGCAGCAGGAAACATCGGCGAAACATTACGCGCGATGTTCGAAGTCATGCCGCCCGAACAGGCAGCGGTTCCCTTGGGGCCGGAACCGATTTTCTTTGTCCATTCGACGCGGCCGAGGTCGCTATCGATGGCGATCAGTTCGCCCGACGCCGTACCCGCGAAGGCATACGACCGGAATCCGCGGTACCCGATGTAGCGATCGAGAACCGAAGCGGTGGTTGGCTCACCACTGAGCTTTATCTTCCAGGCAACGCCGAAGCCGCCCTTTTGCATCCTGTCAACGGAAATTTTGGCGTCGTTTCTGACCCACGACGATCGCTGCGCGTCCCCACCCGCGGTGGACCATTCGAGGCCGCCGCCTCTTTGCGCGTGCGCGGTTCCCGTGCAGGCAAGAGCGCAGCTAAACGATAGGGCGACAGCGTTCCAGGTTCTCATCAAAATTAACTCCTTCGCATTTACTTGGCGGCCAACGCCTGAGCGATGGCTTTTTCGGCCAGGGGCGCCATCACGGCGTAACCTGCCTGGTTGGGTAGCAGTCCGTCGCTGGTCAGGTTCTTCTTGAAATCGCGACCGGCGGCGAGACCTGCGTAGTAATCGAGGTAAACTGAGCCGCTTTGCGCGGCGTAATCTTTAATCCAGCCATTCAAACCAATGATTTTGCCCTGCGGGCGCAGACCTGTCTGCTTTGTGTAGCAATCGCAAACGGGCAGTACAGAAGCTAAGACGACATGGATGTGGTGGGTCTTGGCGAGCTCCACCATAGACATGAAGTTATCCGCCATCGTACCTTGGGTGTTGGGTCCGACGATACTAGCGAGATCATTGGTTCCGGCCTGAATGATAACGGCCTTCGGCTGCAGGTCAATGACATCCTGCCGAAAACGCACTAACATCTGAGCGCTGGTTTGATCCTTGATGCCGCGATTGATATATGTCTTTCCGGGGAAAAAGGAATCGGTACCCCCGGCGCCCCAATCCTCCGTGATCTGATCCCCCAAAAAGACTATCCGATTCTCGCCCGGCTTGGGCGGACGGACTTCAGTATCGTCACTGCCATAACGATTCAGCCCCGCCCAATCAACTAACAAACGGCGCTGATGCTCCACACGAGCAGCGAGCGAGTCCGTACTTTGGTCAGCACTGGACGATTGCGCGGGGGCTAGCGGCAGGGTTACGAAGCCAACCCCCATCGCGCAGATTAAGCGGATTAACTTACGCTTTAAAAGCTTATTCCGACTGGTCTCAACTGGCATGATCTTACCCGTGGTTAGTTGAATGACGCCGGAACAGTTATTTCTTGATACCGAAGCAATATAAGTTGCTGTCGAAGGTGCCGATGTATACGCGGCCGTTCGCAATCGAGAGCCCGCTCCAGTGATTCCAGGAGGCTATCTGATCTCCGCTCGACCACAGTTCTTTGCCGGTTTGCGCATCGAGCGCATAAAGGACCGCATGGGTGGAACCGGGAATACGGCGGTCCGCGGTGTCTGCCAAGCCTACGTCGGCATAGGCCTGATCAGTATCTTCGCCGTTACCGTATGCGTAAATCACGCCGTTGGCGATCACTGGGGGTTCAGCGCGATTCATGTCGCGAGAGATCCAAGCCGGCGTAAGCGTCCATTTTCCGCCTTTTTCTTCGACTTTGAAGGCTACGATGGCGCCGTTGGTGACTTTGCCGTACTCGATCGGAGCTTTGAACTGGGAGTGCTTGGCTCCCCAGATTGGCGTTAGAACCCAACGCGTACCCTTCGAATCCTCCCAACTCGCCATGGAGCCCCAAATGCCAGCGGAAGCGAAGTTGACGTCCTCGTTGCAGAGGAGTGGACTGCGGTACAAGGGCGTGCGGTGGTCGTCGCCACCGATGGACTTAGTGTCCATCAGATAGACGCGGCACTCTTTACCGGCATCGACCATAAACTCGTGGCCTTTGTAATTGAAGATAGCCGGGGTAACTTGCATATCGAGGTCGCGCTTGACCAGCCATTCGGCGTTGGTCGGCCCGTAGTAGTCGACCAGGTCGAGCGACTTTGTTTCGGGGTTCTGTTTTAAGCCGACGATGCCGTCGCCGTAAGTTCCGGCTTCCGGATCGAAGCGTCCGTCGCCGGTTCCGGTGTACATCGTTCCATCAGCGCTGATCGCTGGGCCGGTGCGGCCCCACATACCGCCGCCCGCGGGCCCCCAGGTGCCAACTTTGCTGGACTTGAGATCGTAGGAATAGGCGATATTCGGGTTGCCGCCGCAGCCTTGCGCGGTGTGCGTGTAGATGACGTCCTTCCACAGGTTGAGGGCGTATGGCTTGCCGTTGGGCGGCATGAATTTCGCCGGAGGCGCAACATCTTCACCGTCGCCTACATTTAACTGGTGCAGCATACCGTCCCAAGAAGCGGCATACATGGTGTACTTGCCCGGAGTGCCGGTTGGTCCGATAACCGGAGTGGCCGTGATGCCTCCGGGGCACAGAATACCGCCGCCGCGTCCACCGTTTGGCGGCGGCGTCCATGAGCTAACGAAGTGTTTCTTCCAAAGCACGTCACCCTTTTCTACATCGATGGCATAAATGTTGTCAGAAACACCAGCAACAATCGCGATTTGCTTGGGACCTGCGGAGGTATTCACGCGATCGACAATCAGCGGTGGAAATAGTGAATGCATCTGGCGTGGTTCGTTGTCGAGATGAAGCTTCCACAGCATCTTCATGTTCTTGACGTTGTCCACCGCCAAAATCTTCTCGTCCTTCTGCCAGGCTGTTCGCTGTGGGTTGCCTCCGTCCGTAAGCCAATCGGCGCCCCACATCGAAATCAAGCCTGCAGAAGCGATTACTAAGAGCCGTCGCATGATACCTCGCATTTCCCTAGGGTCAATTCAAACAAACTACATCTACCTTTCTATCATTTTCCCACCACAATCCATGTTTAGAACGTGAACCGGATGGACACGACTCCGTGACGGGCCGGCGTGGAAGCGCTGGTGATCGTGCCGAATGCCGCGTTGGTGTTCTGTCCGTTAGCAAAATTGAGCGTGAGGCTCGTATTCGGATTGTTCGGATTGAAGTGGTTGAGCGCGTTGAAGGCCTGGAACCGCAACTCCAGATTCTTACCTTCGCCGAAGATATGGAACTGCTTGAACAGGTTAAGATCGACGTTTTCGACGCCAGGACCGTACGTCAATGTGGGCGGCGTATTTCCGATTCCGAGCGAGTTCACGGGCGGCAAGCTGAAACTCGACGCATTGAACGGATACCACAGAGCGTTGGACGCGGTAGATCCAACCGATGCGGGGGTTGCGCCGGAAGATAGCCACAAGTTACCCGTCATTTCGCAGCGGAACGGCAAGCCGCCGGTGGGGGTGCCGGTCCAGTATCCGATAGGCGCGCCGGACGCGCTGCAGCCGATGCTCATTGCGGTACCGAAGTAGAAAGTAAGGATACCTTCCACGTTCCAACCCTCGGTGATGGCGCTGAGCACCTTGCTCTTTACCAGATTGTTTGTGCCCGGGATTGTATAGCCAAAGTTGATATTGGCAGCGTGCGGACGCGTGCCGCCGGCAATGTTTTCGTTTAACTTGTCGGAGACCCATTGCTGGCGCGAATAGACCAACGTTTTCGACCAGGTGTAATTGCTGCCAAAGTGGAAAGACTTGCCGACTCGCTTATTGAACTGCG
This sequence comes from Bryobacteraceae bacterium, assembly GCA_036268375.1. Classification (GTDB taxonomy): domain Bacteria; phylum Acidobacteriota; class Terriglobia; order Bryobacterales; family Bryobacteraceae; genus PALSA-243. Next base: position 5,821 of record DATAUH010000073.1, on the reverse strand, counting down.
CCTGCAGAGCCTCGTAGTGCGATTCGCCATTGGCAGAATACATCTGGATGCCGCCCCAGCCGGGGAACGAAGAGGCGAGCGCCCGGATCAGGTTGGTGTTGTAGAAGCCGGCGGTGCCGCCATTGGCGCTGGTGGGATCCAGATACCTGGCGACAGGACCGGGCTGGCCGTTATTGGCGGTAGGCGTCCAATCCGTCAGCGGCGCAACCGCATTGAGGTCGATGTTGCCTTGATTGAACTGGTGGTGGCCGACGTTGCCGACATACGCTACATCCGCGACAAAACCGTGACCGATATCGCGCTGTACGCCGATGCTCCAATCGAGGGTCTGCGGCGGAGGATAGCTTAATGGGCCCCCGACGGTAGTTTGAGGCGTGAAGACGAGCGGGGCGCCCGCCACATCGGTAATGGTGGTGTTTAAAACGATCGGCGCCAGGAAGTGTGGCGGAGTGGCTAACGGACCGATACCGACGCCGGTTGCGCCGATCGTATCGATGCCGAATGCGCGTCCATAGAAGATACCGAAACCGCCGCGGAGCGCTGTTTTGCCGTCGCCGAATACGTCGTATGCAAAACCGACGCGAGGCGAAAACTGCAGGTTGGGAGTCTGGAAGTATGGCTTCGATCCAGCAGGCCACTGCTCAATTCCCGAGAAGGGCGTGCCGCTATAACTGCCCGGCGCAAATGTACCCTGCACGGCATACGGGTAGGTCTGGCCGGTGGTCGGATTGATGGATGCTTTATTCGCGGTAGGACAGCTTCCGGTACCGGAGACAGCAACCGTGCAGTAGGGGTAGAGCAACTGACCCTGTTGACTGGCGCTGTAACTCTGAGCCTGAAAAACGCCCACCGTCTGCCCCGGGGCCTCGTAGAGAGCGCCGAGGCGCGAGAAGCGCATGCCTAAGTCGACGGTAAGACGGCGGCCGACCTTCCACGAATCCTGAATAAAGAACTCCGTCTGCTTGTAGCGGCCGCGGTTTTGCTGCTTCAGGTTGTCCTGTCCATACCCATACAGGCTACCCAACAGCGCGTTGGAGAACGGATCGCCCGAATCGACCGGGTTACCAAGGTCCGAACCGAAGTAGTAAGTGCCCGCGGTGTTGTAGGTCGAGTAAACACTCACGTTGCGGGCATCGTGTTCGAAGTAGAAGCCGAATTTAAACCGGTGGCTGCCTTTGATCCAGGTTACGTTGTCCGTGAATGTGGCGAGATTGTCCGTGCCGTCGAAGGGCCAGCGGCTATCGAAACCGAATGACGGAAGATTGGGAAGCCCCGTGGGCGCGGACTGCGCGGTGAAACCGGAAGGCAGGCCGAAGTTGATGTTGGGCCGCAAATTCAGCGTATTCGCATTCGGGAAGATGCTGGGCAACGACAGCTTGTTGCCGCCTGCATCCGTCAGCGGAAGAAGGCTGGCATTGTACAACGTTTGATCGGTTGGCTTGTTCTGCTGATGCGCGCGGTTCTGGCCCACAGTCGCCTCATTGATTAAGCTCGGCGTAAACATGTGGACGTATGTGGTCGCGAAACCGACGGAGGGAATGAAATAGCTGTGCGGGAATTGCCCCCAACCGTCGCCCCCGGCGCCGAGGATAGCGCCGTATCCGGACTGCGCCTGATAGTCCTGTAGCAGACGAACGAACATCGTATCTTTCGACGTGATCGTATAGTCGACGCGCAGAATCTTATCGGTACGCGGGTCGGTGTTGCTCAAAATATCCGTGAAGTTATACTGACGCTGGCCAGTCGGATCGGTAGCATTTGGCAGCGGGAAAAGATTGAGCATCGCCCGGCCAACGGGGCTGAGCCGGTTTGCCGGAATAATGTTGCCGGGGAAACAGCCGGCGGTGTTGGTAGAAGAGCAGGTTTGTCCACTGAGTGGATCACGAACCAAAATTGGCGACCCGTTGGTATTCACGCTCTGCGAAAAGTCGCCCTGACGCTCGAGGGCGGTCGGCATTGTGTACTTATTGACCGCAGTGTTCTGCGTGTTCCAAAGCTGGTCGTACGAGAAGAAGAAGAAGAGTTTGTTGCGGGCGCGGTTGAAGTTGGTTTTGGGGATGATGATTGGCCCACCAACGGTGCCGCCGGGATTCTCATAGCGATACTTCGGTTTCGCGGCGCCAATCTGATTATTGAAAAACTCGTTGGCGTTGAATTCCTCGTTGCGATAGTAATAGTAAGCCGTGCCGTGGAACTTCGCAGTACCGTTCTTGATGGTCAAATTGAGTTGCCCGCCGTTGCGCGCGCCGTATTCAGCCGCATAATTGCCGGTAAGCAACTTGACTTCAGCGATTGCGTCTACGCTGGGAGACTGATAGGTGCTCAAGCCGGGGGCGCCGCTATCCTGCGCCGCCATGCCGTCCAGCGTTACCAGCACCTGTCCGATCTGCCCGCCGTTGACAACCGCGGAGTTTGTGCCCCAACCGCGCTGATCGTAGGTGCCCAAATCAATGACGCCCGGCATGTCGCGGATGATGCCCTCGTAGTTGCGGCCGCGGATGGGGGTTTCCTGAATGAGGGCCTGATTGATATCAAGGGCATGGTCTGAACTATCGGTGGAAATCCTTGCGGCTTGCGCGGTTACCTCGATCGATGAAGTAACTTCACCGACTTCCAGATGAACGGTGTGGACATCGACCTTTTCCAGGGTTCCTACGGTGATACCGACTTGGACATATGCTTTGAATCCAGGATTTGTAACTCGCAGGTCATAATCGCCAGGCACCAGATCGGCAAAGGTGAAAGAACCGTTACCGGCGGTGGTGAAAGTTCGCTGCTGTTTCGAGATCTGATTGGTAAGTTGAACGGTGGCGCCGGTGACAACGGCGTTGCTCGCATCAGCGACGGTACCGGTGATCGACCCGGTAACGGATTGCGCGCTGGCTGCGTGCATCAGGGCAAGCAGCGCCACGGGAACGGCGGCAAAAGCACGAATTTTTGGCACGACTAACCTCCGAAACTTAGTTTCTTGGAATGGCGCCCAGTAAGAGTGAGAGAAGCTTGGTATGGAAAAGTAACCTGCGCGCCCCCTGAGTGATACCTGGCGCGGGTTACCCATCTATCGCTGGAGTTGCGGCGAAGCCTTCGACGATAGAAGCAATTCACCGACAGGCCCATGTTGTAAGATTGCGGAATGGCATTGGCGCCCCCAGAGTTCTCCCGAGGGAACCGCGACTTCACGGTCGCAATCATCGCGTTTCCTCCACCTGAAACGTATCAAACGGTAGCAGTGGGATCAGGATATACCTGAAGTCATTGAGTGTCAAGCAAAAAATAGGAACTTCCGGTCTTCAAAGGAAAATGGTTCTTGACAGTTAGTTAAAAACGCGAGTACGCTACAAATGCCTAACCGTAGGAGGCAGGCGAAATAATGGTCCCCCAGATGGAAGTAGCCCCCGTTGCCGGTTCTGCGGCAAAATCTAATCTCATCAAAGAAGCCCTTGAAGCCGGCAAAGGTATCGTTCGCCTGGCGCCCTGCTGGGTGCCGCGGTCTTTCCTGATGCCTGGCGGACGCTTAAAACTGGATCCACGGGATCTCTACATATTGGGCGGCCAACGCGGCGGAATTGACGAACGCTGGTTTTCTTCTACCACTAAGGCTGCCAATGGTCCGCTTACAGCCGAGGACGAGGGACTTAGTTACATCGCGTACCAAGGCCGCAGCGCGTTGCTGAAGGACGCGATTGAAATATCGGGCGATGCATTCCTCGGAACCGAAGTTATGCAGCGCGAAGGGGGCTGGAACTTTTTTTGCAAGTTCTTCGACAACTTAGGCCCCATCCCGCACCACTTACACCAAACGGATGAGTTCGCGGCGCGGGTAGGACAGAAGGGCAAACCGGAAGCCTATTATTTTCCGCCGCAATATAACTTCAAGGACAACAACTTTCCCTACACGTTCATGGGTTTGGAGCCTGGGACTACGCGGGATGAAGTCCGGGGATGTCTCGAAAGGTGGAACCAGGGCGATAACGGCATCCTGTACCATTCGCGGGCTTATAGGTTGAAGCCTGGCACGGGTTGGCAGGTGGATCCTGGTATTCTCCATGCACCCGGCTCTCTAGTGACTTACGAGCCTCAGGTGAATTCCGATGTTTTCGCCATGTATCAGTCGTTAGTCGAAGGCCGGACGGTGCCGTGGGAACTGTTGGTGAAAGACGTGCCACCAGAGCATCATCGGGACTTGGACTACCTGCTGGACATGCTGGACTGGGACGCCAATACGGATCCCAACTTCCAGAAGCACCGGCTTTTCGATCCTCTTCCGGTTGCGCCAGTCGATCAGATGGCGGATGGAGGCTATTGCGAGAAATGGGTGGTCTACTCGACCTCGCACTACTCGGCGAAGGAGTTGACGATTTTGCCCGGACGGACGGCGACTATCCGCGATGGAGCAGCGTATGGCCTGATTCTCACGCAGGGATACGGCATGCTGGGTGTTCATGAAGTGGAGACTCCGTCGCTGATCCGCTACGGCCAGATGACCAAGGACGAGCTTTTCGTTTCGGCAGCCGCGGCGGCTGAGGGCGTAAAGATCGTCAATCGAAGCGATTCGGAAAACCTGGTACTGCTGAAGCACTTCGGACCAGGTAATCCGCAAGCTCCGTCACAGAAGGCCTGAGCCACGCAAGAAGCGTCGAAGCGCCGGCGCCGATCTGCCGGCACATCACGAGCGGCGGCATCACCATAGATCGTTGACTTCGAATCGGCCCTGGTATACGCTCTTTGGAGAGCTTGAGACGTTTCAAGCCCAACAGGAGTGGCTATGTCCGACGCTCGAAAGAATCGTTATCCGGCGCTGCATAACGCCATGTGGCCGGGGCTGGTGGGTAAAGGCCCCGATTCCGAGCCGCCGATCGACCTCGAGACGATGTTGACGCTGACCGCGGCGACGTCTGTGGACGGCGCGCGCTTCGATGGCGTCGATCTGTTCCTCTCGCTTCCTCACACCGACATCGATTCTTCAGACGATGACCTCGCGACGCTCGCGGAGAATCTTCAGTCGAAGAATCTGCGCGCCGGATCGCTGGTTGCGCCTGTCTGGCCTCCTACTGGAGGCGGGTCCGCTATGGGAAACGAAGAAGAGCGCGGGCGCTTTCTGACCCAGGTGAAAAAGGCCTGCCGCATTGGACAGAAGCTTCGCGGTTTGGGAGTGCGTGAATACGGCGTGATCCGCATCGATTCCGCGGCCAGCCCGGCGGATTGGGCGAAGGACCCGGCGGGCAACACGCGCAAGATTGCGGAGACGTTTCGCGAGGCGGGTGAAATTGCGGAAGGGTTCGGCGAACGCTTGGCGGCGGAGGGCGAGATCTGCTGGGGCGGAATGCATAGCTGGCGGCGGAATCTGGAACTGCTCGAGATGGTTGGCAAGCCGAAGACCGTTGGTTTCCAAGCCGACATGGCGCACACGATGCTGTTCACGATGGGATACAACGCGCCGGAGGATCGCCTGCTGCCGGAAGATTTCGACTTCAAGGGTCCGGGGCTTGCGGATGCGTATCGCAAAATGGCGAGTGCGCTGCGGGCGTGGACATTCGATTTTCATGTGGCGCAGAACGATGGCAGCGTGAAGGGATCAGGCTCTCACGATAAGACGGGGCGGCACTGTCAACCGACAGATCCCAACGGAAAGCTCGATATCGTTCGCGATGCGGGGGCCTGGCTGCGCGACGATAAGGGCGAACCACTGCACGTTCTGCAGCACATTTGCTGGGACGGCTGCATGTTCCCCAATTCCGTGATGCTCGATCAGAAGACCTGGAACGACGTATTGCGCGTGATGGTGGCGGTGCGCGATGCGCACGGGTGGAATTGAAATGAA
>DATAUH010000072.1:0-3303 GCA_036268375.1 Bryobacteraceae bacterium | reverse complement strand
CCAACATAGGCCAAAGTTTTTTTGTTTTGAAGGTCTTGAGCGGCGGCCACAATTGACGGCGTTCCTACGAGAGCTGCAGTCCCTTGGAGAAAACCACGACGAGAAATCGCCATGCTGTCACTCTTCTGCTGTCGCCAAGTCTTTCCGGCCAACGACTCCCTCCGATTATTTCACACGGTGAGCGCTCTCGAGTTTGCCAGGAACGAGCGTGCCAGTTGCAGAAATGGGTTGACTGCGCGGAGTATATTTGCAACGTGCGCCGTTTTTCCATCACCGTCTTAGAGGTGGCGCTCGCACATCGTATCGAAGTTAGCCGCCCCACGTATTCTCTTGAGCGAGAACGTATCTTCCACGATTCTTGGTGCAGGCCGTGCGGACGCTGCAGTCGTCCAATTCTATTCCTCAATTTACCTTTTTCAGTAAAGAACGAGGTGAGCGCTATGCGAACCACGGGTTCTACGCAGCAGGCGAAGACTGGTTCTGCAGGCTGTCGAGTCTTGCTCTCTGAGCGAGTTTCCATTGATCCGGCAGCCAGGCCGACAGTTCGCTCATGCGCGCCGCGGGCAGGTTGATCAGTAACTGCGTGAGATAGAGTTGCGGATCCAGGTCGTGCCTGCGGCAGGTGCTGGTCAGGCTGGCCAGGATCGCCGCTGTCCGTCCGCCGCGCGCGTTGCCGACGAACAGCGAGTTCTTTCGATTGAGCACAACGCGTTTCATCTCCCGTTCGCTGACATTGTTGTCGATCGGGACTGCGCCATCCGCGCAGAACACGTTCAGCTCCGTCCACTGGCCCAGGGCATAGTTGATCGCCTCGGCCATCGGGTGCTTGGGCAGCAACTGTTCCTTCCACACCAGAAGCCTCTCGCGCAGATCGGCCAGCACCGGCGCCGATTGCTCCTGGCGCAGCTTCAGGCGCTCCGGCACGGAAGCATCCCTGGCCTGTCTTTCGACCGCATAAAGCGCACGCACCATCTCGACCGCTTCCCGCGCGATCTCGGGAGCAACCTTCTCCGCTTCGATGATTTTTCTTTTCGCGTGGGCCCAGCATCCGGCGCGCACGATCTCGTTGCCGGCTACCACGCCGTTGTATCCGCCGTAGCCGTCGGCCAGAAGAACCTGGCGGTAGTCCTTCAGAAAATACTTCGGCCCGTCGCGTCCGCGATTCAGCGTGAAGTCGAACACGTTGTACGGATGCGCGTCGCCGCCCACGTAGACCCACATCCGCGCATTTGCCGTTTTTCCCTTGCTCAGCATGGGCATGATGGTGTCGTCGGTGGCCACCACATGCGAGGCCCGCACGCGTTCCGCCATCAGTTCGTACAGCGGCTCGACCAGATCGGCCACGTCGCCGCACCAGACCGACTGCGTGGCCCGCGAGATCTCGAACCCCTGCCGCTGGAAGATGTCCTCCAACCGGTACAACGGCAAGTAGTCGCTAAATTTGCTGGTGACGATGTAGGCCAGCAGCCCCGGTCCGGCCATGCCCTTGTCGATCGCCGTCTCCGGCTTGGCCGCCGTTTCCATCCGCGGGTTGTCGCCGTTCGTCTCGCAGCCCGGGCACGCATACTTCTTGCGCACATGATGGATGCGCTCAAAATGGCCGGGAAGATATTCCACCTGCCAGCTCTCCTCTGCGCCGATCTCCTTGCGCTCGACGCCGCAGCACGGGCACGCCCTTTCGTCCGCGTTCAGTTCGTAGACGTGGGTGGTGACGGGGAGATTTTCGAAGTTGGCAAGGTTCCGCCGCCCCTTGCGCCGCTTCACGCGCCGGAGTTCTTCTTCCGGTCCGCTGAGGGGTGCAACATCGTCCGGATGAACCAGCTTGCGGTCCATCGCCTCGGCGAAGCTCAGCAGCAGTTGCGCCAGATCGCCCGCGCTCTGCAGGCGATCCGCGCGCGGACCGTAGTACCACTTGCGGAAGCGCTCCAGCTCCATCTGCAAACGAAGATTTTCGAGGTGCAGATCTTCGGCTCGATGGTGCTCCCTTTCGGCGCGCTGCCGTTGTTGTTCAGCACGTTCCCTCTGCTCGGCGCGCTCCAGGAGCAGCGAACGGATAACTGCCTTCAGCGATGCGCTGTCGTCGGGTAAGTCGACTAACTCAGGACTTATAGGAAGCACATGGAAATAGACGCAGAACCTATGTGGAAATTGCTTACACCGCGACCTCATTCTTAGTATCTTGATAGGTTCCCATTCCGCGTTCGTAACGCGGCACGCGCTTCAGCTTCGTCATGTCGATCCCATCCAGGACCATCGCCAGCTCGCTGGCACGCAACTCCACCGAGCGCGCTCCCGCATCCACCCGCGGCAGCTTGAATACTCCCGTTTCCAATCGCTTGTACCACAGCACGAATCCGTCCCGGTCCCACACGAGTATCTTCAGCCGGTCGCCCCGGCGCGAGCGGAACAAAAAATAATGCCCGCTGAGCGGCTCCTGGCCGATCACCGCTTTTACCCGCTCCGCCAGCCGGTCAAAACCGCAGCGCATATCGGTCGCCTCGACGGCCAGCCATATCCGCGTTCCCTGTGCCTGGTCCAGCGCGCGCAAACTCGGCAGCCCAATCACGCCCCAGACTCCAGCACCAAAAGCAATGCGCGCAAATGACTCGCGTCGAATCCTGGCTCCACCACAAGGCTGCGCCCTCCAGCGAGCCGGACCTCAATCGCATGATTGCGAGCGGCCCACAATCGCGTCGGCTGCTCCGCCGGTCTTACTTCCACGAACTGCGCCGCCTCGTCATTGCGTAGCCGCTTCTTCCACGCGAAGAACTGTGAATTCCGCAGCCCGCGCTCACGACAAAACGCCGCCACGCTCCGACCGCTCTGACTCTGCTCGGAAACCAAACTACGCCACTTCGCCCATGCTTCCGTCCCGCGTTGTCTCATTGCTCAAGAGTGCCGCCGCCAACTGCGCCGAACAAGATCGGCTTCGCATAGCGCTCACGAATTGCACGGGAGATCGGTAGGGAATATCGAATGAGATTGGCGTGGCAGGAAAGGGACAACGCGGAGAACCGGAAGGAGGGCGTTCCACTCTACCGGAACTGGGCTAACACCGATATGTGCCCGTCGCCGCAGAAAGCTTCCTTTCATTCCTCCCGAAATCACTAGCAACGCGTCGCAATCCCGATTCTGAAAATGCAATTTTGAGTTCGCGGCAGCGTTTTCGTAGCTACCTCCTGAACGCGCAGGACGGATTCCATCCCCAGTTTGGCATCGCGTCGATGCGGCTTTAGTGCATAGACCTACGTTTTAAAGTAGTGCGCTTTTTCGAAACTGGGACTCCACGAAGAGTGCATACTG
>DATAUH010000071.1:0-3403 GCA_036268375.1 Bryobacteraceae bacterium | reverse complement strand
GCGCGCAATCGCCGCATCCTGAGCGGCGTTGTAGGCGGCATCGCGCATTACGGCAACTGCTTTGGCGTTCCAACCGTGGGCGGTGAGTGCCTCTTTGAAAGCTGTTACGACGGCAACCCGCTGGTGAACGCGTTCGCTTTGGGCGTCTGCCGCAAACAGGATGTGTTTTACGCCAAAGCGGCGGGCGTCGGAAACCCCGTCATCTATGTCGGCGCACGCACCGGCCGCGACGGCATCCATGGCGCCTCCATGGCCAGCGCCGAGTTCACGGAAGAATCGAAACAGAAGCGCCCCAACGTGCAAGTGGGCGACCCGTTTATGGAAAAGCTGCTGCTGGAGGCCTGCCTCGAAGCCATGCAGACCGGCGCCATCGTTGGCATTCAGGACATGGGCGCCGCGGGGTTGACCTGTTCGACGTGCGAAATGGGCAGCCGCGGCGGCGTCGGCATCGAAATCGAACTGGACCGCGTGCCGCAGCGCGAAACCGGCATGACGCCGTATGAGTTGATGCTCTCGGAATCCCAGGAGCGCATGCTACTGGTGGCCGAAAAGGGCCGGGAGCACGAAGTCTATCGCGTCTTCCAAAAGTGGGGCTTGGAAGCCTCCGAGATCGGCGTCGTAACCAACGACGGCAAACTGCGCGTGCGCCATCACGGGCAAATCGTCGCAGAGATTCCGAACCGTGAACTGGCCGATGAGGCGCCGGTTTACCACCGCCCATATACGCGCCCTCCCAGCAGGCCGGAAACGCCGGAAAATCCGCGCTGGCTGAGTCCTCAGGATGCGCTGCCGAAGTTAATTGCAAGTCCCGACATCTGCTCTAAACGCTGGATTTGGGAGCAGTACGATTATCAGGTTCGCACGAATACCGTTGCAGGTCCTGGAGCCGAAGCGGCCATCATACGCATCAAAGAAATAGGCTCTTCGGTGGCGATTTCGCTGGACGGCAATGGCCGCTACTCATATTTGAATCCCCGCGAGGGCGCAAAGCTCGCGGTGGCGGAGTGCTGCCGCAACCTGGCGACGGCGGGCGCGATGCCAGTCGCCGCCACCAACAACCTGAACTTCGGGAATCCGGAGCGGCCGGAAATTATGGCGCAGTTGGTGGAGGCGATCGAAGGCATGGCAGAGGCCTGCACGTTCTTTGAGACTCCGATTACGGGCGGCAACGTCAGCCTGTATAACGAAACCCTGGGCGAAGGCATTTACCCCACACCCGTCATGGGAATTGTTGGAACGTTGCCCACTGGACCAGCGACGCCCATCACCTTTCAGAACAAAGGCCGCGCCGTGATGTTGATTGGCGGCGTTGGCGCATGCAATGACCTGGATTTCGGCGGCACGGAATACGCCAAGGAAATTCTTCACCAGCTTTGGGGGCAGCCGCCCGCGCTCGACATGGACTACGAAAAGCGCGTGCATGATGCGATACGAGAAATTCTGGCGGAAAGCTTGTTGGAATCCGCACACGATCTGAGTGATGGCGGGCTTGCCGTTGCGCTCGCGGAATGCTCTTTCGGTCCCCACGGAATCGGCGCGCAACTGAATATTAATTCCGATTTGCGGCCGGAATTTCTGGCGTTTCACGAAGCTCCTTCGCGCATTTTGATTTCAACAGCGAACCCGAAACGGGTAGCCGCAATTGCGGCCAGCCACGACGTGGAAGCCCCCGTAGTGGGCACTACAATCGAGAAAGGAATTGAGATTCGCCAGCGCTCCATCACACTCGGCTCATGGGAAACCGCAGCCCTGAAGCAAGCCTACGAGCAGGCGCTCGAAAACCACCTTCATGTTTGATAAATTCCGCGAAGAGTGCGGCGTAGTCGCTATCTACGGGCATCCCGAGGCCTCCAATCTTGCTTATCTGAGCCTTTACGCGATGCAGCATCGCGGCCAGGAAAGCGCCGGGATTTGCACCAGCGACGGCCAGCGTATCTATTGCCATAAAGACATGGGTCATGTCGCCGACATCTTCCCTCCGGTGTTGAATACGTTGCCGGGCGATCTTGCGATCGGGCATACGCGTTACTCCACGGCGGGCGACACCGTGCTGCTGAACGCGCAGCCATTCTCCGTCACCTGCAATCGCGGAGCAGTGGCCGTGGCGCACAACGGTAACATCACCAATGCGGCGGAACTGCGCCGGGAACTGAGCCGCCGCGGCGCGATTTTTCAAGCCACCAGCGACACCGAAGTAGTTTTGCACCTGGTGGCGCAGTCTTCCGAACGCACCTTTTCGGGCGCCCTGCGCGATGCGCTATTGCAACTGGAAGGCGCGTTTTCGCTGGTTTTCCTCGCGCAGGACCGCATCATCGTCGCGCGCGACCCGCAGGGCTTCCGTCCACTCGCGATGGGCGAAATGGAATCGCCAGGCGGCCGCAAGTGTTACGTCTTTGCCTCCGAAACCTGCGCCTTCGACCTGATCGGCGCTACCTACCTGCATGATGTCGAGCCCGGTGAGATGGTGATCGTCGGCCCCGAAGGTGTTACGCGCGAACGTTACTCGCCCTGGCGGCCGCTCGCGCAATGCGCCTTTGAGCACGTCTATTTCTCACGCCCGGATTCCATCGTGTTCGGCCGCGCGGTGGCGCAATCGCGCGAAATGTTGGGCCGTCAACTGGCCCGCGAATGTCCGGCCGATGCCGACCTTGTGGTGCCGGTGCCGGATTCGGGCGTCTCCGCGGCCATAGGTTATTCCGCTGAATCCGGCCTGCCTTATCGCCAGGCGCTGATTCGCAATCACTACGTGGGCCGCACGTTCATCGAACCGTCGCAGGTCATTCGCGATTTTGGCGTCAAGCTGAAGCTGAATCCCGTGAAGCATCTGCTGGAGGGTAAGCGCGTCGTTATGGTGGACGATTCCATCGTGCGCGGCACTACCAGCCGCAAGCTGGTCCGCATGGTTCGCCAGGCCGGAGCGCGCGAAATTCATCTGCGCATTTCATGCCCGCCCACCATCTCGCCATGTTTTTACGGCGTCGATACGCCTACGCGGGCCGAATTGATCGCAGCTAATCACAGCATCGAGGAGATCCGGCGATTCGTCGAAGCGGACTCGTTGGGCTATCTTTCACTTGCTTCCCTGCGCAAATCCGTTGGCGACGACAAGCACGAATACTGCTACGCCTGCTACACCGGCGATTATCCGACGGAGCTGGTAAATATCGAGCAATTGGTTTCAGATCGCAGAAAAAAGATCGGATAGGCTGAGCGTCTTGATGGTCCACGTCGACGGCAATTCACTCACTCTCGCCGAAGTCTGCGCAGTTGCGCGCGGCAGCCAACCGCAAGTCCAACTAACGGACGAAGCTCGCGCGCGCATGGAACAATCGCGCGAATTGATTGACCGGCTGGCCGCGGGCGATGCTCCGATCTACGCCGTCAACACCGGCGTGGGCCTGCT
>DATAUH010000070.1:0-10442 GCA_036268375.1 Bryobacteraceae bacterium | reverse complement strand
GGCGTCATTTCCTGACTCCGCCGGCTTCACGTCCAGGATGTGTTGCAGCCGCTCCACGATTTCAAATACGGCGCGGTTGTGCAAAGCCTCCGTGGCGGCGCGATATTTGGCGTAAGTGGCGGGTTCGAGTAACTGATCCACAGCCTTCGCGATGCCGCGAAAATTCGGCAGCACCATACCGACGCTGTTTTCGATCAGCCACTCGGTGTTGTAGCGTTCCTGCGGCATAGTCCAGGCGTTCCGCTCCACAATCGCCGGAAGATGCATCGCCATCGCCTCACTAATGCTGCCCGGACCCGGCTTGCCGATGAAGTAGTCGGCGATCTGCATGTAACGCGGGACATCGGTGGTAAATCCTTCGACAAAAATCGGCGCGGTGTGTGGAGTAGCGCGCAGACGCCCAGCGAGCTCTTCGTTTTTGCCGCAAATCAGAATCAGTTGGCGGTTATCGAGGTTGCGCGCGATCTCCGACATTACTTCAGCGCCTTGTCCGCCGAACAGCACCAAGCCGACAGGTTGATCCGGGCGTAGACCAAGCTGCGTTCGACGCGCGGCGCGCTCTTCTGCTGTAAGCGGGCTTAGATCGTAGAACCGCGGATTCAGGATCATGCCCGATACACGAAAAACCTTGGATGGGGACAGGCCGGCGGCGAGAGCTTGCTGCTCCGCGCGGTCGCTGCCACAGATCATATGCTGGTCCTGTGGCTCGATCCAGAAGTGCGGCGGATAATCGGCGAAATCGGTGATGATCGTCACCAACGGCACGCCTGGAAGGGCTTCTTGCACACTTTCGAAGATCGCTCGATTGAAATTGGGGATGAGCGAAATCACCATGTCGGGGCGATTCTGCCGCCACAGCGCTTGAAGTTTGCGAACTGTCGCCTTTCGATAGATGCGCGCCGCCAGTTGTACCACCTTTAACAGGTAGGCTGAGCCGAGCGTCCAACCCTTCTTCAGTATGTTGTTGTAGATATCCTGAACGCGGCGCCCACTTATCTTGCGGAATATGTCGAATTCGTCGAGTAATTCCTGCAGATTGATCAGTTCCACCTGAAAAGGAGCTCGCTCTTTTTCGATGGTTGCACGCAACGCGTTGGCGGCTGCCCTATGCCCTCCACCGGCGTCGAAGAAGAGGAAATTGAGCCGTTTCACAGTTTCGATTGTGTCACGCCACGCCAATCTCCGGATAAAAAGCAGACCGATTAACGAATGTTTTTCGCACACGTCATGAGTTTGTAGCAGTAAAGGAATAAGTATTAGATATGCGGTGCGATCTGCACGTCCACACGCGTCATTCGGGAATGTGTACGATCCCGCTGCTCCGCCGGGTCTGCGGCGAATCTTATAATCAGCCGCTCGAAGTGTACGAGAAGCTGAAGCGGTTGGGTATGGATCTGGTAACAATTACGGATCACGATTCCATCGGCGCGGTGGAGGAGTTGCGGTCGCGACCAGATTTCTTTCTGAGCGAGGAAGTTACCTGCACGCTGCCCAGCGGCGGCGAATTGCACGTGGGCGTGTACGACATCACAGAACGCCAGCACATCGAACTGCAGCGCCGGCGGAACGATTTCGAAGCTTTTCGCGTATACCTTGCAGAACAGAACCTTTTTTATAGCGCGAATCACATCTTCTCGAGCTTGACTGGGATGCGCTGTCTGGAAGATTTCGAATTGTTCGAGCGCGCCTTTCCGGCGCTCGAGACGCATAACGGCCATATGCTGCGCATTGCCAATGAAAATGCCGCGCTGATGGCGGATTTCGCCGCGCTGGCGGAAGTGTGCGGCAGCGATGCGCACGCGATGCAGTCGGTAGGCTGCGCGTATACCGTCGTGCCTTACGCGCGCGACAAGCGAGAGTATCTGCAAGGTTTACGTGCGGGCATGGGGCGCGTGCGGGGTGAAACCGGAAATTATCTGAAACTGACGCGCGACCTTTGGAGCATCGGTTGCAGCATGGTTAAGAGTGAGCCGTTGACGCTGCCGGTAGCGATGCTGGGGGTTGCGGTTCCACTTGTAACCTTAGGAAACTATGTAGTGGAGAGCGTCTTCGCTCGCTGGTGGATGTCCCGTTACATGAAGGCGCGGGCGCTGCGAGTGGCGAACTCCTCCGCTGACCCGATTGCGGAGGCGGCATGACGCTACCAGGTTCGATGTTGAACTTCATTACGCATCGCGATTACCGGTTGATGCTACGCGTGAACCGTTGGCACGCGCCTCGCTGGGTTCGCGTGTGGATGATTTGCGCCACGCGCGGCGGCGATGGTTGGCTTTGGTACGCGCTGGGCCTGATCCTGCTGCTATTCGGCGGTGATCAACGCTTCATGGCAGTGGGCGCCGCTGCATTTGCGGCCGGTTTGGGTATCGCGTTGTTCCTGCGCATCAAGAAAGCTACCGGGCGTAAGCGTCCATGCGCGCTGGAGCCGCACTGCTGGGCGACGCTGCTGCCGCCGGATCAATTTTCCTTCCCATCCGGACACACCATCACAGCGTTTGCGGTCGCAGTGACACTGAGTTTGTACTATCCAGATCTTGCGCCCGGACTGCTCTTCTGCGCGCTCAGCGTCGCTGCTTCGCGCATTCTGCTCGGCATGCACTTTTTAAGCGACGTACTCGCAGGCGCCGCGATCGGCACGCTACTGGCTTACGGCGCAACGTGGGGCATGACCGCGATCACCGCTACTGCTTGATCACAGTGCCGTCCAGTTTGCGAATCTCTCCCCAGCCACCATTCAAATTGTTCGCGCCCGGCATGAATGGCGCTTTGGCGGCGGCCTTCTCATCCACTTCGATGCCCCAACCGGGCTTTTCACTCACCCACAAGTAGCCATCCTTCATCTCGGGACAGCCGGAGAAGATCTCCTGCGTGCGCTGATTGAAGGGCGAGTATTCTTGAACGCCAAAGTTGTAGCTGACCAGATCGAGCGTGACGTTCGCCATGTGGCCGATGGGTGAAACGTCGCCGGGTCCGTGCCACGCGGTTTTGACGCCGTACGTTTCGGCCAGGATCGCGATCTTGCGCGCGGGCGTGAAGCCGCCGGTTTGCGACACATGGACGCGAATGTAATCGATGAGGCGCTCGCTGATCAACGGCGTCCATTCGTGTGGGCTGTTGAAGAGTTCGCCCATGGCGATAGGCGTGGCGCATTGCTGGCGGATCTGGCGGAAGTAGGCCAGGTCTTCGGGCGAAAGCGGATCTTCGAGGAAGAACATCTTGAACTTCTCCGCGTCCTTGCAGAACTGCACGGCCTGATTGGGCGTGACGCGTTCGTGCATGTCGTGCAGCAGTTCGACCTCGTCGCCAAGCTCCTTGCGGCTGGTTTCCAAAAGCTTCAGGGCGCGGCGGACGTAGTATGCAGGCTCGAAGAGGGGCTTGTTGTGCAAGGCCTTGATGACCGTGTCCGTATGCGCGCTGCCGTATCCCGCCATTCCGGGGACGCCGACCTGCACGCGCACGTAACGAAATCCCTGCGACATATAACGCTTGGCGGCTTCGACCACATTGGCGTATTCGGCGCCATCGGCGTGAGCGTAGCAGGCCGCGGCTTCACGGCACTTGCCGCCCGCGAGCTGATAGACGGGCATTCCGGCCTGGCGGCCTTTGATGTCCCACAGCGCTTGATCGATGCCGCTGAGCGCGTTGTTGAGCACGGGGCCGTTTTTCCAGTAGGAACTGTCGTAGCAGGATTGCCAGATATCTTCGATGCGATCGGTGGTTTTACCAAGTAGGAACGGCTTGAGGTATTTTTCGACCGCCGGTTTGACGAGATCGGCGCGCTGCGTGAACGTGGCGCAGCCGTAGCCATAAAGCCCGTCTTGATCCGTGGTGATCTTGACGACCGTGAGGCGGACGCCGCTGGGCTGGCATTCGATAACGCTGATATCTTTGATTTTCGGAACGGGCAAACCGCGCGTGGCGCGCGCCGCCTGATCCTGCGCTTTCAGTTCACGCGGCGATACCAGACGCCCCAAGCCCGCGGCTCCTAATGCTCTCAACAGATCACGGCGTTTCATAGTGGCTGTTGCGGTCAGCATATCAGCTTTATGGCCGCACGGCGCAGATCGAAGCGCGATTATGCGGAGGGCCGCACATTTTTCGCGTTCAGCGTGGGCAGCACGATCCGCTGAACGATCTCGTGAACCTGCGCGCAGGTGGGTTCGCAGCCGGGTTCGTCGGACCAGCGGCCAGCATGAAGCGAATAGCGCGGACGAACGCCGGCGATGCGGATTTGCTGCGTCGCATCGAAGACAAGCACGCCTCCACGGCGGAACGGGATGCGGCCATCGACAGAATCGAAACGCAGCTCCTTGCCGCGGCGACCCTCTTCGGTATGCCATCTAAGCTGCCAGTGCCACAACTCGATGCGCCCGGCAAGCACGCGACTGATGTCCATCAGGGAAAGGTCGCGCTCGAAGTCGTATGCCGCCGGGAAGCGGCCGCCAGGCTGAATGAGTGGGAATTGCGGTGGCGGATGCCGCTCGAAAATCGATGCCTGCAGAGCTTCGAGTACGCGCACGCGCAATGCGTAATATGCGAGCTCGATCTCATTCGCCGGGTACGCTTCAGAGGCGAGCGTGATGGTGAGCAGGAACGGGCCGGGGCTCTCGTAGCGATAGACATTGATGCCGCACTTCGCGCTCTTGCCCCACACGCGAACTTTGTCCCACGAAGAATCTCCCTCGTCCCATGTCAGTTCGGGCAAGCGAGCCCGCAGCGCGAGCAGGATTTTGTATTCATCATCGAGCGGCGATTCGATGAGGCATTCGAAGGCGATTTCCATAGCCGGCGGGGCTTTGAGGCCGCTACTCTTGCGCCGGGGTCAGCGCCCAATCAGCCACCTCTTCCATGGTTTTGACGTAATGAACCTGCATCTCGCCGATTTGCTCGCTCTTGAGATCTTCGCGCACGTTGACTTCATTTTCGTGCGGCAGAATCAGCTCGCGAACACCGCTGCGCTTGGCGGCCAGCACCTTTTCTTTGATGCCGCCGACGGGCAGCACCTGGCCGGTGAGCGTGATTTCTCCCGTCATCGCGAGATTCGGCTTCACCTTCCGATCGGTGAGCATGGAGAGCAGCGCGCTCGCCATGGTGATACCGGCGGAGGGACCATCTTTCGGAATGGCGCCGGCGGGAACGTGTATGTGGATGTCGCTGGTCTTGAAGAGATCGGGATCGATGCCATATTTGGTGGCCGTGCTGCGGACCCAGGTAAGCGCGGCCTGCACGGATTCCTGCATCACGGGACCAAGTTGACCGGTCATGATGAGGCCGCGGTTGCCGCCGGGCATGCGGCCGGCTTCTATAAAAAGCACGTCGCCGCCGACGGGAGTCCAGGCGAGTCCGACAGCGATGCCGGCCCGGCGGGTACGCTGGGCAACTTCATCATCCATACGGAAACGCGGGGCGCCGAGATCGGCTTCGACGGTTTGCGGCGTGACTTCGACAAGGCCCGCGCCGCCTTCGGCGATGCGGCGGGCCTGCTTGCGGCAGATGGTTCCGATTTCGCGTTCGAGGTTGCGTACGCCGGCTTCGCGCGTGTAGCGGCGAATCAGAAAACGAACGGCGTCGTCATTGAAATGGATGCCGTTCTCGTCGGTAAGGCCGTTCTCTTTGGTCTGACGCGGAATCAGATAGCGAAAAGAGATGATCACCTTCTCCTGCTCGGTATAGCCTTCGAGCGGGATGACCTCCATGCGGTCGCGCAAGGCGTCGGGGACGGGATCGAGCACGTTGGCAGTGGTGATGAAGAGGACGCGTGAGAGATCGAACGGCACGTCGAGATAGTTGTCGCGAAAGGTCGCGTTTTGCTCCGGGTCGAGCACTTCAAGCAGCGCTGACGCGGGGTCGCCACGGAAGTCGCGGCCGAGCTTATCGACCTCATCGAGCATGAAGACCGGGTCATTGGCGCCGGCGCGGCGCAACGCCTGTATGATTTGACCGGGCAGCGCGCCGATGTAGGTGCGG
This sequence comes from Bryobacteraceae bacterium, assembly GCA_036268375.1. Lineage (GTDB taxonomy): Bacteria > Acidobacteriota > Terriglobia > Bryobacterales > Bryobacteraceae > PALSA-243. Next base: position 4,478 of record DATAUH010000070.1, on the reverse strand, counting down.
CGATGGCCGCGGATTTCAGCCTCATCGTGCATGCCGCCCATCGATATGCGCGAGAACTTGCGTCCGAGAGCGCGGGCGATGGAACGACCGAGCGAAGTTTTTCCGACGCCGGGAGGACCGACGAAGCAGAGGATCGGTCCTTTGAGAACGGGCTTCAATTGCAGGACGGCCAGGTAGTCGAGGATGCGGTCCTTGACCTTTTCGAGATCGTAGTGATCTTCGTCGAGAATCTCGGCGGCGCGTTTGACATCGACTTGAGCAGCGGTGGAAGTGGTCCACGGGAGATTCGCCATCCATTCGAGGTAGGTGCGGGTAACTCCGTACTCGGGCGAGGCCTGCTGCATGCGCGAGAGGCGACCGAGTTCGCGAAGAGCCTCCGTTTTGACTTCCTCCGGCATGCCGGTGCTTGCGAGTTTGGCGCGCAACTCTTCGATGTCGCGCTGCGAATCGTCGCCTTCGCCGAGTTCCTTTTGAATGGCCTTCAACTGCTCACGCAGATAGAACTGACGCTGGCTTTGCGAAAGCTGGCCTTGAACTTCAGATTGGATGCGGCCGCGCAGTTCGACTAATTCCAACTCGCGCGTCAAGTGGCGAAGCATCTCTTCGAGCCGGGCGGCGGGATCGAGCTGTTCGAGCAACTGCTGGCGCTCGGCATGTCCCAATGTGGGAATGTTGCCGGCGATGAAGTCGGCGAGGCGTCCGGCTTCGGTGATGTGGTTGGCGGAGGCGACGAGATCGTCGGAGAGATTGGGGGACGCGGTGACGATTTGTTGAAAGACGGTATTGACGTTCTGGCGCAGGGCTTCAAGTTCCGAAGTCATGGGCGGTTCGATATCGGGAAGCCGCTCGACGTGGGCGCGCAAGAACGGATCGCTGGCAGTGAAGTCGCGAGTGCGGATGCGCGCAATGCCTTCGCAAAATAGCAGGAGGTTGTCCTTTGGCACGCGCAGAGCTTTGTGCATGACGCAGACAGTGCCGGTTTGATAGAGGTCACCGGGATCGGGCGAATCTTCGCGCGGATCGAGTTGTGAGACCACCGCGAGCAGACGATTTTCTCCGAGCGATTGCACGAGGGCAACGGACGCGGGCCGGCCTACCGTGAGCGGGAGGAGCGCGCCGGGAAAGATAACGGTATCGCGCACCGCGAGGACGGGGAGTTCTTCGACGGCAGATTCCGAAGCGCCGACCGGGTTGTCCCCGGATTCGGCCGGCTGGACTTCGGCGGGCAGTTCAGCAACAGGATCGTCAGCGTCCATGGCACTTCCAGTTTACGCGTACGCAACGCTCGGCGGCGTTAAACCTGAGATGGCAGAAGGGCGCGAATTGTATCGATGGAGTCGGCCTGCTCCGCAGTTTTATCTTTGCGCCAACGAGCCATGCGAGGGAAGCGGACGGCAATGCCGGATCGGTGACGCGACGAACGTTGTATGCCTTCAAATGCGAGCTCGAACACAAGCTCCGGCTTGACGTGACGAACGGGGCCGAATTTTTCGACGGTGTTGTGGCGCACGAAGGAATCGACTTCGCGGATCTCTTCGTCGCTGAGGCCGGAGTAAGCCTTCGCGAAGGGCACCAGCTTGCCTTCGTCCCAGACGCCGAAGGTGTAATCGGTGAAGAGGCTGGCGCGGCGGCCGTTGCCGGGCTGCGCGTAGATGAGAACGGCGTCGACGGAGTAAGGCTCGATCTTCCATTTCCACCAATCGCCGCGGCGGCGGCCGACACGATAGGGCGAATCGAGACGCTTCAGCATGAAGCCTTCGACTTTGCGGGTGCGTGACTCCTGTCGCAGCCGTGTAAGTTCGGCCCAATCGGTGGATGGGACGATGGGCGAGAGTACAAGCGCAGAGTTTGGCGGCGCGATGGATTCGAGTTGTTCGCGGCGCCACGACAGGGGGCGCTCGCGAACGTCCTCGCCGCGGAATTCGAGCAGGTCGTAAGCGATGAGAGCGACGGGAACCTCGGCGAGAATCTTGGGGCCCAGGACTTTGCGGCCGATGCGACGCTGCATCTGCGCGAAAGGCAGCGGGGCAGCGTCTTTCCATGGCATGACTTCGCCATCAATGGCAGTGCCTTCGGGGAGGAGCGCGCCGAGGGCTTCGAGTTCCGGGAAACGCTCGGTGATCAGTTCTTCGCCGCGTGACCAGAGGAAGGTGCGGAACTGGCGGCGGATGAGCTGCGCGCGGATGCCATCCCATTTCCATTCGACCTGCCACTCGCGCGGATCGCCGAGATCTTCGACAGCGCCTTCGAGCGGGTAGGCGAGGCAGAAGGGATAAGGACGGCTGATATCGGCGTCGCTGGAATCGGCGGCGATCAGCCGGCGCCAGAAATCCGGCGTGGGCTGCCATTCGCCCATGAGGCGGTGCGCGATGGTTTCGGCGGAGACGCCGCTGGTTTCAGCGATGGCGCGGACGACGAGGCTTTGCGACACGCCGACGCGAAATTCGCCGGTGATAAGTTTGTTCCAGGCGAAGCGCTGGCCTTCGTCCATTTCGCGCCAGGCGGAGACGAGTTGTGCGCGGCGAACATCATCGGGAGAATCGCGCATTGGCAGCAGGCGCTCTTCGACCCACTCATGCAGAGGCAGCGGGCTGGAGGTTTCGGCGGGCGGCAACAGAAGGGCGATGGTCTCGGCGAAATCGCCGACGGCGTGGTAGCACTCCCCGAAGAGCCAATCGGGCACGGCGGCTTCGGCGATGGCCCACTCCGCGAGTTTGCGCGACTCCAGCAGACGCTTGGGTCGGCGACCGATGAGAAAGCTGACGGCCCAGGCGGCGTCTTCGGCAGGAGCCTGCGAGAGGTAGCGCGTGAGCGCGGCGATCTTACCGTTGGTCTTGGTGGTTTGATCGAGCGCGGCGTAGAGTTCGGCGAAGAGCTTCATTGTTCGCCCTCGGCTTCGGCGCCTTCGGACTCTTCGGCTTCGAATTGAACGTCGAGGGTTCCGACGCGGCGGCCTTGTTCTTCGAGCCAACGGGCGAGTTGAGCGCGATAGCCGTGGGTGACCCAAACCGTTTCGGCGCGCGTTTCGTTGATGACGGAGAGCAGCGCGGGCCAATCGGCGTGATCGGAGAGAACAAAGCCGCGGTCGAGCGAACGGCGGCGGCGCGCGCCGCGAATACGCATCCAACCGGAAGCCATAGCGCGAGAGATGACGCCGAAACGCTTGAGCCAAGGGGACGACATGGCAGAAGGAGGCGCGAGCACGAGGGCGCCGGGCGTCGGTTGGGACCCGGGAAGGGGTTGCCACATTGCAGGAAGTGCGATGCCGTGGGCGCGATAAATGGCGCTGTATTTTTCAACGGCCCCGTGAGCGACGATTGGGCCGATGGTGGCATCGACCATCGAAAGGATGCGCTGCGCTTTGCCGAGCGGGTACGCGAAGAGCATGCTGGCGCGGTTGGCGTCTCGATTGGCAATCCACCAGGCGTTGATTTCGGCGGCGATGGCGGCTTCGGAGGGCCAGCGATAAATGGGCAGCGCGAAGGTGGATTCGGTTACGAACGCGTCACAGCGGAGCGGTTCAAAGGGCTGGCAGGTGGGGTCGGGGGCGAGCTTGTAATCGCCGGAAACCACCCAGACCTGACCGGCATGTTCGATGCGAATTTGCGCGGCGCCGAGGATGTGACCGGAGGGATGAAGCGAGACGGTGACATCGCCGAGAGTGACGCGGTGGCCGTAAGGAATGCTCTCGATGGAGGCGGCATCGTCTGCGAGGCGCGCTCGCAGAAGGCTGTGACCGGGCTGCGCGGTGAGGTAAGTGCGGGAGCCGGGGCGCGCGTGATCGGAATGGGCGTGGGTGATGATGGCACGGTCGACGGGAGCCCACGGGTCGATGTGAAAGCCGCCAGCGGGACAGTAGAGGCCGGCGTCACTTAGTTCGATCACACATCTATTGTGGCGTGAGAGGCGCGGAAATGGACGCGGACGTGCACTGGAAGACAGCGGGGGAGTCTCGGAAGTGTATGTTAAGATCATTCTTGTTCCCCCCAAAGTAGTTTCTAAAAAAGCACATCTCTATGCCGAAGCAGGAAAAGCGTGTCCTTGCGGTTGTGAACGATTTATTCTTCGCAGTAAAGTTGACCGATGCGGCCAAGCGGTCCGGACTGTCGCTGGAGTTCGTCAAGGACTCGGAACAGGTGCTGGAGAAAGCGGCCACGAAGCCTTCACTAATCGTGTTCGATCTGAACTTTGATGCGGTAAATCCCGTAGACTTGATTGGTAAGTTGAAGGGCAATGCGGAAACCAAGGGCGTGAACCTTATTGGATTCCTTTCGCATGTGCAGGGCGAACTGAAACAGGCGGCGCAGGAGGCCGGGTGCGACATGGTGATGGCGCGATCGGCGTTTTCTACGAACCTGTTTCAGATCTTCAAACGGTACGGCGGAGTCATCTAGCCTCGCGGCGCTGGACTGGCGCGAGAGCAACGCGTGGGCTCCGGCGGGCAGAGTGCGGACTTAGGCGCGCGCTAAGTTAGTAAA
>DATAUH010000069.1:0-6541 GCA_036268375.1 Bryobacteraceae bacterium | reverse complement strand
CGGTACGCAACCTGAGCTTCCCGCCTCTGGATGTATCAACGACCCGCAGATTTCTTTGACGAGGCTTAAAAATGCTCATTTCTTAGGCGGCGCCGGGAACAACGGCGGCACGTTCGGAAAGATCCGCGGCGCCGGTTGCGGCTGGGTTGGCGTGTGCGGAGTGAACGAGAATTGCGGTGCTTTGGCTGCCGGCTCCCCGCAGACCCGCATGCTGTATACGACGAATGCGGTATCGATGTTTGCTCGCGGTCTTGCGGCCGGCATCTTATCGTTTGTAGACGACGGCGTCACTTTGAGCAACGGAATAGCGCAGACGGAAGGTTGCGACGTCGACGCCGGCATGTTCTGCGCGGCGGGAATTCTCCGTGGGCCCGGCAAGTTGAAGTGCGGAGCTTCAATCTTCCCCCGGAACGGAACCGCTTGAGGCTCCGCCAACAGGCTCTGCGCCCAAACGGAAAGCGCGCCTGAAATGAGAGTGAGCGTCAAGACAGCGAAGCAATGCACGCGCACGGGTGACCTCCTGCTGACAGCAATTCTATAACTTGATAACGACGGGCGCGAGCCGGTTGTGACGCGTTCACGTGAGCTCCCGGTATTGGCTCGCGAAGTAAATGAGCGGGTCGCCATCGTTCACCCTAGCTGCCACCATCTCTCCGATCAGAATGTCGTGGTCGCCGGCCGCTACGCGGTTCACGATGACGCATTCGATTTGCGCCAGCACGTCGTCGAGAAGCGGCGTACCAGTTTTGCCCGGATGCCACGCCAGCGAATCGAAACGATTGTCCATCGGTGCGGCGAATCGTTCGGAGAGGACCCGCTGCGAAGAGCGCAGCACGCTGAGGCCGAAGTGCGTGGCTGTGCGAAAAATTTCAATGGCGGCGACGGCGTGGCTGAGGCAGATCAGGACCAGCGGCGGTTCGAGTGAAACCGAAGCGAATGAGTTGACGGTGAGGCCGTGGGGCACGCCGCGCGAATCAATCGCGGCAGCGATTGCGACCCCAGTAGCGAAGCGGCCACAAGCGCAGCGGAATACGTCGCTCGACACCGGGCCCGCGAGCTCGTGAACGCCCTCCCTTGACATGAGTATAAATTCAATCTTATCATGTGGTTGAACGTTTCGAATCAAAAACCGCTGGGCGATATACCGGAGGAGGCTCTTTGATCAAGCTCGATATTATAAACGAAGTCGTCAATCGAACCGGTATCACAAAGACTAAGGCCGAGATGGCCGTAGAGACGGTATTTGAAAGCATGAAACGTGCCCTGGAACAGGGTGACCGAATCGAGCTGCGAGGCTTCGGAGTATTTAATGTGAAGCCACGCAAGACTGGGATCGGCCGCAACCCGCGGACGGGCGCGGAAGTTTCTATTCCTCCGGGAAAGGCAGTTCGCTTCAAGCCGGGCAAGGAGTTGCAGACACTCCGCTAACTCCGTCGAAGCGGGTTAATTGTGGCATCAAGGGATATTTCGCCGCCGCCCTATTCGATTCCCAACGAAGTGGGCGTGGAACACACGGACCACGCATCGAAGGGCGAAGTCTCGTTCATTTACCCGCGCACACGCGAACGTTATTGGCTGCACCTCTTGCTGTTTTTCATCACGGTGGTGACCACCACCGCGGTCGGCGCGGCGATGCAATACGATTTCGCGCATAACGTGCCGTTTGACCTGGAGCACAGCCCCGATCTATACGCGCTGTTCTGGCATAATCCGCGGATGCTGCTGGGCGGACTGCCGTTTTCGATGACGCTGCTCGCAATTCTGACAGCGCATGAATTCGGCCACTACTGCGCGGCGCTCGCGCATGGTGTGGATTCAAGCTTGCCGTACTTTTTGCCGTCGCCGGGCCTCGGGACGTTTGGCGCTTTTATACGCGTACGCTCGCCGATCTATTCCAAGCGGGTGTTGTTCGACATCGGAGCGGCCGGCCCGCTGGCGGGGTTTGTCTTTATACTGCCTGCGCTCGGGATCGGCCTGGCATTTTCGAAAGTGATCCCTGGCGTCGCCCACCATGGCGATTTGCAGTTCGGGGCGAGCGTGTTGCAGTGGGCGGTTTCGCATTTGATCTTCCCGGGAGTGCGGCTTGACGATCTCTACCTGCACCCCGTGGCGCGCGCGGCGTGGGTGGGAATGTTCATGACCTCCATGAATCTGCTACCGGTGGGGCAGTTGGACGGTGGACACATTCTCTACTCGCTCTTTCCTCGGCGGCATAAGACCATTTCGAAACTGCTGTGCGTAGTGATGCTGCCGATGGGCGTTTTCTGGTACGGATGGGCCTTTTGGGGCGCGGTGTTGCTGCTGATTGGGCGCCGCCACCCGGCAATATACGACGCAGCCGATCTGGGAACCGGACGGCGGCGCTTAGGATGGACCGCGTTGGCGATCTTCCTGCTCTGTTTCAGCTACGCCCCGATCGCCACCGGCGGCTTCTGAAGCGATGAAGATTACGGCGACGATCATCACGCTCAACGAAGAGCGAAACATCGCACGCGCAATCGAAAGCCTGCGCTGCTGCGACGAAATTCTGATCCTCGACAGCGGCTCCACGGATCGCACCGTGGAATTGGCGGAAAAACTGGGAGTGCGCGTGTGCGAAGCCGGATGGCGTGGCTACGCGGGGCAAAAGAACTGGGCAGCGGAGCAGGCGGCCCACGATTGGATTCTCTCGCTCGATGCCGATGAAGCGCTCAGCGAGGCGCTCGAAGCCGAAATCTGGAACTTGAAAAAGGGCGGCCCCAAGTATGACGGCTACACGATGCCGCGCCTCGCGCGTTACCTGGGCCGGTGGATTTTGCACTCCGGCTGGTATCCGGATCGCAAGATTCGCCTCTACGACCGGCGCAAGGGCAAGTGGGTGGGCGATTTTGTGCACGAGAGCGTGCAGGTGACTGGCCGCGTAGGTCAACTGGACAGCAACATTCTTCACTTCACCTGCGAATCGCTTTCGGAACATGTGAAGACAATGGAACGGTACACCACGCTGGCCGCGCAGGAGATCGCAGCGCGTCGAATCGATGTGCCGCTGTGGAAGGCCATCTTCGACCCGAGCTGGACTTTCGTGAAAAGCTATGTGGTGCAGCGCGGCTTTCTTGATGGGCGTGAGGGACTGACGATTGCCTACATGGCTGCGTTCTACACCTTCCTGAAATACGCCAAAGCGAGAAACATGAGCTGATGCGCATTCTGCACCTGGACGCCGGGGACATGATGCGCGGAGGCCAGTGGCAGGCGCTGCGTCTGGTGGAAGGGCTGGCGCGCGAAGGCGTGGAATCGACGCTGCTGGCCGTAGCGGATTCGCCGCTATTCGGAGCGGCGCAGCAGGCAGGCTGGCGCGTCGAACCCATCAGTCTTGCGCGGACGCTGTGGTTGGCGCGCTCGCACGATATCGTTCATGCGCATGATTCGCGGGGACACACGTATGGAACCTTCGTGATGGGCAGGCCGCTGGTCGTTTCGCGGCGCGTCCAGTTTCCCGTGCGGTTGCGATGGAAGTACAGGCGGGCGACCCGATTTCTGGCGGTGTCGGAGGTTGTAAAAAAGGTTTTGATTGCCGGCGGAGTGGCGTCAGAAAAAATTTCGGTGGTGTACGATGGCGTTCCGCTGCTGGAGCAATCGCAGGGGACGCGCGTGATCGCGCTGCGAAAAGACGGCGTGGCGCCGGAGTTGAAGCTGGAACTTGCCCAACGGTTGGAGAGCGATTTAAGAGATGCCGGTCTGCTGGTGTATCTGACAGCAAGCGAGGGATTGGGCTCCGGGGCGCTGCTGGCCATGTCGGCTGGCGTTGCCGTGATCGCGAGCCGCGTCGGAGGATTGCCGGAAGTGGTGCGGCACGGGGAAACCGGACTGCTGGTGGAGAATTCGGCGAAAGATGTGGCCGCCGCGATTCGCCGGTTGACCGACGACAGGGCGTTGGCACGGCGAATGGGCGAGGCCGGACGGCGTGACGTTATGGAGAAATTCACCGTCGAACACCTGACGCGCCGTACCATGGAAGCTTACCGGCTGGCCCTCTCCCAATGATCGAAGCCTTACAGGCCCTGCTGTTTGGATTGCTCATCGGCAGCTTTCTCAACGTCTGCATACACCGTTGGCCGCGCGATCTGTCCGTAGTCCGTCCGCGGTCGCATTGTCCCAGTTGCGACAAGATGATCGCCTGGTACGACAACGTGCCGGTCTTGAGCTACGTGCTGCTGGGCGCTAAGTGCCGCTACTGCAAAGCACAAATTTCCTGGCGTTACCCCGTAGTGGAGCTGATGACAGGCGTGCTGTTCTTCAATTTTGTCTACGGCGCCGGCGGCCTGACGCCTCGAGCGGCCAAAATGTGCGTCTTCAGCGCACTCTTACTCGGCCTCCTCTTTGCGGATCTGGAAGAGCGTATCCTGCCGGATGAACTGACCAAGGGCGGCCTGGCGATTGGGTTCGTTTTTTCAGTTTTCGTCGCAGTTCCGGGCACGGTGGCCCGGGATTTGGCGATGATCTCGGGTTTCGACCTGGGCGACCGGGCAGCTTCGATCGCGGAAGCGGCGTTGGGCGCGGTTCTTCCCTCATTTTTACTGTGGGCCGCCGGCGCGGCGTATTCCAAGATCCGGCACAAAGAGGGGCTGGGCTTCGGAGATGTAAAGCTGATCGCAATGATCGGGGCATTTCTCGGGTTTCAGGAGACAGTGCTGATCTGGTTAATTGGTTCGGTCAGCGGAGCCGTTTTGGGGTTTGGATACATCAAACTAACAGCCCAGGATCCGGCGACCTATGAACTGCCGTACGGGACATTCTTATGCGCGGCGGCGTTGATCGTTGCCGTGTTTGAACATCAGTTGGTGGCGATATCGTGACTCAGGTTCCTATACATATTCTTGGCGGAGGATTGGCGGGGTCGGAAGCCGCGTGGCAACTGGCGAGGCGTGGTCTGCGCGTGACGCTTTATGAAATGCGGCCTGCGCGTTCCACAGCGGCGCATCAAACAGAGCGGCTAGCCGAGCTGGTGTGCAGTAACTCGCTCAAATCGGAGTCCGAATCGACAGCGCCGTGGCTGCTGAAAGAAGAATTGCGGCGGCTGGATTCGCTGCTCCTGACCGCAGCGCAGAAGGCGCGGGTGCCCGGCGGACACGCGCTGACTGTCGATCGCGATGGCTTCGCAAACGAAGTGACGGCCGCGATTGCCGCTGAACCGTTGATTGATGTAAAGCGGGAAGAAGTGACGGAGGTTCCCGACGCAGGTGTAACAATCATCGCGACGGGTCCGCTGACGAGTGATGCGCTGGCGGCATCGATTGCACAGGCGACGGGATCGGAGCGGCTGTTTTTTTATGACAGCATCAGTCCCATTGTGGATGCCGAAACGGTGGACACAAATGTTGCATTTTGGGAATCGCGCTATGGAAAGTCGACCGACGGGACCGATGACTACCTGAACTGTCCGCTCGACCGGGACCAGTACGAGCGCTTCGTCGATGAACTGCTGGCTGCGCACAGCGTGCCGGCACATATAGGCGAAGATGCCGTGTGTTATTTCGAGGCCTGTTTACCAATTGAAGAGATCGCTCGGCGCGGGCGCGACACGCTGCGGTTTGGGCCGATGAAGCCGATGGGGTTGACGGACCCGCGCACGGGTAAGCGGCCGTATGCGGTCGTGCAGTTGCGGCAGGAAAATCTGCGCGCGCAGAGTTTCAATCTGGTGGGCTTTCAAAATCACATGCGGTTTGGTGAGCAGCAGCGCGTGCTGCGGCTGATTCCGGGACTCGAGCGCGCGGAATTCTTGCGCTACGGCCAGATTCACCGCAACACCTATATCAATGCGCCGGCGCTCTTGACCGATACGCTGCAATTGCGCGCGCGGCCGGAAGTGCTGTTTGCAGGGCAGATTTCGGGTGTGGAAGGCTACGTCGAGTCCATTGCGACGGGGTTGATGGCGGGGTTGCACGCCGCGGCTTTGGCACACCATGAGGCTCCGCGGGCGCTGCCGCGAGAGACGGCGCTGGGCTCGCTATGCCATTACATTTCGGCCGCGGATGCGCGTGATTATCAACCGGCGAATATTACGTTCGATTTGTTGCCGCAATTAGACGAGGCGATGCGCCACAAGCTGCGGCGCGACAAGAAGGCGCGGCATGCGGAAGTCTGCCGCCGTGCGCTCGACGCCCTGGAAAGCTATCGCGGCGCGTATGTCTGAATTGGCGCAACAGATCGACGCGTTCGTGGAGAACTTGAAGCGCGAAGGCGCGTCGCCACACACGGTGGCGGCCTATGCGAGCGACCTCGCGCAGTTTCTCGAGTACCTTTCACCGCCCGAACTCGCCCCGCCGGAGCCGCGCGCCATTGACCATTTGCTGTTGCGGGAGTGGATGGCGTCCCTCTACAAGCACGACTTGACGGCCGTCAGCATTCAGCGCAAATTGGCCGCCGTGCGCAGCCTGTTCAAGTTCATGCTGCGCGAAGGCGTGGTGCAGGTGAATGTCGCCCGCCTGGTGCGCACGCCGAAAGCGCCCAAGAAGTTACCGGAGGTCATGACGGCGGAGCAGACGAACCGGCTGCTGGACGC
>DATAUH010000068.1:0-9049 GCA_036268375.1 Bryobacteraceae bacterium | reverse complement strand
GAGAGGTGAGGCCGTACATTTCTTGCTTCGGAAAAGCGGCTGTCAAGGTATAGACCGATAGTACAAATGCGTGTGCTTTGCGCCAGACTAGCAGATCACGAAAGGTTTGGGCGGCGGGTCTTGAAGGCATGGCTCAGCGCGCTACTAGTTGCAACAGTTCAGTGTAAGCGGTGCTGCGATTGTTGGCGGCGTCGTTTAGTCGTTTTGCCAGCTTCGCGTAATGGGCTTCCAAGTCTTTCGCCGGTGGGATGGAGCTGTAGTAGAGCAGAGTGGCGCCGAGTTTCTTTCCGAGTTCCTCGGCTTTGGCGTGATCGTTGCCGGCAAGCGCAACTACGGCGATTCGGCGCGCGAATTGGTCCATGTACCAGCAGTCGAGACTGGTGAACTTTCCGGGGTCGGCTTCGACACGCTCTTCAGTCGTGAATACCATCAGCTTTTGGCCGAGCGTGAAGGTCTGCGCGCCCATGCCCATGAGCGATCGAAGGGTGTCGGAGATAACCGTCTCGCCTCCCGTGTGAAAGCCTCCCGCGGTGGCCCAGGCGGATGCCGCGACGCCGGTTAGGGATTCGCCGCCGGTCTGCTCGAAAAACCGGCGGAGGTATTGGGACGAGCCCTGCACCCAGGTGGAGCTGCCCAGAACGATGACGCGGGCGTGTTCGAGGAGACTGCGGCAGCGGTCGGCGTTATCGAGTACGGCGCTGCCATCGTGAAATGAGGCGGTCAGGCCCAGATTGTTCGTGGCGACCGCGTCTTTAAAAAGCAGATAGATTCCGAGGCCGGCGCGCAGTGAATCGTGCCTGCCGGTGTACGGACTGGACGCGAGGGAAATAAAACGGACGTCGGTGCGTACCTCCTGCGGAGGGTTTTGCGCCATCAAAATACTGCAGGTTGCGACTAAGAGCAGGGTCCGAAACACGGTGGTAAACTCCTCACTTTGATTTGCGTTGGCTTACCGGCACGCATGCTGTAGGGATCTTTGCTTCGCCATCGCATTCAGGAATTCGATGATGTGATCGACATCGGCTTCGGGCAGCGTTGGGAATGGGGGCATCTTGGCGCCTGCGCGAACGGACTCGGGTTTGATGATGAAGCGCTTCAGTGCGGCGTGATCCCAGTACTCGGTCACGCTGCAGGGAGTGTTCAATTCTGGGCCCATGGTTCCACCCGCTCCATTAATGCGGTGGCACTTGAAACAGTGCTGCAGGAAGGCGTCGCGGCCTTGAAGCGCCGTGGAGGCCGCCGATAACTCGCCCATGGCGTCAGCGGCGGTTATCAATTCGATGGCGACCATGCGGTAGGGCCAGGGATAGATGTCCGGATCGGCCGGCGACGGCGATTCCCAAACGATGTACGACGGCGCCGGAGTCTGCGGACCGTTAGTGGAAGCAAAGGTCTGCCAATCTTTGCCGGGCCCGGCGTTCAGATCGCGAAATGCCACGACGGCCTTTCCAGTTGAGGCGCGCGCGAGCGGCATGATGGGGAGATATCCGTCTACACATCGGAATCGTAAGTAGAGTTCTCCGGACGGGATCTTCGTCGAAGTGAGCTGTTTGATGAGATCGGACAGCAGAATACCTTCGTAGCGCTGTTTGCGGTTGTAGACCGGATCGTCGACGGTGGTGGTTACGACGGGATAGCGCTTCTTCAAGGCGTCGATGGACTGTATGTCGATTGTGATGGTCGAGAGCGGAGTCGCGGCAATCGCGCAGCTCAGAATGACGGAATTGAGAACGAACACGGCAAGCGCCCGCGCCGCCAAGCGCACCTTACTTTTTCGCATGCGGTGCAGATCCTTCTGGAGAGGAAGGGCAGTAGTAGCTTCGAGGCGCATGTTTTTCAGACTAGCGCAAAGGACTTCGGCCTTGAAAGCCTTGCAGGATTTGTCGGGAGCCAGGAATCAGTCTAACTGCTCCGATTCGCGCTGAAACAGGGAGATTCCTGCGATACCTGCGGCGCCGGCAGCCATGCATTCGGTGGTGTTGTCGAGCGTGACGCCGCCTAGTGCGAATACAGGTAGCGGAACCGCTCGTGCCGCAGCGCGCAGAGCTTCGATCCCAACCGGTTCCGGTTTGCGCGAGAAGACCGGGCCGAAGACGGCGAAATCGGCGCCTTCGTTTTGGGCGCGCTGCAATTCATCTATGGAGTGCGTGGATACGGCGATGAGGAGATCTTGACCGATGCGGCGCAGGTCGTGCGGGGCGATGGAGAACGCGGGGAGATGTACGCCGTGGGCTCCGGCGGCGAGGGCGATGTCGGCTCGCGAGTTGACGAGGAATTTGGCGCCAGCTGGATTGGGTAATGCAAGAGCGCAGCGGGTGAGCGATAAGAGCTCGCGCGCAGAGAGGTCTTTTTCACGGAGCTGAATGTAATCCACGCCATCAGACAGCGCGCGCGCAATGAAGCGGAGCAGGGGTTCGATGCCACCGGCGGCGTGGCGGTCGGTTATGTAGTACCGGAGCAATGGGCTTAGCGTCCGACGCGGCGGCCAGAGGATTCCCAGCGGCCGACGACTAGATCGACGAAAGCCATCCACGCGCCTTCGGGACGCTCCACTTTGCGGAACAGGGCAACGTAATCGGGACGTTTGAGGCCCATTCCGGCAAAGGCGAGCGAGTAGAGGCCGGTGGCTTCGAAGTCGACAATCTGCTCCTTCTTCCATTTGGCGGGTTCGGTGAGATAGGGCGCGAGATAGTCGATAACTGTAGCGATACTGGCGCCGCTTTTCGATTGGAGCGACCAGAGGTCCTGTCCTTGCACCTGCGCGATGCGGCAGAGAGTGGCGAAGGCTTCGAGGTTGAAGGTGGAGTACGAAAGCGAGCGTGTGCGGGACTCTTCGCGCGGGGCGCTGCCATCTTGGCGGATCTGTTTGGGGAAGACGTGGTCGCGATAGAAGGTGAAAGCCGATTTCTCGGCGGTGTTATCCCCGGCGTAGTTGGCTACGGCCGCCAATTGCGCGACGTACCAGCTTGCGTGGTTGTTGCCGCTGGTCTTTTCCTCCTCGGCGTTATGGCTGTGGGTTAGCCAGCGCAGGTATTCCTCAAACCATTTGTGCGTGGCAGCCTGATCCTTAGCGTCCCAGGCGCCAGTGGCGGCGAGGAACTCCAACCCTTGAATCGCGCGGATGAAGGGGCGCCCGTCGAGAACGCCCTCAGGGCGGCCGGCGCCGGTTCCGGGAATGGTTTGGGCGTATTCCAGGTTGGGGTTCATGCGCGTTTTCGGGTTGACGAACCAGGCATTGGCGACCCGCACCGCGCGCTGGGCGTAGGCCGGATTGTCCAACAGCAGGGCGGCGGCGCCGAGCGTGAAGAGGGCCTCGCTCATGGAATCGAGCGCGCTTTTGTTGTCGATGAAGCGACCGGGGTTGGCTTTGCCATCCTGACGGAGGTAGGGCCCGGAGGGGTGGTCGGGATCGGGCCAGTAATAGATGGCTTCGCTGTAGTAGTCGTGGGGGTCTATGTCTAAATTTTTAGGGCGGGCGGCGGTAACGCTCCAGGGTCCCTGACTGACGCGGCGGTCGGCTTCCGCGCGTAGGCGGCGGACGGCGTCCTGGGTCCAGGCCTCTTTGCGGAGGATGGCGCCGTGGATGGGTTCAGCCTCGTTTTCGGAGATAAGGGTCATGGGCAGGTCCGCGGTGGCGCGGGCGCTGACGACGGCGACAAGGAATGCGCAAAAGACCCTCACTACACGAATTGTGACAGAAACCGAAGCGTGTTTGGGCGGCCCCAATAGCAACGTAGGAGCGGCGATCGCCGTATTAAATGTTGCATTTGCAGCCAAGGTTCTTGCGATTATGGCACACGAGCGGCGCAAATTGCGGGTGGTTGGCGTACCAATCGTCGTCGACCTAATTATTGTTACCGTCCGGTTTACGGATGCCGCTACTCGGGGGAACTACCGGGGTCGGAGGGGCTGCGGAAGCAGGCGCCGGCTTGCCCGAATTAGATTGAGGCGCGGCCGCGGAGGGCTGGCCAGGCGAAGGCTGCAGGGCGCCCGGCGCGGGAGGGTGCGACATTTCGGGCGAGCTCGCCGGATCAATTACCCGATCGGCAGTAGAGGTATCGATGCTGTGGAGCGGGCACTGCTGAGCGGGTTCAGTACCGTCGATGAAGAGCTCGGGGCGCGTGCGGGGGCAAAACTGGCCGGCAAGCTGGCCGCTATCCATGCAGATGTTGGCGGAGACGATTCCGGAGGGCTGTACGAAAGATTTGGGGTCTTTGTACGGCTTCAGGGAGGCTGCGCGCTTCATGAACTCGGCCCAAATCGGCAGGGCGGAATGGGCGCCTTCGAGGTTGAGCTCGCGATTGTCATCGAAACCGACCCAGACGACGCATAGCAGCTTGTTGGTGAAGCCCGCGAACCAACCGTCGCGCGAGGTGCCGGTTTTGCCAGCGGCCGGCAGGTTAAAGCCGAAGCTGTGAATTCCGGCGCCGGTGCCGGTGCGCAGCACTTCCTGGAGCAGGCTGACCATCAAATAATTGACCCGGGGGTCGAGTTCGGGCGCGGCGTTGGTCTGGCGCTGATAGAGCGCGCTTCCATCGGCGGCGCGCACGAGCGAGATGGCCGTGGGAGAAACCCGTACGCCCTGGTTAGCGAACATCGTGTAGGCTCCCGCAATTTCCAGCGGCGTTGTTTCGTATGAACCGAGGGCGACCGACGGAGTGGGGCGGATGTTTTCATTCAGGCCCGCGCGATGCGCCATGGCCACCACTTTATTGAATCCGACTTGCTCGGCAAGGCTGACGGTTGAGACGTTCAGCGAATGGGCAAGCGCGGTTCGCAGGGTAACATCGCCCATGAACTCGTGCTTGAAGTTGCTGGGCTGGTAGATGCGAGCGCCGTCGGCGAAGGTGGTGGGCTCGTCGTTCAAGATGGTGGCGGCCGTGAAGATATGTGGGCCGCCAGAGATGGCGGTGTCGAGCGCGGCCGCGTAAACGAACGGTTTGAAGACGGAGCCCGGCTGCCGCATCGCGAGCGCGTGGTTGAGTTGGCTGGTCCCGTAATTGCGTCCGCCGAGGAGCGCTTTGATTTCGCCGGTGCGGGGGTCGAGCGCGACCAGAGCGACCTGGGGCTGGCCGGCGGGAATCGGCTCATGCCGTTTTTGGCGCTTAAGAAGGGCGTCGACCTTTTCCATGCCACTGGTAACGGCTTCTTCCGCGGCGCGCTGCAGGTCGGGATCGAGCGTAGTGTAGATGTAGCGCGTTTGGCGGTCGTGATCGTCGAGCTTGCTCTGAAGCTCGTTATTCATGACGTCCACGAAATATTGATCTTGCATCCGGAGGTTGTTCTCCGGAGCGATTTTGACGGGCGTGGCGAGGGCTTGCTGGTATTCGGCGTCGCTCAAGTATTGGTTTTCGTGCATCAGGCCAAGCACGATATCGCGGCGGTCTTTAGCGCGATCGGAGTAGCGGAACGGATTGAAGTAACTGGGACGCTGAACGATACCTGCAAGCAGCGCGGCCTCGGAGTTGTTCACCTGGCTGAGGTCTTTGCCGAAGAATACACGTGAGGCTTCGCCGAATCCGTGAATGCTGAAGGGTCCGCTGCGGCCGAGATAGACCTGATTGGCGTAGTCTTCGAAGATCTGCTGCTTGGTGAGCTTATGTTCCAGGTCGGAGGTGATGAGGAACTCGGCGATCTTACGCTTCCAGCGCTTGTCGGAATCGAGAAAGAAGCCGCGCGCGAGCTGCATGGTGAGCGTTGACGCGCCTTGCTCTTTACGGCCGGAGCGGAGATCGACATAGGCCGCTTTCAGGATGCGCAGCGAGTCGAAGCCGGTGTGATGAAAAAAGTGCTTGTCCTCGGCGGAGACTACGGCGTGGATGAGATCGGGCGGCAGGTCGGCGAAACGCTCCAACCGGCGCTTCTCGCCGCTGCTGGAGAGGTTGGCGATGAGTTGCGGCCCGAGCGAGATGCTGTTGCGCGGCGTATTGTCCGCCAAGGAAACGATGTGCGCGATGTGGCCATTGGCGAATTCGAAGACTGCGGGCTCACCGCCGGCGAAGGAGCCACGTCCGGGATAAACCTCAAGGCGGCGCGCGGACCCTGTAGGAACGTGGAAATAGCCGACTGGGTTATCGCGAGAAACGCTGTAGCCGCTGCGGCGAAGATCGGAGATCATTTGCTCGGCGGTCACCTGGTCGCCGACACTCACCCCGCGCGGAGCGGTAAAAATGTCGACACTGCTGGAAAAGGCGCCGGCACGCAGCCGCGCTTCGATCATTTTGTCGAATTTGAAATAAAAATAACCCCAGAAGACAACGGTGGCGGCAAAGAGGCCCATGGCGCAGAAGAGCCCGATGCGAGGCCACTTTCGATAAAAGAAAGGTGGCCTTTCGCCGTCGGGCGGCGGTGCGCTATTGCCCGGATCGACGCCGGACGGCGGTGGGGGGATTTCCTGGCCCGAGGGGCTCGGGGCGGAAATTACGCCTGCACTTTGGAAAGGTGCGCCTGTGAATTCGTTCTCCAGCATCGGTTTACCCGATGGAAGAAGTGCAACTGTGGCGCCAGGATTGTCCTGAACTTAGGAAATGAGCTAACTAAACTGCTTTCTGGACTTTACCGGAACGCAAGCAGGAAGTGCAGACGCGCAGACGGCGTCCCGCTCCGTTCACCAGCGCCCGGACGGTTTGCAAATTTACATTCCACCGACGCTTTGTGACATTATGAGCGTGGCTAATCCGGCTGCCGAATTGGGGACCTTTACCGCACATCTCACATACTCGAGCCATACATGAATCTCCTGATCGAACTGAAACCCAATTATATCAATGGAAATTCCGTTCAGCAAGCCTACTTACAACTGGCAGAAGGTTTGCTAGGATACTCCCCTGGAGGGATGTGTGCCGGGCGGTGAAACTATCCTGGTAGTAGAAGATGCCGAAGAGATCCGTCGGCTGGTCTGCGGCATGCTGTCCTTGCAGGGATATAAGTGCATTTCCGCCATGGATGGTTTGGAGGCGCTGCAGCTATTGGAGTGCCAAACCGAACCAGTGGACCTGATGTTGACCGATCTGGTAATGCCGAACATGGCGGGCGCCGAGCTGGCCCGCAGAGTGGCGCGTCTGCGACCGGAAATTCGCATCGTGTTGATGTCGGGGTTCTCAGAGGATCCCGTAGTTCGCACGTTTGAGCACGCACCCACGGCATTCATCGCCAAGCCATTCACGGTGGCGACGCTCTGCGCCAAGGTTCGCGAGGCTTTAGACGAGCCATGGACCGGTTTTCCGGACCCCCAGGATTGAGACCCGAAGCAAAAGACGAACTCAAGCGTGCGATGAAGGCGAACTTTCTGCGTTCGCTGATTGCGGTATTGGCGGGGAACCTGATTTATTACAGCGTGGAACGTTACCTGCCCGTGCGGGCGCAGCATCAGATTTATCAGCTTGACTGGGGGCTGGCAGTGGACTTCTGGTTTTGTCTGGCTTGCTATGGATTAGTGCGGCTGGTGTGGTAAGTGCGACTTACTACGGTCCGACTTAGTTGAATTTGACTTACTTCAATTTATCCAGGCGCTTGCGGATATCGTTGGCGTTCTTGGCGTCGGACGCGATTTCGAGATATTTCGAATAGGCTTCGCGCGCAGCCTGGTGGTCTTTCAACCTTTCCTGAGCCTCGCCGAGACGCAGCCAGGCTTCGGCGTCCTGATCGTTGTGCTTGGTGGCGTCCGTGAAGCGGTTGGCGGCGGCGCGAAAGTTGTGTTTCTTGGCGTACTCGTTGCCGACCTCGATATCTTTCTTGGCTTGCAGAGGGTTGAAGGAGAAGCTATTGGCGTTGCCGATGCTGGTATCTTCTTCGGGCGGGGCTACCTCTTTACCGGAAGTCTTTTCGGAAGCGCGGCGCTCTAATTTAGGCGGATTCGCAG
This sequence comes from Bryobacteraceae bacterium, assembly GCA_036268375.1. Classification (GTDB taxonomy): domain Bacteria; phylum Acidobacteriota; class Terriglobia; order Bryobacterales; family Bryobacteraceae; genus PALSA-243. Next base: position 1,188 of record DATAUH010000068.1, on the reverse strand, counting down.
GCGGATTCTGCTGCTGTTGCTGTGAGCCGGAAGTTTGGCCGAATAAAGAGAGCGAAGCAGCGAGAAAAACGGGCGTGAGGATCCTGCCGGACATATCTCCTATTATAAAAGGCTGCCGCGGGCGATATGAAGCGCAGAACCAGTGGAACTGATTGGCGCGGGAATTCACGAACGCCGCGGCTCGCGCACTTAAAACAGGCTCATCTGACGATCGGCTCGGCTGGAACGGTCGCGACGCTCCGGTTTCGGCGGAATTGAGCGGGGAGCGGGAGCGGGAACGGCGTTGATGCGTGCGGCCGGGCCGTGGACGGTTCGGCCGCCGAGATCGGGAGATACGGCGCGTTCATAGGCGACTGCGGCTTCGAAATCGGTATGGGGAGCGCGGCGCTCTTCGACGGCCTGGGTAAACCGAGTAAGTCGCTGCATGCCGTCGAGCTTTTCGGTGTCGCCCAGGCGTGCGGAATCGAGCGCATTGCGAAGCACGGCGATGGATTCGTCGTACGTTTTGAGCGGGACCGGAAAGGGGTGGCCGTCTTTGCCGCCATGAGCGAAGGAGAAGCGTGCCGGATCGCGAAAGCGGCTGGGCGCGCCGTGTATCACCTCCGCAACGAGCGCGAGCGATTGCAGGGTGCGCGGGCCGAGCTTTTCAACCAGCAGCAGAGAGGCGAAATCGGTGAGCTCGCGCTGATGCGCCAGCGCCATGACGGCGCCCAGACGATCGAGGTCGATGTTTTCGGCGCGCACATCGTGATGGCGCGGCATGACGAGCTTCGGCAGTTCCGCGAGCGTCTTTTCGGGCGCTTCGCGGACCAGTTGCAGCATGGCGTCCTGCGCGGCGCGGGCACGGGAATCGACCAGATTGAGAATGACGCCCTGCGGTTCGCCGACGATGGCGGAATGTGGATCGGAGGTGAAGTCGCGCACGCCGGCGGAATGCCAATGGTAGCGGCGGGCAAGGCCGGCGGCATCGTTGAGGCCTTGCTGGACGACGGCCCACTCGCCTTCACGCGATAGCACGAACGTGTGGAGATAGATTTGAAATCCATCGCCGATGGCATTGTTATCGATGCGCGCGGTGAGGCGGCTGGCGCGCACGAGCGCGTCGCCATTCATCGACGTGCGGTCTGCGACAGCCAGGAGTTCGTCCGGCGTGCGGCGGGAGTGACGGCCGCGGCCGCCGCAGATGAA
>DATAUH010000067.1:0-11109 GCA_036268375.1 Bryobacteraceae bacterium | reverse complement strand
CAAAATACGCGCGTGAGGCTGCTGTGCATTTCATTCGGAACCCACGTGCGCTGAAACGATTCGTCGCAGACGTGAAGCGTAGCTGCCAGACAAGCCGAACTCGAGTGTAGGTGGTTGCCGGCCACGGTGCGTCTGGCGCCGCCCATCTTTGGAATGGCCGTAGGGTACGGCTCTCCACATTTAAGTTATAGGCTGTAAGCGCAGCGAGTAGTGATATAACGCTCTGACTCAGTGAAGGAGATCTTATGGCCGGTACAGCCGCCGTTACATTGATGAACCGCTGGCGCAGCCGGTTTGAAGGAAGTCTGATCGCGATCGCGGACTCCGGCTCCGACGAATGCCGCCGGATTTCGAACCGGATGATCGACCGCAAGCCCGGTGTGATCGAGCGCTGCGCCAGAGCCAGAACTCGATCGGTTCGCGCGAGCGCCGGACCGCCCGCCATGCGCACCGGAGCACTGAAAAGTCCCGAAAAATCACCGCGTCTGCCGCGCGCAGCCGGATCTCTAAAGCATCGTGCGGCCCCAAGTCTCCGTCCATGATCCAGCCATCTTGCTCTACCATCCGTGCTTGCACTTTTGCCCACTCGTCGCGCGGCGTAGCAACAAGACCGGGCTGCCAGAAGATCTTGTCCAGCTCGATCATCCTAAGGCCAGTAACCGCGCCGAGCTCAAATGCGAGCGTCGATTTACCCGAAGCTCCCGGACCAAGGATGACCACGCGCTTCATCTTTTCAGACTAGCCGCCGGCTATAACCCCTGCGTCGTGATGCGGAACGTATATGCGTACTTACAAGGACGCTTGGCCGGTGGCTGAATCACCAGCGCATCCGCGGCGGCAGTCCAGTGGATTGCGTCCGGGAGGCCCAACATTTCTACCTTCGTCACCCTCTTTCCCGCCAAAGTAGTGAGGCGGATCTCCTCTTCCGGCCACTCGAGAGCAATGGCGTAGAGCACGTTGCCCTTGCGTGTGAAGCGTATATCGCCATCTTTGTAGTTGTCCCAATAGTGCGAGCCGTAAATCGCTTCTCCATTGACCTTCAGCCACTCGCCCACGCTCTCCAACACCTTCACGGCATAATCCGGGATGGTCCCATCGGCCTTCGGACCGATGTTGATGAGTAAGTTTCCGTTCTTACTTACCACGTCGACCAGATAGTCGACTAACTGATTTGCCGTCATGGCGTCGGACGGCTTTAAGTTGCGGTTGTAACCCCACGAAAATGGGTCAAGCGAATCGCACGCCTCCCATTTGTCCGTCCGAATGCGCGTCATGCGGGAGCGTTCGGGCGTCGCGAAATCGCCCAGGCGTTTGCCGTCCAGATCCGCGCCCCAACGGTCGTTGGCAAGCACTTGAGAGGCGTCGGGGGAGTGATTGTAGAAGTAGGCGAGCACCTTTTTGCTGCCCCAGTAGTCTGCCGGCAGGTTTTTACCGCTGGCGTCTTTGATGGGACCGTCCAGAACGTCGCCCCAGAGAATGGAGGGATGGTATAAGTCGACCAACTCTTTGATGGAGTTATTCATGTAATCCACCCAATCGCGACCAGGATATCGTGAATCCCAGAACGTGTAAGTGGTGTTATGGTAAAAACCCATCTTCAGCCCGGCAGCGCGTACGGATTTCGTGACATCGCCGAGAAGGTCGCGCTTCGGCCCTACTTCCATGGCGTTCCGGTGAGTGAATTTCGTTGGCCACATGGCGTACTCATCGCCGTGCTTAGCCGTCATGACGACGTACTGGGCTCCGGATGCGCGAAAGAGCTTGGCCCAGGCATCCGGGTCGAAATGCTCGGCCTTGAACATCGGAAGAAAGTTATCGTAAGGAAAGTCGGCGCCCCAATTGCGCTTGTGATATTCGACAGCGTCAGCGCGCGTCTTTTCGCGAAACAGCGCCTCGGGCAGGTCGCCTTGCTCGGCTGTGAACGGAGGCCCGCCGAACAGAAAACCGTAGTTGGCTTTGGGACTGATGAACTCGACATACCATTCGTGGTACGCGGGCACGGCGTACGGCCCCCAATGAATGAAGATGCCGAATTTGGCGTCTTCATACCACTGTGGAACTTTATGCCGGCGCAAAGACTCAGAGGTCGGCTGATAGTTGGTCTGCGCCGCCAGCGAGGCGGCGAACATAAGTAGGGCGAGCGCTTTGCGTGTGCCAAACATAGACCGGTTGTATCACGGCAAGCGGGTTCAGAGATTCTTCAGAAAATCGGCTTAAGGTGGAGAGACGGGCGGCGCCCGCAAGGCCCGCAGCATGTGTCGGACTAAGGGAGAACCAGGAAGTGTGGATTCTGGTGGTGGAAGACGAAGCGGCGATGCGCGATGCATTGCGGCAGGGCCTGGAAGAAGCGAATCACACCGTGACGCTGGCCGCGGATGGCCGCGAGGGCATACACGCAGCGGAAACGTGTGACTTTGACGCCATTTTGCTGGATGTGATGCTGCCTTCGATGAATGGCTTTGATTTTGTCACCAAGCTGCGGACCGGCGGCAAGCAAACACCGGTGCTGATGCTGACCGCGCGCGACGCATCCACCGACATGGTTCGCGGCCTGGACGCCGGCGCCGATGATTATCTGACCAAGCCGTTCCCGTTTCGCGTGCTGCTGGCGCGGTTGCGCGCGATTACGCGCCGTTCTACACAACCTGCGAAAGCCCGCCTGGAAGTCGGCGATCTACAACTCGATCCGAATTCGCATGAAGTTTTACGGGAGGGCGTAGCGCTGAACCTGACGGCTACGGAATATCGCGTTCTCGAGTTCCTGATGCGACGGACGGGGCGCGCCGTCTCACGCGCGGCGATTATCGATGGCGTCTGGGGATTCGACGAAGAAGTAGAGGCGAACACGGTCGACGCATTCATCAAGCACCTGCGGGAAAAGATCGACCAGGGCCGCTCGCGCAAGCTGATTCAAACCGTCCGAGGTTACGGCTACATTTTGCGGGAGGAGGCGTGAACTACAAGTCCATCCGATTCCGTCTGACGGCTTGGTACAGCCTGATTCTTGCCGCGACATTGGCGCTGGTCGGCGTCGGAGTTTGGCTGGCGCTAAAGGACAGCATCAACGATACAGCCGACAAGGAACTGCGGGCGCGCATGCGCGAAATACGCGGGTATCTCGAAAAAGAAGCCAGCCAGCATAAAAGACCAGCAGACGAACTGGCTGAAGATGCGGCCCTCGCGCCGGCGGGCACGTTATTGCGGATCGGCAGCGTCGATGGAAGCTGGTTGTATCGCTCCCCGGGCACAAACGATTGGGGCGCTCTGCCGGATGCAGGGCGTTTGCCGAGGCGCGGCGCAACATCGACGGTCTACGAGCGCCGCGGGCCGATTCGGATACTCTCCGCGCGTTCACAAAACGCGGTGATCCAGATTGGAATGCCACTGGACGAGTTCGATGAGATGCTGCGCGGCGTGGCGTGGACGGCGTTGCTGGGCAGCCCGCTGCTCCTGTTGCTGGCCTCCGCGGGCGGATATTGGATGAGCCGCCGCGCGTTGGCGCCGGTCGAGATCATTACGCAAGCGGCCGGCGAAATCGAAGCCAAAGATCTTTCGCAGCGGCTTCCGGTGCGGGGAACGGACGATGAATTGGATCGGCTCTCCGGAAAATTGAACGGCATGTTCGGGCGGCTGGAGAGTTCGTTCCGCCGCATCACGCAGTTCACGGCGGACGCTTCCCACGAACTGCGCACGCCTGTTTCGATCATACGCACCACGGCAGAGGTTACGCTCGCGCGGCCGCGTCAGCCGGAAGATTACGCGAAAGCTCTGCAGCGAATTCTATCCGAAAGCGAACGGACCACGGCGCTGATCGAAGATTTGATGGTGCTGGCGCGGTCTGACGCGCGTGAGGAAGATGCGCCGTTGGAGCCTGTCGCACTGGCCGAGTTGACGAGAAATGTCTGTGAGGATGCGCGGCCATTGGCGGCGAGTTCGGGCGCTACGCTCACGCTGACCGGAGCATGTCCCTGCGAAATACGCGGCGACTACGAGTCGCTGAGGCGATTGGTTTTGATTCTCATTGACAACGCGCTCAAGTATTCGCGCAAAGCGAGCGAGATCCAGGTACATCTGGATGCGCGATCGCGCGGTGGCGAGGCTATGGGTGTGCTGGAAGTCCGCGATCAAGGGATAGGAATCGGCGCCGACGATCTGCCACACATCTTCGAACGCTTCTATCGCGCGTCGAAGGATCGATCCCGAAGCGTGGATGGGTTTGGCCTTGGCCTCTCAATCGCGCAGGCAATTGTGACGCGCCACGGAGGGCAGATCGAGGTCGAGAGCCGCTACGGAGCGGGGTCGATTTTTCGCGTATTGCTTCCGGCGATTTGAAATTCACGTTCATGAATTCTTCAGAATCGATCCGCAAAATATTCGGTGAGGGATCGATGAAAGGGCAAGCATTCATTTGGGGCGTTTGCGTCCTTTTCTGCGGCGCGGCTTGGGCGCAGAAAAGGTTGACTTTGAAAGATCTGCCGGCCAGCGTGCAGGCAACGGTTCAAAAAGAGTTGGACGGCGGCGAAATCAAAAGCATCGGACGGGAAACGGAGCACGGCGTCTCGCAATACGAGATTGAAACCATCCGTAATGGCAGGCACCGGGATTTGAACGTGGACACGAAGGGCAGGCTTGTCGTCATCGAGGAAGAGACCACGCTGGAGAGCGTGCCGCCCGCGGCCAAAGCGGCAATTTTGAAGAAGGTGGCGGACGGAAAGCTCGGCATGGTGGAGCTCTTCAAGCGCGACGGCGAAACGATGTACGAAGCCGCGTACACCACCAAAGCCGGCAAGAAGCACGAGGTCTTGGTGAAGGCCGATGGGACGGAAACCAAGGACTGAGGGCGGGAGCCGGGTCTTTAACAGTCAATTGAGGAAAGGAACATTCATGCGTAAGCTGGCATTCTTAATAATGAGCGCGGCGCCGCTGCTGCTGGCGCAATCGACAACGTCGTATCACATCGCTCACACGTATCCTTTGGGGGGTGATGGCAGTTGGGATTACGTGGTGCCGGACCCGGCGAATCATCGCCTGTACATCGCGCGACAAACCCGCGTGATGGTGGTGGATGAAGACAAGGGGACATTGATCGGCGAAGTGCAAGGCATTAATGGCGCGCACGGCACGGCAATCGCGAGCTCAGCCGGGCATGGATTTGCGACGTCCGGCAACGACCAATCGGTGGTCATGTTCGATCTGAAGACCTTCAAGCAGCTCGGCAAAATCCCGGCGGCCGAAGACGCGGATGCGATTCTGTACGATCCGGCTTCTAATCGGGTGTTCACGCTGAACGGCGATGCGAACTCGTCGACTGTCATCGACCCGAAGGGCACGCTGATTACCAACATCGCGCTCGGCGGTAAACCGGAGTACGGCGTTTCAGCGGGCGACGGCAAGGTCTACGCGAATTTGACAGACAAAAGCGAAGTAGTGGAGATCGACGCAAAATCGGCGAAAGTGACGAAGCGTTGGCCGACTGCTCCGTGCAAACAGCCGGTATCGATGGCGATCGACACAGCGCATCATCGCCTGTTCAGCGGTTGTCGCAGCGGCTTGATGGCGGTCTCGGACTATCAGACAGGGAAGATTGTGACGACATTGCCTATTGGAACGGGAGTCGACGGAGCCGGCTTCGATCCGGGTTCCGGCAATGCGTTCGCATCCAATGCGGACGGAACGTTGACGGTGATCCATCAGGATTCGGCGGATCAGTATCATGTCGCGCAGACCGTGACAACGCCCAAAGGGTCGCGGAACATGGGCGTCGACCCGACCAACCATCACGTGTATGTAGTCGCGGCGAAGTTCGGACCGGCGCCGGCGGCCGGCAAGCGCGCGCCGGTGTTGCCAGGCACGTTTGAACTGCTCGAAATCGAGCAATAAGGCCGTCAGATCGGCTGCGTGCGTGTGTCGAGCTGGCGGGAGAAGCACGCTCAACGAGAGGCCGGTTTCGAAGAGCAATCGCCGGAGGAAATGAGCCGGCTATGCATAGAAGTTCTGCGCAGCCTTCCCAAGAGCGACATGCGCCGGGCAGAATTGGAGCGCTTGATCAGCGCAATACAGACGTGCATTCGCGAGGGGAATCCGCATGCGAAACAGATCGCGTTAAGGAGCCGGCTAAGTAAGCTACTGGAAGATTGCCGCGGCTATTATCAGTAGGCGTGACAGGCTTGACCCTGTTAGAGCCGGCTAGTCGGAACCGTGAGATTACCTGTAGAACCACGCCTGCGTCAAAGAATTTTTGTAGGTCAGGCGCGGGCTTCGAGATCGGCCAGTGCCGCTGGATGCATGCGCTGCGGCGCAATCTGTTGAGGCGAGGCGCCGATGGGAAGCGGAGCGTCTGCGACGGCGGCGGATGACGGAGACTGCTGCACCACGTGCGTCAGTTCGTGCGCCAGCAGGCTTCTACCTTCGCGAGTGGAGGGACGGTATTGGTCTGCTCCGAATACGATGTGGGAACCGGCAGTAAACGCTTTGGCGCCGAGTGCGGTGTTGGCGCGAATTGCCGAGGCGCCGGTGTGGATGCGCACGCCGTCGAAACTGCGGCCGAAGCGGGTTTCCATGAAATCGCGCGCACCGCCTTCGAGCGACTGGCCAGCCGAGTTCAAAGCCCGTTGAACTTGCGGGGGCGCGCCGGAAGCGATAGATCCGCCCGATTCCGCGATGGTTTTCCTTTGAACCTGCTGACATTTGTCGCAAGCGCCTCCGCAAGAACACGTGGAATGAACTTGCGGATTTGACATGCTCAGCACCTGGCCGGAAACCCGATCGGCCTCCTGTTCCCACGCGTCGCCTGGCTGGTTAATGGCCAGCTTCATTTGGATCCCTGCCTTGGGTCGCTGAAGAAAGATAGGAATTCCTGCTGGAGCGCCTGACGATCCGGCGGGATCTGGACGCCGCGCGGGCAGGTATTCGCGCTCCTCGGAAGCCGTCTTGCGCCGCTTTGCCAACATCAATGGCATGTTGTCCCTTGGCCTCACAATTCGGCCGGTCAGCGGCGACCTGTTTCCGGTCGAAGTGATGCTGCTTCCTGATTGCTCAGCAAGCCGACAGATTCGTCAAGGAATTTGGGTAACGGTTACGAACAGGCAGTTCTATTCGTCTACAGCGATTGCGTGCGCAACAGCGTGAACGCGTAGATTACCGGCAGCGAGAAGAGCGTGCTGTCGACGCGGTCCAGGAAGCCGCCATGGCCGGGCAAGAGACGGCCGCTGTCTTTGATGCCTGCGCCACGTTTCATTGCGGACTCGCACAGGTCGCCGAGTTGACCAGCGATATTCGCCACCACTGTCAGGCCGATCGCTTCCAGGAAGCCGACATCAGGAACGAAGTACACCAGATAAGCACCCGCGATAAGCACCGATGTCGCCACTGCGGCGCCCGCTCCCTCCCACGATTTCTTGGGACTCACACGCGAAGCGAGCCGGCGTTTCCCGAAGCTGCGGCCCACGTAGTAGGCGCCGATATCGCCGGTCCAATTTACGATCAAGGCGTACATGAGCCAGTGCGGATTGAGCTGGTGCAAGGGAAGCGCGCACCTCCAGGTTCCGAACACGTAGACCACGCCTGTCACCAGAAGCGCCGAGCGAGGTAAAGCGTGGGCGAGATCCGCCGAACGGAGCGAAAGCGTGAAGGCGATCAGCGCAGCGGCGACAATGATGAGCCACGCTCCGCCGGGGACCCAGAGAAGCGCGAGCCCGGCAACATAGCCGAGCGGACCAGGAGCGCCGAAGTTGTAGGAGGCTGCGATGGAATCGTACTCGGCGTAGCACAGCACGGCCACAAGAGCGACAACCGCGAAGAACACCCAATACGGAGCGAGGAAGATGGTTGCGATTACGGGTGGGATCAGCGCAGCGGCCGTGAGGACACGCTTCATGATTCGCGCAGGGCGGGCTGCATCAGCGACTCGTCCTGAAGCGACAGCGGCTCTTTGGGAGCGCTTAAGCCGCCATAGCGGCGGTCGCGCTTCTGATATTCGAGGACGGCTTCCAGCAGATCGGCGCGGCTGAAATCGGGCCAGAGAGTCTCGGTGACGTAGAGTTCCGCATACGCGATTTGCCACAGCAGAAAGTTGCTGATACGCATCTCGCCGGACGTGCGGATGAGAAGGTCGGGATCGGGGTAGGAAGCGGTGTAAAGGCTGGTGGAGATCAGGTCTTCGTCGATTTTCAACGTGTGAATGCTGCCATCGAGGCGCGCCATTTCCAAGATTGAATTGACGGCGTCAACGATTTCGGCACGGCCGCCGTAATTGATCGCAAGATTGAGGACCATGCCGTGATTCGCGGCGGTGGCTTCTACGGTGTTGTCAAGCTCGCGGCGGACCTCGCCGGGCAGAGCGTCGATTCTTCCGATTACCTGCAGACGAATATCATTGCGCTGCAGCGTGGGCAGTTCGTGATTGAGATAGTAGCGGAGCAGCCGCCACAGAGTTTCGACTTCGTGACGTGGGCGCTTCCAGTTTTCGACGGAAAACGCGTATAGCGTCAGAACCTTCACGCCCATGCGGGCGCAGGTTTCGGCGGTAGTGCGAACGGGGCCAACGCCGGCCTTATGTCCGGCGACACGCGGGAGAAAGCGCCGCCCGGCCCATCGTCCGTTGCCATCCATGATGATTGCGATGTGGGCGGGCAGGCGCGCCGGATCAATTGCGCGGGCCAGCTCCCAATCCCGTCCGGCGGGCTGGAGCGATTCCAGAAGGGCCTTCATGAATAATCCCTTATAGTACAACACGGCTTTCGTATAGGGCAGCCCAGTACATACCGGCCACACGGGCTATGTCGTGGTGAGTGAGGATGTGGGCGGCGGCGCGGCGGCCAATCTCGCGGGCGACGCTGGGCATGGCGGTGAGCAGGCGCATGTGATGCAGCAGACTGGGGCGCTCCGCTGGTCCAGCGGGAATTCGCAGGCAGGCGTCGTCGGGGTAGCGTGCGGATTCAGGAGAGGCGGTGAGGAGAACGGGCTTGGCGAGCCCCATCAGGCGAATCGCGATGCCCGAAGTTTCGCCGGCGGCCGGGTACTTGAGATTGATACACGCATCGACGCAAGAGGCGGCCAGCCAGAATTCGTGATCTGGCAGATACGGCTTGCGAACGATACCAGGGCGGCCCAGCAGCGGGAGCATCGCGCGTTCGAGATCACGCGAAACGAAATCGCCCGCAAGGAGCAAAGCCGTGTTGGGACGCTCGCGGCGGAGTTGCGTAAAGGCGTCCACGATTTGCGCCACTCGTTTCGTCTCGCGCAAGTAACCGAACACGCCGAACAGAAACCAGTCGGAAGGTACCCCGAGATTTTGGCGGTAGCGTTCAATCTCGGCGCCCATGAGGCGCGGCGCTGGTTCGTGTAGATGCGGAATTTCGATAACTGGCGCGCCGGGAGCGTGCTTGCGTACGACGGTTGCGGCGGCCGGATTGTGAACGATGACAGCGAGCGAGCGCTCGGCCATACGGCGCAGCAGCGGGTATTCGAAATAGCGCGGATCGGAGGCCGACGATGCGCGTGCATGCCAGAGCTCGCGCGCGAGTTGGCGGTGCCATTCGCCATAGTTAAAGACAAATTCATCGATGTACTGCCGCTCGTCCAACTGGCCGAGCAGGAAGTGGTGCAAAACCGCATCGTGGATGACAGCGATACCGGGCTGTTCGAGAGCACGGCGATAGATTTCCGCGTGAAGCGCGTTGTTGCCGGTTTGATAGAGCGCGACATCGCAGCGCGCGGGCGCAATATCCACGCGTCCGGTTTTGCGCAGTTCCTGGAGGAGCGCAGCGGAGTAATCGGCGACGCCCGTGCGCGCCGGCGGAAGCGGCGAGAAGAAGCCGACGGTCACGGTTTTTTGCGTTTGCCGAAGAGGGCGGTTCCCACGCGGACGCAGGTGGATCCCTCTTCAATAGCGGCTTCAAGATCGTGAGACATTCCCATGGAAAGGCCTGGGAGCGAATGCCGTTCGGCAAGCTCGCGCAATCGCCGGAAGTAGGGACGCGCGGCCTCGGAGTCATCGGACCAGGGCGGCATGGTCATCAGACCTTGCAGGCGAAGTTGCGGACACTCGCGAACGGCGGCGATCAGTTCCGGCAGTTCATCAGGTGCAGCGCCGCTTTTGGCGTTTTCGTCGGAGAGCTTGACTTCCAACATGACGTCGAGCGGACGCGGAGATTCGTTCAGCCGGCGCGCCAGCTTGGGCGAATCGACAGTCTGGATGACGTGGAAAAGTTCGGCGGCCTTCTTGGATTTGTTGGACTGCAGATGGCCGATGAGATGGAAGCGCGCATCCGTGAGCGCGGCAACTTCCGGCGCTTTGGTCTCGAACTCCTGAACGTAGTTTTCGCCGAAATCGCGCAGGCCAAGTGCGTAGGCATCGTGAATCACTGAAGCCGGAAAGACTTTCGTGACCGCCAGGAGAAGGACCGAGCCAGGATCTCGGCGCGCCCGCTCGGATGCGCGAGCGATGCGCTGGCGGACTTCGGCGAGGCGGTCGGCAAGAGTATCGGTCAACTTCTCAGTATAAAGCTGGCGGCTTAGCCGACCACCGAGCCTAAGTTTCCCGGGCGGCCGGCGCGATAGCGAAGCAAGCGGTTCATAGGCTCCGAATACGCGCGCGCTACTGCTTCGCCGAACGCTGCCGCGATCACAAAGACGAGCAGGAAAAGCGCAGGTACGCCGGCGAGGGGTTTTCCCCAGCGGAGAAACACTTCGAAGAGCGCGAAGACCACGAACATATGCGTCAGATAGACCTCGTAACTACGGCGTCCCAGCAGCAGTGCGGGCCCAAGCACGCGGGGTCCGCGCCATTCGGTGGCGGCGGAGGCCGCGATGATCATGCACGTCGCGATAGCTACGAATGTCATGTCCAGGCCAAGACGTTCGACGCCAAGCCGGTTGAGCAGAAGCGTGCAGCCGAGGCAGATTGCGAGCAAAACTGAACCTGCAATCGCGAGAAAACGCGATGTGCGACCCGTCATGCGGGAACTTGACAGCGCAATTGCCGTGAGGCAACCGAGCGCAATGGCATCCATGCTGCCGAGGTACGAATATTCGCGCCAAACCTCATTGCCATGTGGCCAGACGGCTCGCGCGAAAAGTCCGGCGACAACGAGACACGCCAGCAGCGCG